>CALXKJ010000033.1 GCA_944388955.1 uncultured Spirochaetaceae bacterium | reverse complement strand
AGATGGAAAGAATTGCAGATAAAATTGGACGATGCTCGTAAAAAAAGAGCAATAGACGTCATTGAATTAATCAGAAACTCAAAACTAATCCCCATCTCTCCAGAATTAGACAAGTGGTATCATTTATATCTGGAATCACCAGAAACGACATATGTTTCCACTCATTCAATAAAATCATTTTTGGAATTGGAGTACTCACAATTTACAGCAGCCATCGATTTCTTGTATCCTGATACTTTGTTTTCCACTGATCATGGAGTTAAAGGTGAAGAATATGACAATGTTATTTTTGTTATCAGTAAAGGCTGGAATCTATATCAATTCGAGAAATATGCACCTATGATAACAGGACAAATTAATGTTCCAAATGGCAAACAAGATTCTTATGAAAGAAACAGAAATTTATTTTATGTTTGTTGTTCAAGATCAAAGAAAAGACTATTTTTCTTTGTATCAATTCAGCCAGATTCAAATTTGCAATCCTTTTTTACTAAATTAGTTGGAGCTGATAACATCTATACTTATAGCCAATATATTGGAACTAGTGTAGGTGAACTTAAATGATCTGAATTATCCAAGTGATCTGCACCCCATTTAGGTAACACAAAATGTTCCTCCGCACCGGAAGATGGTAACGGAAGGAGCAGGATGTGAGAGGGAAATACAACCACTACACAGAGGAATTCAGGGTGCAGTGCATTCTTGAATATGAGAACGGGAAGAGCATCAGTGCAATCGCAAATGATCATCGTCTGCCACGCACGAGCGTGAAGAACTGGTGCCTCAGGAGTAAAGACAACATCCTTGCAGAGCATTATGCTAATAAGCGAAGGAGAACGGATGGTTCGGAAGCATGCGAGGCCGGAATTGCCATCATCCCAGAGGAAGCGATGCCAAGGAAAATAAGCGGAGAGGATCTGAAGAAGGAGAACAAGGCGCTGAGAGAAGAGAACGAGTACCTCAAGGACAAGGTAGCCTATCTTGAGGCCCTCTATGAGATCATCAAGCAGGATCCGTCCAGCGTGATGAAAAAAAAGGTTTTCCGCAATCAGGAAAGCCGTAGAGTCCGGCAGGAAGAACACCAGGAGGCTGTGCGGCATCGCAGGAGTATCTCCCAAGCGCTATTACCAGAGCCTCAGACCGAAAAAGAAGGAAGCCGATGATGCCATTCTGCTTGAGGAGCATGGGTACTGTCTTGGCTACAGGAAGATGGCGATGGAGCTTTCGAAGAAGCTCGACACAGCTGTCAATGAGAAGCGCGTGGAGCGTATAATGCGCGAGAACGGCCTTCTTTCCAATGTCAGGAGGAAGAAGCACAGCGAGGAGGTCTACGCAGCCAGAAGGGCTTTAAGGAGCCTCTGGATACCGGATTTGATCGGAAGAAGATTCTTCTCATTCTATCCGCGAACACGCTTCGTGGAGGATATAACATATCTTCCTGCTCTTGAGGGCAATCTCTACCTCAACACGATAGAGGACATGTTCAACGGAGAGATAGTCGCATGGAAGATCTCAGAGCATCCTGACACGAAGCTGTGCCTGGACACCGTGGATATGCTTGCCTCGGAGCTCGGTGATGCCATATCCGGCATCATCCTCCACAGCGACTGCGGATCCACATATGTGTCATATGCATACAGGGAGAAGCTTGCATGCCTTGGCATCCGGATGAGCATGGGCAGCAAGGGATCATGCTATGACAATGCGGCAATGGAATCGCTGAACGGCATCATCAAGACAGAGGCCCTTTATTCGGAGTTCGGGAAGGCTGCGGTCAATGGCAAGAGGGTCCATAGGGAGAATATTGTAAGAAAGGTTGAATGGTTCATCGATTACTACAACAACCGCAGGTGCAAGAAGTACCTCGGCAAACTTCCTCCAGTGGAATTCAGGAAGAGGAACCCGAATGGGATATGCATCGTAGCCTTTGATGAAGCCAAGCATTGACAGGAATCGGATCTGGAGGGATTATTCCTCCTGTATATATTGAAGTGTTACCTCTTCTGGATGCGGCAGGAAGAAAGCTGTTACCTATTACGGCTTCTGTGGGTAAGAATGTGTTACCTATATCCTACCAGAGGGAATAGAAAGTGTTACCTTTTATGGGTGCATATCAAAGCCTGATTTTATCTTTTATGACTAAAGGATTTAGCTTATGGGCCAATCTATCTTTTCAAATGGATGAAACCCGGAATTTATTAAGCATGCAAGAATACTCTTAGTTATTTAAATTATACCTTAATCATAGCGTCAGGAATTCCTATATTTCAGCACCATCAGTTCTTGTCAAAAAACTATCAATACACTTTGTCATCCGTTGGAGTGGATGACAAAGCAATAGATCTTATCTTTCCAGATTCCTCATAGCTTTAAGCTTTGAGAAAATCACACATACAAGTACCCCCATTACACCGATTACAGCGAAGAGGAATGCGGCACCAGAACCTTTGCCTGTCCCGAACAGCTGATTGAGTACAGTGTTCGATTTATCAGTCATGAAAGGTTCAAACATAGAATCTACCAGGAAGCCTCCTGCAAGATAACCCAGCGGTATGGTGAAGAACTGGAGCATGTTCCTTGCTGAATACACTCTGCCTTGGATGCTTGATGGAATCTGGCTTCTCATCAAAGCATCGAGGTTGGTGTTCATCACGGGGATGCAGAGCCATCCGAGGAATGCTCCTACACACCACATGATGGGATTCCGGAAGAAGGCAAGCATGAAGTTCTCGGTGCTCATCGAGATGAAGAGCGAGATGATTATCATTCTCACTCTGCTTTTTGGTGTTGGTAACATTGCTGCGATTGCACTACCGATAATCATCGCTATCCCTGCCGTGGACTGTACTGCTGCAAGTACGTTTTCACCCTCGAAGCTGAGAATCATTGCAGGAAGTGCTGCATTGTAGATTGATGCTATGAAGTTGATTGCAGCAAGGAAGAGTATCACTTGGAGTATCCCTATGTTTGCTCTGAGGAAATTTAATGCTTCCTTCAGATCCATCATGATATGACTATTCTCATATTTCTCCTTTTTCATCTCCGGAATCCGGACGAAGCATAGCAGCGAGATGAATGCCACTGTGAATGTGGAGAGGTCTACGATGATTACAAGAGTCAGCCCTCCAACAGAATACAGTGCCGTTGCGATTACAGGAGAGGCCATATTGATCACGCTGTATGCAAGGGCATTGAGACTCCCTGCCTTCTGGTATTT
>CALXKJ010000032.1 GCA_944388955.1 uncultured Spirochaetaceae bacterium | reverse complement strand
TTTATGCCTTTTTGTCAACGATTCGACGATGGAAAATTTTCTTTATTTTACCTCTTGACTTACGGGCTCAAATAAAAAGGCAAATCGATAATCATAATGGATGAGCCTACGAATCATCTTGATATAGTATCAATGGGCATCTTTGAGAGCATTTTCAGAAAAGATGATGATACATACACTCTTTTTCTTGTCAGCCACGATAAGGCATTTCTGGATGCGACATGCAGTATTGTGTGGCATATCGAGAGGGAGAATATGGAAGGCAGTATTTCCGTTATCATATAGATTACCAGAAGCAATCTGATTTACTATCACAGTATGATTATCCATGGTATCCAGAAAATGACTCTTGTCGATTTCCCAGGAAAAGTCGGGACGATTCTCTTTACAGGCAGCTGCAACTTCCGATGTCCTTTCTGTCAGAATGCAGCACTTGTCCTCCATCCTGACTCTGAGCCCTCTATTCCGGATGACGAGATATTCTCTTATCTCAGGAAAAGAAAGGGTATGATTGACGGTGTTGTCATTACAGGGGGCGAGCCTACATTGCAGTGCGATCTGCTTGAATATATGCGTCGCATCAAGGATCTGGGTTACGCTGTGAAGCTCGACACGAATGGCTACAGGCCTGATGTCATGAGAAAAGCTGTTGAGGAAGAATTGGCAGACTATATAGCTATGGATATAAAGAACAGCATTGGCAAATATGGTCTTACTGCCGGCATCGCCAATTTCAATATTTCCCCGATTCTCGAGAGTATCTCATATCTTGCCGAGGATAATATCCCTTATGAATTCCGCACTACCGTAGTACATGAGCTTCATTCCGAGGAAGATTTTCATGAAATCGGTAAAATGTGCTCATCTTGTCATAGTTACTTCCTGCAAACCTTTTCAGACAAGGGAGATATCATTGGAAAAAACCTGACAGCACCTACTCCGGAGGAAATGGAAAGCTATATAACTATACTGAGAAAATATATTGGAAATGTATTGTTACGAGATCGTTAATGCCACTATATATAGCGTAATAAAAGTTATATAACACTTTCTATTGTGTTTTGGTATTGCATATCATTCTCCTCCATGTTATTATCCTCATCAAACAGTGAGGAAATAATGTACCAAGTAGTGAAAAGAGACGGAAAGACCGTCAGTTTTGATATCAGCAAGATATCGGCAGCTATCAAGAAAGCATTCGAGTCTGTGGAGAAACCATATGACGACAATGTGATTGATTTCATATCCCTTAAAGTGACAGCGGATTTCGCTGATAAGATTCATGACGACAAGATTGCTGTTGAGGATATCCAGGACTCTGTTGAGAAAGTTCTTGGAGAGGCTGGGTATGGCGATGTCGCAAAGAGCTATATTCTTTATCGCCGCAACCGCGAGAAGATGAGGAATATGAAGTCGACTGTCCTCGACTACAAGAAGATTGTCGATAACTACCTCCACCTCAATGACTGGAGAGTCAAGGAGAACAGTACAGTCACATATTCTGTCGGCGGCCTTATCCTTTCAAACAGCGGTGCTATAACAGCGAACTACTGGCTTACTGAAATCTATGATGATGAGATTGCAAAGGCGCATCGCAATTGCGATATCCATATCCATGACCTTTCGATGCTCACAGGATATTGCGCAGGCTGGTCCATCAAGCAGCTGATTCAGGAAGGTCTTGGCGGTATTCCTGGTAAGATTACATCATCTCCGGCATCACACCTTGCCACTCTTTGCAACCAGATGGTCAACTTCCTTGGTATCCTGCAGAACGAGTGGGCTGGCGCTCAGGCATTCTCGTCATTCGATACCTATCTTGCTCCATTCGTTAAGAAGGACAATCTCACATACGATGAAGTTAAAAAGAGCATTGAGTCATTTGTCTATGGCGTGAACACACCATCAAGGTGGGGAACACAGGCTCCATTCTCGAATATAACACTCGATTGGGTCTGCCCAGCAGATCTCAGGAATGTTCCTGCAATCGTCGGTGGAAAGGATCAGGATTTCACTTATGGTGATTGCCAGAAAGAGATGGATATGGTCAATAAGGCATTCATCGAGATCATGATTGAAGGCGATGCAGAGGGCAGGGGATTCCAGTATCCTATTCCTACATATTCCATCACAAAGGATTTCGACTGGAGCGAGACTGAGAACAACAAGCTTCTTTTCGAGATGACAGCAAAGTATGGAACTCCTTACTTCTCGAATTACATCAATTCTGACATGTCGCCGAATGATGTCAGATCAATGTGCTGCCGTCTCCGCCTTGACCTCAGGGAGCTTAGAAAGAAGTCCGGTGGTTTCTTCGGTTCAGGAGAGAGCACAGGCTCTGTCGGTGTTGTCACTGTCAACCTTCCTCGTATCGCATATCAGGCAAAGGACAAAGAAGACTTCTATAAGCGCCTTGACCATATCATGGATATCTCAGCGCGTTCACTGAAAGTCAAGAGGACAGTCATAACACGTCTTCTTGAGGAAGGCCTCTATCCTTACACGAAGAGATACCTTGGCTCTTTCGATAACCACTTCTCGACAATCGGACTGGTTGGAATGAATGAAGCATGCCTCAATGCCAACTGGCTTGGTGTAGGACTTGGGGATAAGAGAGCTCAGGACTTTGCAGTGGAAGTGCTTAATCACATGAGAACACGCCTTTCTGATTATCAGGAGGAGTATGGTGATCTCTATAACCTCGAGGCAACACCTGCAGAGTCAACTTCATACAGACTGGCAAAGCACGATGTTGAGCAGTTCCCTGATATCATCACAGCATCCAGCGATGAGAATGCGCCGTATTACACCAACTCTTCTCATCTTCCTGTCGGATATACTGATGATATCTTCCAGGCTCTCGATGTTCAGGATAGACTGCAGACACTCTATACATCAGGAACTGTATTCCACGCCTTCCTTGGTGAGAAGATGCCTGACTGGACAAGCGCGATGAAGCTTGTTCGCACTATTGCTGAAAACTATGAGCTTCCTTACTACACGCTCAGCCCGACATACTCTGTATGTGCAGATCATGGCTATATTGCAGGTGAAGTCTATAAGTGTCCTCATTGCGGAAAGCCTACTGAAGTCTATTCACGCATTACTGGTTATTATCGTCCAGTCCAGAACTGGAACGTAGGAAAGTCTGAGGAGTTCAAGGAGAGAAAGACATACGACATTCCTAATTCGCACCTCATGCATAGTGGACCGCTCTACGCTGCGGGGGAGAAGAAAGATGAAGATTTCTCAACTTCTATCCATACAGGGGAGAATGCGCTTCTTCTTTTCACGACAAAGACATGCCCGAACTGCAGAATCGCTAAAGCAGCCCTCGACAAGGCCGGCATGAAGTATCAGGTGGTGGATGCAGAAGAAAATCCAGAGCTTTGCATGAAGTACAACATACAGCAGGCTCCGACACTTGTTTCAATCGCTGATGGTGTTGCTACAGTGATTTCTAATGCGTCCCAGATCAGGACATTTGTAGAGAGCGCTGTCTGATAACACCCATACTATAAACAAACCCAAATAAGATTCGCCATCGGCTAATAGCTGGTGGCGATTTTTACCTCTATGAAATTACGTGATGCCTCAAAAATAAATCTAACCGAAATATGTACTGAGAATCATAAATGAAATCTAACCGAAGCCAGATGCATATGATTCATGGTAGAGATGCAGCTGGAAGCTGTC
>CALXKJ010000031.1 GCA_944388955.1 uncultured Spirochaetaceae bacterium | reverse complement strand
TCTTCCTCCAGTTCCTTCATCTGGACTGAAAGGGTTGGCTGCGTGACATGAAGGATATCGGCAGCGGTGGTTATGCTGCCTGCATCTGCTATGGCAATGAAATATCTGAGTGTCCTGAATTCCATAGGAAAATTCTATCACATATTATAAAAACAAAGAAATATCTATGTAGAAGTTTATATGTTATCTTGAAGCATGAACAAGAGGGTTGCACTCATGGAAATAATTGAGAACAGATCATACGATGAAGAGAGGGCGCTATACGGGTGTCATGATATTCTGATCAGGAATTGCTCTTTTGATGGTCCTGCTGATGGTGAGAGCGCGTTCAAGGAATGCAGCAACATAGAGGCAGAGAACTGTTTCTTCAATCTCCGCTATCCATTCTGGCATGATCATGGACTGAGGATTAGAGAATCTGAGATGACGGAATCCTGCCGTGCCGCATTGTGGTATTCAGAGGGAATCGAGATAGAGAATACAATGATGCATGGCATAAAGGCTCTAAGGGAATGCCATAATGTATCAATAAGGAACTCAGATATCATCTCGCCTGAGTTCGGGTGGTCGAGTCACAATGTGGGCATAGAGAATACAAAGGCAGTGAGCGAATACTTCATGGTGAGAAGCACCGCTCTTCATTTCAGAAATGTTGAATTCAGTGGTAAGTATTCATTCCAGTATATCGAGGATTCTGTTTTTGAGAATTGCAGATTCAACACGAAGGATGCCTTCTGGCACGCAAGGAATGTTGTTATCCGAAACAGTGTGGTGAATGGGGAATATCTGGCATGGTATTCAGAGAATGTCACATTTGAGAACTGCAGGATCATTGGAACCCAGCCTCTATGCTATTGCAAAGATCTTCATCTTATAAACTGTTCGATGGAAGGATGTGATCTGGCATTCGAACGTAGTGTAGTTGAGGCGACAATCACGACACCTGTAATCAGTATCAAGAATCCACTGCAAGGGAGCTGTATCTCCGTGCCTGATGTTAATGAAATCATCCGGGATATTGCAGAGGGAACAGGTAAAGTTCATATAAGGCGTACAAAAGACAGACATGAATGTGCCTGAAATGAGGAAAAGGATGAAAAAAGTTGTCATATTGATGCTTATGGTTTTGCTGCCTATAGCCATGTTGCTCTCTGGGGGTGAAAGCCAGTATTACGCAGGAAACACTACAGCTGATTCAGATACAGGAGATATCTCAGAAATGAAGATGATTGTGAATGTAAATGGAACGGAATTCAAAGCCACGCTGGAGAACAACAGCGCTGTAGAGACTCTGGTGAGTATGATTGAAAGCAACCCTCTTGAGCTTGATCTAAGGGACTACGGCGGCTTTGAGAAGGTCGGATCATTGGGATTCAGCCTTCCTTCCAGCAACAGGCAGATTACAACTCGTTCAGGCGATATAGTGCTTTATCAAGGGAACCAAATCGTCATGTTCTATGGATCGAATTCATGGAGTTATACAAAGCTGGGCCATATTGATGATCTTCATGGATGGGAAGACGCATTGGGACGTGGCGATGTAACGGTTTTCCTTTCTATGGATATCAACAAGTGAAAAGGGAATAACAAAGATGAACTCTTCAGGATCAAATCGGCTGAGTTCAGTTGCTGGCCGGAGAAGAGACACCAGAGCATATCTTCGGTGATGTGTGGCGGAAAGAGGTGGGGTAGTGATGCTCCGTTTCGCTCAGATTGAACTCTCAAACTTGAGCACCGAGAGAATTTGATTATCAGTTTTGCTATGGTTAATCCGGTATGCTTCTCTTTTATATATACATATATGGCATAGAGATAATTCCATTGTGCTTGAATTTTTCCGCAGATTTTTGTAAGATGGTCCCATCTTATTTGAGGTGATAATATGTACAATCCTGGGGACTACGCCGTGGTATCCAGGTATGGTGTCTGCCGAGTTGATTCAGTCGGCCATCCATCTCTTTCCTGTGCCAATCCGTCTATGGATTATTATACGCTCTCTCCTGTCAACGAGGATTGTGTGATCTATATCCCATGCAATATCTCTGAAGAACGCATCAGACCTATAATTACAAAAGAACAGGCGCTTAGCCTGATAAGGAGCATACCATCCATTAAAACCAGGAAGGGAAAGGATAAACAGAGGTTAGTGCGTTATAAGGAAGCTATGGCTTCTGGTCGTCCTGATGCACTGCTCGCGGTCATCATGGAGATATGGCAGATGAACGAAGACATAATCAGGAAAGGCAAGCCAATAAGCAAGATAACCGAAGCCGCATTATTCAGAGAAGCTGAGGCTATGTTCAATTTCGAGATGGGGCAGGCTCTTGGCTGTAGAGCTTCCGATGTGCCTGATGTAATACACAAAATGGTAACAACTGCTGAAAGGCAGAAATGAGGTGATAACATGAAAAGGATTCAGAGCTCAATGCTTCAGCAGACTCTGAAGTTCGTCCTGAGCGACAAGCTCAGTCATTCACAGGCTGTGGATTATTCCGCGAAGGAGGCTGATGATTATGTTCATCAGCTTGAGAGAAGCGGTCTGAGATTCAGTATTGTATCAAGGAAGACAGATAGTGATGGAGCGACGGTAATCGAGGTCAAGAAACAGTATAATACCGCTCCTACAGGTGATTATATCTGAACATGAATTGATTGATTTCAGTTCTTCAGATGTTGTATTTTTTCTTGCTGGCGAGTATTCCAGAGGATGTAAATCCAGCCGGGATACCCGCCTTTTTTCTTTGGAGGAAATTGTGCCAAAAACAAAATTTCAGAGCATTGTGTTTGCCTTGCTTATGGTGTTCTTCATGGTTGCGGCAATGGAGTTCTACAATCAGGGGCTTATGGAAGAAAGGCTTTCATGGGCTGCAATGGGAAGGTCAATTCATGAAATGAAGTTCATGATACCGATTTGCTTTATCATGTCGTTCTTCATAGCAGATCCGATAGCATCCAGAATCACTGTACGGAATATGGATGAGAACTCTGACAGGATACTGAGAACCGTATTCAGGGCAGCTGTCACTGTTTCGATGATGTGCCCGATCATGAGCTTCTGGGCCACGCTTATATTCCAGAAGCCAGGACTTGTGGATTTCATACCAGCTTGGCTGACGACTGGGGCAAAGAATCTTCCGATGGCATTCTTCTGGCAGATTCTGTTCTGCGGTCCGTTGGTCCGATTTCTTTTCGGCCGTATTTTCAGAGAGGCATAGGATCGGGGATATCTCGATATGCTTAAGACACTGACGAAATCCAATGAGCTCTTAAATCGGCGGTGTTAAGTACGGGGACTACAATGAGAAACTCCTCAGAATCGAGCCGGCTGATTTCAGTAGCTGGCCAGAAGGGTCTCCAGAGCATATCTTCGGAGATGTGTGACGGAAAGATGCGGGGTAGTGGTGCTCCCGCCTCATGAAATGCGCATATAATCCAGTTTCATACAGCATAAGTATGCCTTGCTCTGAATTCCGCTCTGAAATGCTTTGCAAGGTAAGAAAGTGTCGCCATGTCACCAGATCTGGTTGATATATAGAATTCCTCATGAGCTTCCGCATCTGATATCGGGATAGCGACCTTTCCTTCAATTGGGACAGAAAGAAGGTCTGTCGCGAATGATGGGATTGTTGATTTCATCACCAGTTCCTCAAATGCATCCCGGTCATTCTGAATGAGAAATTTAGATAAAGGCATCTTCCTTTTTGGTAATTCTCTCCATGAGCCTATGTTCTCGTAAAGAAGCATATTCTCCCCATTGAGATCACTGAATGAAAGGGCTTTCTGTCCTGCAAGTCGATGGTTGGATGGCAGCAGGAACATGAGGTTCTCCTCTCCGAGCCTTACGGTGGCAAAGCCGGAGATGGATAATGGCTCATTGGTTATCACATAGCGGTATGTGCCGCTTCTCAGCCCATCTTCAAGAATCCTATGCTCCTTCATCTCTCCTGCAATGGTTTTCTCAGTCTCAAAGGAGGAAAGCATCGAGATGACACCCCAGAGCGGCGCCGGGGCAACAGAACCGACAAGGATCATCTTCTTCTTCCTGTCGAACTCCCTTATCTCCTCTATGGCTTTCTTTACAGCTGTGGTTATCTCCACAGCTTTTGAGGCGGCAAGCCTGCCTGTATCATTAAGCTCTATCGTATTGCTTGTCCTCTGGAATATCGGAACACCGATATCCGCCTCAAGGAGTTTCATTGAGCGTGACATCGCTGGCTGAGAGACGCCGACGCTCTCTGCGGCCTTCGATATTGATCCATATTCTGCAAGTGCTGCAAGCTCTTCAAGCTGATAAAGTTCCATAGCACCTCCGCTATAACAATAGATTATACCAGTATAGGAAATTTGTCCTGTATTTTCTGGAGTTTTGAAATTATCGTTCAAGCATAGGAGATAAGAAATGGAAACAATTCATCTTAATAATGGTGTGGAAATGCCGCTTGAAGGCTTCGGAGTGTTTCAGGTGACGGACTCTGATGTATGTCGGAAATCCGTTCTTGCTGCTATCGGTTCTGGTTATAGGCTTATTGATACTGCCGCAGCTTACATGAATGAGGAAGCTGTAGGAGAGGCAATAAAGGAATCAGGAGTGAACAGGAATGATCTCTTCATCACCACGAAGCTCTGGACTCAGGATGCCTCATATGATGGCGCGAAGAAGGCATTCCAGACTTCCCTTGAGAATCTCGGCCTTGATTACCTCGACCTCTACCTGATTCATCAGCCTGTCGGTGATTACTATGGCGCATACAGGGCTATGGAAGAGCTTTATAAGGAAGGTAGGGTAAGGGCAATCGGTGTCTGCAATTTCTATCCAGAGAGGCTGACAGATCTTGCAATCCATGCAGAGGTCATACCAGCTGTCAATCAGGTGGAACTCCATCCTTTCTTCCAGCAGGAGAAAGCGATCAGGAATATGAAGGAACTTGGAATCCAGCCGGAGGCATGGGGACCGTTTGCAGAAGGAAAGCATGGAATCTTCACTCATCCTGTACTTACAGCAATCGGGGAGAAGTATGGCAAGAGCGCTGCTCAGGTAGCCCTTCGCTGGAATGTGCAGAGATGCGTCGTTGTGATTCCGAAATCAACACACAGGGAGAGGATGGAGCAGAATATCGACATCTGGGACTTCTCTCTTTCTGATGAGGATATGGCAGAGATCGCTAAGCTCGATATCTGGCACAGCGAGATTGTCGATCACTCCGATCCTGCATTCATCAGGATGATTTGCAATCTTAAAGTCGTCGGAAAAGTTGAGACGACACTTCCGAATGAAAGCTGAGGAGGCAGGGAATATGAAAAGGTTATTTGCACTTCAGGTTCTTATGCTCATATCTGCATTGCTTTTTGCAGGTGTAGTCGAAGCTGGACCAGGTATCGCTACCGTAGAGACAGATAAAGGTACAGTACAGGGCTACATAAGTGATGGAATCTATACGTTTCATGGAATCCCATATGCAGAGGTTACGAAGAGATTCATGCCTGCGGAGGATGTACAGCCGTGGGATGGAGTGCTTTTCGCAAATGCATATGGCCCGATTTCCCCTCAGCCTGTAAGCATTGGAGGAACTGGAACTTCATGGGATGAGCCAAGACGTGTATTCCAGACAAGCGAGAGCCCTCTCAATCTCAATATCTGGACAACCGGCATTGATGATGGAAAGCGTCCTGTAATGGTCTGGCTTCATGGAGGCGGATTCTCAACAGGTTCTGCGCAGGAGCTTGCCGTATATGATGGTGCGAACCTCTCAAGAAAGGGTGATGTTGTCGTAGTATCGGTCAATCACAGACTGAATGTACTTGCACATCTTGA
>CALXKJ010000030.1 GCA_944388955.1 uncultured Spirochaetaceae bacterium | reverse complement strand
AGCCTCTACGATGCAGGCTGAGGTCTTCTGAAGGTCGATGATATGAATGCCGTTTCTCTCTGTGAAAATGAAACGAGACATCTTCGGATTCCATCTCTTTGTCTGATGGCCGAAATGTACACCTGCTTCGAGCAGGCTCTTCATGGTTACTACTGCCATAGTAATCCTCCATACGCTTGACGATTAACGTCTCCAGCACTATATCTCACCCATACGGGCGGAAATTCTGCAAAATGCAGTCCTGTGTAATATGACATATTCGCAACTATTGTTCAAGAGAGACGAAATGTGTAACCTTTTACATGATTCTGTGTTAATGTAATGACTAAAGTAGTGGACATGCATTTATTTGCTGGAGGAAACCGATGAAGAAGCGCATTTTCAGTGCAGTTCTTATATTGATAATGTTGTTGGCAATACCATCTTGCAGCATGGATCAGCTTACCGAATTCATGGGAAGGATGAATGAGAATGTAATGGGCGTCGACCCTGAGAATGCGGCAAAGGCAGAAGAGGCTATTAAAGATAGTACAAAGCCTGCAACCGGCAAAGATAAAGAAACTATCAATAATACAATTACCGAAATAACAGCATCCCTTGGTGGTGAAGATGCAAAAATAGAAGTTCCAGATACTATTCTTTCCAACCTTAGCTCAGATGCGATCGGGGAGCTTGCTAATTCAATCAATAAAGCATCTGGTGTTTCTGGTTTCAGTGATTCAATGAAAAAGCCGACTGAAAACAGCGAAGAGACAAGAGGCAGTGCGCAGCTTGTTACGAATATTGTGAATACAGTGATGGGTAAATCTGAAGATGATACTACAGATGGTATACCTACATTAGGTGATGGTTCAAAGATTCCTGATGAGCAAAAGCAAATGCTCAATGCCCTTATCGACGGTATCAATAAAATCAGCAGAAAGGGCAGTTCTGAAACTGAGGGGTCATATGAACCTACTCAGGCAGATGCGGTTATTCTTCAGATGACACAGTCTGTTGTTATGACTATTGCAAATAGTGAGGCAATCAAAGAGGCCGATGGGAATCTTGAAAACATCGATCCGACCCAGCTGATAACAGCCGAGAATAAGAAGATGCTCCAGTCCGCTATTGATACAATCAATGTATTGGCACCACATAGTGCATTCGAAGGTCTTAATATTAATTTAGATTCGCTTCTCGATAGTTTCATGAATGGTGAGGAGGCTTCAAATGCTTAAGAGAATTCTTGTAATAGCACTTCTTGCACTGATTTCTATTTCATCTGTATTCGCTGTAAATCTTGCAAAACCTTCTGCGGATAATACATATGCTGCCATGGTAGAGCCTTTCCAGCCACTTACTGCACGTGCCCTTGGTATGGGTAGCGCCGGTGTTGCTGTAACGGGTAGAAGCGATACATTCTACATCAACCCAGCTTCTCTTGCTTCAAAGCGTTTCCAGCTTTCCCTCCCTTCTGCACAGGTAACTCTCTATCATGTCTATGACATCCTTGAGTCAGGAATGATTGAAAATATAATGAACGGTGAAGACCCGTATAAGGGAGTTGGAACTATTCTTGAATCAATTGAAGCCGGTAAGGGAAAAATAGCTGATGTTGATGCTGGTGTTTCTTTCACAGCCTCGGGCTTTGGCCTTGGTGTGAATGCACGGGCTTCCATCCTTACTTATGGTGATGATGTCGGTGGATTGAATTCCGATATAATTGCAAAAGTCAATGCAGCTGTATCTATGGGTTATGGCTTCAGAATCAATCTTCCTTCAGATTTCTCTCTCGATCTTGGCCTCATGGTCCGCTTTAACTACCTTGCGTATACAGAGAAAGTCGGAGCGGAAAAGGTACAGGAAGTCATGGGTAATGAAGATCCGGATATCATGAGTATCTTCGCAGGTATTCCTGTTATGGCTGGCTTCTCCATTCCTATTGACGTGGGTCTTAATCTCAATATGCCATATGGCTTCTCACTTGGTGTTGTTGCCAGAAACCTCAATGGCAAGTACCACATGACAGGTTTTGAAGGTTATGAAAAGTTCCTTCAGGATCCGTTTGGTGGAAAAGCAGAAAATACAGGTAACAAGTTTACGTTTAATAGTGATTGGTCGCTGGATGCTGGTATTGGCTGGTCATTCAATAGATGGTATTTCAGCCCGACAATTGCAGTCGATGTTCGTGATATCGTAGGACTTGCACAGACTAAGAATGTTGATTTCCGCGATTTCATGTACCATCTCAATATCGGTGCTGAAATCAGGCTTCTCAGCTTCCTTGATGTGAGAGGTGGTCTTAGCCAGGGTTACTGGACGCTTGGTGTCGGTATTGATCTCTGGGCCATCAAGATGGATATCGCGTACTTCAGCCAGGAGTTCGGCGATAGAGTCGGTGATAACGGTCTTGACGGACTTGCTATCAGATTCAATATCGGATTTGATAGATAAAATCTTTTCCTCCTTAGCTTGCCCTCTCTTCGGAGAGGGTTCTTTTATCCACTATGTATCCGATAATTCCTCCGATTATCGCAGGGATAAGCCATGCAAAGCCTTTAGAAGCGAGAGGTATGCTATTTCCGATTGGCAGCATCTGAAGAAGTGAGAATATAAGAGTGATAATGACAGCAATTCTATATGTGTATTTGAGTTTATCGCTCGTTTTCATGAATGTTATTGCTATCAGTGTGATTGCCACTGGATAGAGGAGTGTCAGCACAGGCTCTGATATGCTGATTATCGCATCCAGTCCAGCGTTTGATATCAAGCATGAGACTGCGGCGAAGATGAATATCCAGCCAGTTCTTCTGACTTTAGGGAAAAGACTTTCAAAATATGCACCGCATGATGATAGGAGGCTTACTGATGTGTTGAAGCACGCTAGGACGAATATCGCGGAAAGAATAGCTTTTCCATATTCTCCGAATACTTTATGGGTCATTGCTGTCAGGATTGCAGCCCCGTTTGTCAGCTCTGATGATATATTTCTTGCTCTGATGCCAATCATCGCGATTATCATATAGATGCCGAGAAGGAGAAGTCCTCCTCCAACTGAGGATATTGCACTTTCCTTCATCATCCTCTTTTTCTCGACTCCCATTGCTTCCAGATTCATGAAAATGATGATTCCATAGACAAGTCCCGCCGTCGCATCCATTGTCTGGTATCCGCTTATAAGGCCTTCTGCAAAAGGAGATGATGAATATTCGCCTAACGGCACTGATGGAATGGATTCCATGCTGGTTACAGAAGCTATGAAAAGAATGATTATAAGCGTTATAAGAAGAGGTGAGAGGATTCTTCCGAGTATTTTCGATAGCCTTTCAGGATGCAGTGCGACAAGCGATGCGGCCAGAAAGAAAACAACGGAATATATGAGCATGAACAGTCTGTTGTCTGGAAGAATCATCTCAGCACTGGTGCTTGCTGTCCTTGGTATGGCTAGGCATGGCCCGATAGCAAGATAAATAGCCATTATGAATATCGTGCTAAACAGAGGATGCACTTTGTTGCCAAGTTTTTCCAATGAGCCGGATTTCCCGATTGCAAGAAGTGCAAGCACCGGAAGTCCGACTGCTGAGACTGCGAAGCCAAGAAACGCGGGGATAAAAGATGAACCAGCTTCATATGCTAAAAACGGTGGAAAGATGAGATTCCCGGCCCCGAAGAACATCGAGAAGACTGTAAGTGAAAGTATGATTCTATTTCTGCTCCGCATATTGGGAATTATATCATGCGGCACTGGAATATGTTTCCGTATCATTTTAGGATTAAGACATGGAGCAGGAAAAGAAAGATAAAGAGAAAGAAGAAAGGCCTGATGAGATAATCTATGGCTCCTGGTCGCCCGATGATGGTATTGTGCTTGAGTGGATGGGTAGGGCAGAAGGCCTGTCGGATGAGCAATAGGGGCCACCTTTTAGGCAGCCCCTGGATAGATATCTTTGCTTTTTGAGGGTTTATCAATCAGCTTCCTTCATCTTCCTCTGGGATGAAGCTATAAGCCTTATCGCGTTGATATTTATAAAGCCTTTGCAGTCAATTGGATGATAGCCGCCGGCTTTGTCCATTGAGCCGAGATCCTCATTATACAGAGACCAATCAGATTCTATTCCGGCATTGATGACGTTGCCTTTGTAGAGCGCGACAGTTGCTTTTCCTGTTACATGCTTCTGGCTTTCATTGAATAGAGCTGTGAGCATGTCAAACTCAGGAGCTCCCCAGTAACCGTTGTATATAAGCTCGGCATATTTTGGTGAAAGCATGTCTCTGAGGTGCATTGCTTCTTTATCCATTGTCAGGCCTTCAAGATTATGGTGGGCTTTCCAGAGTATTTCGCATCCCGGAGTCTCATATACGCCGCGGCTCTTGATTCCTATGAATCTGTTCTCAACCATGTCCACGCGCCCGATAGCATTATCATGGCCCATCTTATTGAGGTAGAGAATCATCTCGACCGGGTCTGTGACGACAGTGCCATCATTTTCGTTTTTGACAGAAACTGGTTCACCATCTACAAAATTTAACGTGAGAATCGTCTCTTTGTCCGCTGCCTTCTGAGGAGAGAGCGTGAGTGAGAAAACATCCTCCGGACACCTGTTTGCAGGATCTTCCAGGATTCCAGCCTCATGTGATATGTGGATGAGATTCTCATCTTCGCTATATGGTTTCTTGAGGCTTGCTTTTACCGGGATATTGTTTTCCTCAGCATACTTGAGCATATCAGATCTGCCTTCGAACTGTGAAAGCCATTCCTCATCTTTCCAAGGGCTTATGATCTTAACATCAGGCATGTTCATGTAATATCCGAACTCGAACCTTACCTGGTCATTGCCTTTTCCTGTAGCTCCGTGCGCAACATATTTCGTGCCTTCTTTCTTCGCGATATCAATATGTGTTTTCGCTATGATAGGGCGGGCAAGGGATGTTCCAAGCATATACGTGCCCTCATAGATGGTATTTGCCTTCAATGCTGGATAGATATAATCGGTTACCAGAGGTTTCCTCAGGTCCTCAACATAAACTTTGCTTGCGCCTGTTGCGTATGCTTTCTCCTCAATCGCTTTGAAGTCCTCGTTCTGTCCGACATTGGCGACATACGCAATTACATCAAACCCTTTGTTTGCAAGCCACTTGAGGATTACAGAAGTATCCAATCCGCCAGAATATGCAAGAATGACTTTTTCCTTTGCCATTTGTTTTTTTCTCCTTGATGGCTTAATTATGCATATTCATCGAATCATTTCAAGATATTTTCGTATATTTATTCAGAAAATTGCAAAATTCTGAATAATTGTGCATATTTTGAATCAAAAAAAATGCCCCAGCAGCTCTGCCCGCTGGGGTATGGTGCGCCCTGGACTACTCCGTGGACGTCTATGGCAGTCCCTCTTCTAGGCAACCTGGTATTACCATTTAAGCCACTAATTAAGAAATAACATGTAAAATTTTATTTGTAAATACAGAAAATACTAAAAAACCATTTGAATCTATATAATTTCTTACTAGTGTCAGTTGCAATGCTTTCCTTCTTTTCGTACATTCATTTGTATGAAAGGATTCTTCATAAAAAAAGCTTTCTTTGATGGCTGGGATAACCTGATTGGAATGGCACTGATGAACCTCGCGTATGACGCCATCGTGCTTGCCGTTCTCTGGGTGGCTTTCAGAGCCGGTGCCTCCAACGCCATCTTCGGTTATGCGATTATGCTCGTTCTTCTATTGCTTGTCTCCATTCTCATGGGAGGCAGTGCGGCTGTAACTAAGAACTATTCAGACTATAGACGTGATACATGGCAGGCTTTCAAAGATGGTGTAAGACGCAACATACGTCATTCGCTTCTATTCTTCCTTGGACTTACCCTTCTGAATGTCAATGTTTTTGTCATCAATTTCTATATGTCATTCGGCAATGCGCTGGGTTATCTTATCGCGCTCATAATGTTCTGGGTTGAAGTCGTGCTTGTGCTTTGCATCCCATATTATTTCCCGCTGATGAATCTTCTTCCTGCTGACAGACCGCTCAAGACAGCACGGAAATGTTTCATCATTGTCGCTGATAACCTTGGCTTCACGATTTTCTTCTTCATCTACAATCTTATCTGCATAGCGTTATCATGTGTCACGATGGGGCTTGTGCCAGGTCTCACTGGATTGCAGCTGGCAGCGCAGGATGCCATGAAGCTCCTGATGTTCAAGTATGACTGGCTTGAGGAGAATGGGGATAAGGACAGGAAGCATGTGCCTTGGGATGACCTTCTCTATGATGAAAGGGAGAAAGTAGGGCCAAGGTCGCTTAAATCCATGATATTCCCCTGGAAATACTGATGAAAGAGATTGAGATAAAGGCTCACGCAAGAAAAGCAGAAGACATAAAGAAACTGTTTGACAGTCTCTATGGAGAGGGGAAGCCTGTCCATAAATACGATCATTATTTCAGGCGCCCCGGTGCTTCTGTCCAAGCGCTTCGCATAAGAGAGCATAAGGGGATTATAGAGCTGACAACAAAGAAAACCTCTACCTCAGAAGCTGGGGAGGATAATGAGGAGTACGAATTTCAGGCACCTCTTGCCGAAAAAGATAGGGCTATCATGTTCTTCCACGCGCTCGGTTATGAGGACTTCTTTATAAAGAAGAAAGACGGCTGGGAATGGTTTGCCGATGATGCCCATGTGGAGCTTCTCTCTGTCAATAAGCTTGGTTATTTCCTTGAGATTGAAATCCTACTGCCTTTTGATTCGTCTCTAAAAGAAGCGAAAGATGCAATGAGGAAGATAGAGAGCCTTATGGAAAAGGCCCATGTTGATAAATCTGATTATGAGATCAGGTCATATCGTGAGATGATTCTGGAGAGTGAAAATGGAATTCAGGGCTAGTCATATCCTCGTGAAAGATCAGAGTACTGCAGAGAAACTGTATGAAAGAGTGAAGAAGGGCGAAAGCTTCCAGAGTCTTGCAGCCCAGTATTCCACATGCCCATCAAAGTCAAAAGGCGGTGATCTGGGCTGGTTCGGAGAAGGAAAGATGGTGGCTCCTTTCGAGAATGCTGTGCGCAGAATGTCGGTTGGTGCTATCTCAAAGCCTGTCAGGACACAATTTGGCTGGCATATCATAAAGAAGACAGGTGTTAAATAGCATTAACCTATATGGAGTCAGTAATTGAAGAAAGTCATTATATACACAGATGGTGCATGTTCTGGCAATCCCGGACCCGGAGGCTGGGGTGCCATATTGAAATACGGAGAGAATGAGAAGGAAATCTCTGGAGGAGAGGATAATACTACCAATAACCGTATGGAGCTGATGGCGGCTATAGCTTCGCTTTCTCTTCTGAAGGAGCCTTGTGAAGTAGATCTCTATTCAGATTCTAAATACCTTGTCGACTCTATTTCCAAAGGGTGGGTTTTCTCTTGGGAGAAGATGGCTTTTGTCAAGAAAGGAAAGCCTGTGCCGAATACCGATCTCTGGAAACGGATCCTCTCTCTTATAAGATTGCATAAAGTCAATCTCATATGGGTCAAAGGACATGCCTCAAACCCGTATAACAACAGATGCGATGAACTGGCTGTAGGGGAGTGGAAGAAAATCAAAGGCTGCTAGCTGCTGCATCAGATGATGAATCTGTCTCTTCATCACTCAGAAGCCTTGTGCCTCTGAGTATCTCAAGAGGATTGAAGAGCGTGAACTCCCTATGCCAGCTTTCTTTATCCTGTACTGTCTTTTTTTCCTCAACCGGGGCGATTGCACGGAAGAAAGGGCTTGAATAAGCTAGGGCTGACTGTGCCTTCCTGTCTGTTGGATTACGCTTGATCACATCCTCTGCAATCTCCGCAGCTTCCTTCTTCCTTCCTGTAGCTATGTAGTGGTCAAGTAGCATATTCCTTATATCATCATTCCCCGGATCATAAATGAGGATTGTCTTCAGAGCTTTCTCATATGTATAGTATCTGCCCTGCGCCTTATAAGCATAAGCCCTTAGATACATGAACCTGAGCCTTCCCGGATAATGGAGAAGTGCGTCGGACGCTGCCTGTATTGCTTTGTCATATTCACCCGCTTCAAGGTAGGAGTATGCGAGATTGTAATAAAGCTCTGGAGATTGGATGTTCTTCAGTCCTTCCAGATAGACGGAAGCTGCTTCTTCACCTTCAAGGGGATAAGCTCTGTTTATTATCGATTGCGCATATTCTTCATCAGTGAGTGTATGGCATGAAGTAATGAGCATGATGATTATGATAATCTTAAGCAAGAACGGTCTTCTCAATCTCTTTCACCTGTGCTCTGTATAGATTCATTATATTTGTTCCATAATCCGCGATGAGCTGGATTATGTTCCTAGGTTCTTCCCCATCCTTGCCGTTGAGCCTGTCGCCGGCATCTCCAAGTCCTGGAAGGATATATGCTGCTTCATTGAGCACTGGATCCATCCAGAGCGTGTATATATCGGCTTCCGGTATCGCTCTTGTTATCCTGAGCGCACCTTTCAGCGCAGAAATCACATTGATGAATTTTATGGATCTTGGTTTTATTCCCTGCTCCTTGAGATATTTGACAATGGTGACAAGTGAACCGCCTGTTGCATTCATCGGATCTGCGAATATGAGATCCCTCCCATCGAGTTTTCCAAGATCGAAGAATGATTTATCGAGATCGAGAACGTAGTCCATATTGTTCTCGTTCTTCGATTCATCCCTCTTTATCCTGAAAAGGGCGAAAGGGGTGATGAAGCCATCAGAGGAATAATCCTCGATTTCCTTTGAGATGATCATCGAAGGAAGGAGTGCGCCGCGGAGCATGACACACATCACTGCATTGTGGACTATATCATCGATATCTGGAATGCGGTGAACAGCATAATTACGCACAGGAACAGTAACAGGTGTTTTCTGGATGATTGAGCGCTTCTGTCTGATGCACGGAGCTGCAAAAGCATGTGCGAACATTATCTCATAAGCGCGCTGTATATAATAGAGGAATTCCTCATGCTCTGTCTTCGGGTTTCTAAGCTTTGCGATTATCCTTGAAGCCTCTCCGTGCTGTTCCTGAGGTGTCTCAAACGAATAGACATGAATCCTCGGGTTAGTTCTTGTTATCTCCTCAAGCTTATGACCGGTTGTACGTGCGTTTTCAACAAGCGCTTTCTCTGCTTCTTCTTTGTCTTCGACGATTTCAATCTTCCGGCAGAGTTTGAGGTAATCTGAGTACATGTTGTCTATCTCATCAATTGATGCCTTATCTTTTTCTGTAAGAAAACCGTCGAGATCAGATGCATGAAGCACTATTCTGTTCATCTGTTCCTCCGCTCTTGATGTTAGTCGAATATATGAAGGCAATCAATGTGGGAAAATAAAGCAGAAATGAAGAATCAAAGGCTTTTCATGCTATACTCGATAATAGTTTTGAGAGGTTTAAAATGAATAAACAGCAACTTGCTTCTGCAATATGGGAAGCTTCATGATCTTTATTATCTGAGGGATGATGGTTTAATGACAATTGTTCTTCCTGCATCAGCGTAACTAGATAAGCTGAAAAATATAAAGAAAGCTTTGCTTGAGAAGATGTTCATGTAGACTGAGTATATAGATAGGAGGTTCCATGCAGTTCAGTTTTGAAGATTACAGATTGTACCGTGAAGGAAATCAGATAGAAGCGAAAAGCGCATTGCATGGCCTTCCTTCTTCGATATGGGAGACGTATTCGGCTTTTGCCAATACATATGGCGGTGTGATTCTTCTTGGTGTTGAAGAGGAAAAAGATGGTTCCTTTGTAACTTCTGGGTTAAGAAATTCTGATAAGCTTATCAAAGATTTCTGGAACATCATAAATAACGTAAATAAGGTATAAGTCAACCTTCTAACAGACAATAGTATAACAACTTACGCAGAAACAAATGGTGATGAGATAATTGCAATAGAAGTTCCTCGTGCTGAAAGATCCGAACGTCCGGTATATATCAATGATAATCCAATGAAAGGTACATTCAGAAGGAATCATGAAGGGGATTATCATTGTACGAAGCGGGAAATCAATGCGATGATCCGGGACAATTCCGAAAAGACGATGGATACTAAGATCATCGACGACCTGCTGTGGACTGATCTTAATCAGGAATCAATACAGTCATATAGAAGAAGGCACATGATAATATCTCCGAAGCATCCTTGGGAGAAACTGCCTGATGATCAGTATCTCGTCATGATAGGAGCTGCAGCAAGGACTGAGAGCGGAGTACGGCCAACAGCAGCAGGACTTCTTATGTTCGGGGATGATTATCATATCGTTCGTGAATTCCCAGAGTATTTTCTTGATTATCGCCAGTATGATTTCACATCGGAAATCGACTGGATAGATAGGGTATACTCCTCTACGGGAACATGGTCTGGAAATCTATATGATTTCTTCTGGAGAGTGCTTTCGAAGCTCTATGAAGGCCTTAAGACTCCTTTCCAGCTTACGATGATGAATGGAGCGCTTCTCAGATCTGACGAGACTCCTGTACATACAGCTATCAGAGAAGCATTGGTAAACTGCATAATCAATGCAGATTTCTTCATTCCTGCCGGACTTGTGATAATCAGGAAACCTGAAAGTATCACATTCACGAATCCTGGTGATATACGTGTCGGGAAAAATGAAATGCTCGCAGGAGGTGTTACTGATGCTAGGAACAAGAACATCATGAAGATGTTCAATCTCCTAGGAATAGGTGAGAGAGCAGGCAGTGGAGTTCCCCGGATCCTGTCAGTATGGGAGGATAATAGATTAGGTACACCTGTTGTCACTGAGGATTATAAGTTCATACGTACATCATTGATGCTTCCGTTATCATCCGATGATATGCAGAAAGCAAAAACGAGCGGTAAAACGAGCGGTAAAACGAGCGGTAAAAC
>CALXKJ010000029.1 GCA_944388955.1 uncultured Spirochaetaceae bacterium | reverse complement strand
TCACTTTTTTGTTCCTCCTGTGAAAAGGCCCATTTCATGTCTACCTTCAGGGGGTTAGTTCAATACGGGGGGGGGTACGATTCCAATCATCACAAACAGAGCCAAAGCAATATACGCTTTAATTGTCCTTCTCATGGTCTCTCCTTCAGGGGAATGATGTCCTTCTCAGAAGAGGCTAACACGGACTGATTCAGGAAACAAGATTTAAACTCACAAGCAAAATCTTTTATATTTCATTCCTGATAGTACTTATCGAAGTGGGAATACTTATTCTCCCACTTTATCTCATCTGGAGTCTCCGCTATATTCCAGGAATCAAGAGGACAATCATGATAAAGGTCATCAGCAATCTCGAGAATGATATCCTTCAGCTCCAGATTGTCTATAAAATTTCCGGGAATAGAAGACAACCCAAGATAGGCACCGAGAATATTTCCCGTGATAGCTCCAGTAGAGTCGCTGTCACCATCATGATTCACAGCAGCCGATACAGCTTTCTCGAAATCATCTGAGTAACGCAGCGAGCAGAAAAGAGCAATCGCAAATGCCTCTTCGGCAACCCATCCTGCCCCAAGGCTTCTTATCGCATTCTCATCGTCTATAGATTTATCCAGTGCCATGAAATAGGCTTTGTCGATAATGCTTCTGAAATCATCGATATACTCTTCTGTCTCATCCTTGGCATCATATTCACGATAGACTTTATAAGTCATTTCCTCTATAGCTTCCTCAAGTGGCATATCATTATGAGAAAGGAGGGCGACGAGATAAGACAGAGCAGCTGCAGGAATATATCCAAGTGGATGGCCGTGAGTAAGCGCAGCTGTCTCCGTACCTATCTCCATTGCCTCCAGAGGATCCCTATCCGACAAGTATTCTCGCTTACCGAAATATAGCCCTACAGGAGCAACTCTCATCACCCCACCACAGCCTTTGCTGTTATTGATCGGATTGTCTAAAGTACCGCTCTTATCCCCTTTGAGAACTGAAAGGCAGGTATTGCCTGGAGCTCTGCGTGAAAAGAGCTCAGGTATACCATCCAGCCATGAGTGATGGTAGCCTGAGAGAGGATATTTCTCCGTCTGTGTGCGATACCAGTCCCGGTAGTTATACCATATATATACAGAGGCATCCCCCGATATTCCCCGTAAACAGCTTCTTGTTTTACCAAGAAGGATTCCCGTGGCGGTGAATAGTGTCATCTGAGTATCATCGGAGATTTCAGCAACACCATTCCGGACATCGTATTCTGTTATGCCATTCCTTCCATACTTCTTCCTGATATCCTCCAGCGTCATGAACTCAACAGGATAGCCAAGTGCATCTCCCACAGCTCCCCCGATAAGACAACCTCTGTATTTATCGAGCTCATTCATATACACCTCCAAGATATTCTTCAGCAATACAATCAAGTTGCTTCGCTATTTCTTTGAAATCACGATTGAGATCAAGCGTCTTCACACTGATTCTGTTCCCGCTCATCTGATATGAATTATCTGGCTGAAGAGTTTCGTCAGTCCTTGCGTAAAGAAGCATGCCTGAAACGGTTTTATCTGGATTACATGTCTGCGTGTTCTTCACATACGTAAAAATCTGGTAGAGATTGCCAGAATGGATGCTCTCAGAGCCAAACCACCCCTGCATTGTATGCGAGTAGTACTTCGCATCTATTATGAGTACATGATTCTTTGATCTTAGAGTGATATCACTATGCATTGCAGGAAGCAAAGTCCCAACTCCATCATCAAGAGCCCATGGAATATACGAAGCTGAAGCTTTTATATCTGGATGCTCTTTTCTGTAATATTCAAGAATAAATTTCTCATACAGATGGCTCATCTCACGATTATCTATGAATGAAGCCATCTTACAACTGCCTTGCCCTTCAGAAAGAAGCATCCCTTGGGTAATCAACTGGCAGATGCTGATCAGCATCCGGTATGAAATCAGATTCCTATGAAATCGCAGTGAATTCCATTTCACAGACTTAAGGTCGAGAGTATCAACATCGGAGAATAAGAGCATTTCCTTTTTCAGCGTGTCTTTATATTTTCTGGCCACATCAGGCTGCTTAATAAGCATATAAGCTGTCGTTTTGAGAATCTGGTTGTAGATATTATTCTCTGATAACTCATCGAACTCACACGAGAGCCTTCTTTTCCTCATTATCAGGTTGTTCATGCTGCCTTTTATATCCACCTTGCCTCTCAGCGCTGACAATTCAACTGTGCGGCTCTGATACTCTCTGTACAATCCCTGCTTCAGCTGTCTTCCAATGCCTTTTGCCAGTATCGCGGCAAATAGATTGTGAATATTATCAAACTCCTCTGATGCAAGGCTTTCATACTCCTTCCGTGTCAAAGAAGTAAATGCATAAGAAAGCATGTAGTAGATATTTTTTATCAGGATATGATTCTTTATCATCTGAATACGCTGTGCAGAATATTCTCCCATCTCTGAAGCTTATTACTGTCATCAAACCAGTATTCATTCAGCATCGGCAGTATGTCATAATCTACAACCTCGCTCAGCCATTCATCCGAGCAGATATCGCGCCCACAGAAATAGCTATGACCGATACAGAAACCTTTTCCAAGCGTAGCATCATGGGATATTTCCTCGTTCAGCTCTTTTATCCTGATTATCAGCGCATCAAGTGTCTCGCTATTCAGCCCTTTCTGATAATTGATAAACCCATCAGTATCAAAACCAGGCTCCATATCGATAAAACTGAAACGGCGACGCAAAGCATAATCTATCAGCGCAAGGCTTCTGTCCGCAGTGTTCATCATACCGATTATGTACAGATTGTCAGGAACAAAGAAAGGCATGCCATTATAAGCAAGCGTTACCTTCGTATTCCTGTAATCTTTCTCAATCAGCATCAGAAGCTCTCCGAAAATCTTGCTCAGATTACCTCTGTTTATCTCATCTATGATAAAGAAGAAGTCCTTATCAGGCTGATTCGCAGCCCTCTGGCAGAATCTGTAGAACACGCCATATTTCAGCTCGAATCCTGTTTCTGTCGGTTTGTATCCCATCACAAAATCCTCATATGAGTAATTCTGATGGAATTGCACAAACTCTATGCGGCTATCATCCTGCACACCCATCATCGCGTACGCCAGACGTTTCGCGCTATATGTCTTTCCAACACCTGGAGCACCCTGAAGTATGATATTCAGCTTATTTCTCAGGACTGCTGTCAGGTTCTCATATTTTTCCTCGGACATGTAGACCCGATCAAGAAAATCATCTTTCGTATATGGTTCTGGCTTCTTCTCCGCATTCAGAGGATTCTCATCTCTGATCATATCCATGATGAAGTCATATTCACCCTTAGATAGCTTGAAGAGGCTTCCATTGGGGTTCTGGAAGAATTCCATCCTTTCCAGTTCCGGGCAGTCTCTGAGAGTTGCATAATCAATGGGGTTGAGAAGTCCCTCTGTCTTCTCGAACATGATATTTGTACCATCCTGCTCTGATGCAACACGCCCTAAAGCCACAATCTGCTTTACAGGATTTGATTCATAGCAGATCAGCATATCACCGGCTTTCGCATCAAGGAAATTCTGGAAAATCCTCCTTTTGTTCCCAGCTTCATTGTAGAGTGTGTAAGACTGTTTATCGTTAACTGCAATGGTAGAGAAACTCCATATCTTCGGATTTGCATTCAGCCACCAATACCTGCAGTCATCTTTTTCTATATCAGAGGATGCATACAACTTTACATTATTGAGATTCTTCCTCTTCAACGCAGCAGAAAGCTCATCTCTGAGCTTCCAAGCGAAGATTCCATCTTCTTCTTTCTGCGCTGGTCTTCCTACATAAAGAATAGGCCAGTATTTCTCATTTGCTTTATCACTATGATAAGGTTTTATACGATTTGTCTTCGCTATACGCTGAGCGAGTTTTACAGAGCCCGCATTATAAAAGTTCGATGTCTCTCCATATTTCACGGCAAGCTGCTTGCAGGTGGCTATTCCACCATAGTCAAGCATGCGCTTCATGATTTCCAGACTAGGCTCTGTAAAAATATTCTTGTCATCAAGCAAATCCAGCCAATCATCTTCCGAAAGTCCTGGATCATAATCTTTCCCATACCAGATTTCAGAAGATCCTGCACTGCTCTTTTCTGTGTATTTGCTATAGATGAAATACCCCACATCTATAGTCAGAGTCTTCAATTCAGGATCAGGATAACACGTATCGGAAATCTGCGACTGAAGCAGATTATCAAGGTCGGCATCTTTTTTCAGATGTGCATTTATTTCATCATAAAGTTTGAAGAAATTGCGAAGATTCTCAGTAAATGCCCCTTTCTTGAACTTATAGTCTGACTCCACTATGTCAGATACTGCTTTGACCGCGCCGAATTTGAAAATGTAGTATTTATCAGGATACCGAAGCCACAGATATGTAGTGATTGCATTCTCATATTGATAATGCTGGGCAACTCCATTGCCATATTTCTCGAGAAGAACGCCTGAGTCATCTTTGAATTTCTCTATTCTTGCGGCAACATCCTTTGATTCATCATACAGATCAATGAACAGAGCTCTGACTTTCTCTGGCGCTTTCTTTGCAAAAATAAGCAGCATCCCTTTTGGAAAGTTATTTGCTGACATGAGAAGATTCATAGTCTTTGAAAGTGACTTATTAAGCATCTCATGGAAATCAGCAGCATTTATATCCCAATTATCCTGAAAGCATTTCACAGCTTCCCACTTGTATTTCTCTTCATTCCACAATTCAGAAACAAAGACTTTTTTATATTCAGCAAGAATCTCATCCAGACGGCTTGTATTGATCATTATATCTCCTAATCCAATTAAGAATTCTAACATCTCCTGAAGAGCAAAGGAAACATTCATTACCACAATGTTGCTTATCTCAGAAAAACAATTACTATCATATTCATATGATGACCATCAGATCGGAAAAAGATATTGTCAAAGCTGTCAGGCATTATGGTTTTCTGCCTTTTTTCAAATCTGCAATCCCAGGGTTATCTGTCGAGGAAATGGCAGATTCCTCCGTGTGGTTTCCACCGAAGGGAGAAGGTGTATGGGAATGGAAGGATCCTGTAATAAAGGAAACTGGAGCCGCTTACGGAAAGTTTTTTCTCTCCCGTCCTGGCTTTGTCTCATCAGAGCTTTTCCCTGTGCTCGCAGCCTATCGCCGTGATGGCTACGATGTGGAAGGCATGATAAACGATGGCCTATTGAGTCATAATGAGCGCAGGATATATGAGATACTCTCAGAAACAGGCAGTGAAAGGTCAACATATCTTCGACTGAAAGCAAATATGTCGAAATCATCATTCGACACACAGAGTACTGGATTGCAGATGAAGACTTTCATGATGATATCCTCCTTCGAGTATTCAGTAGCAAAGGATGGCCATCCATATGGATGGGGAATCGCCCGCTACGCGCTTCCAGAGACTGTATATGAAAATTTTGAGGAGAAGGTGGATGAATATAAACCGGAAGAAGCTTATTCTATCCTCTTCCGGCATCTTGAGTCTCGTTTCCCGGAGACTGAGAAATACGTCATCAGACGCTTTCTGTCGTAATCAGAATTTGAGAGTATCTGAAATCGTCGCGACTATCACAGCCTTTATCGTGTGCATCCTGTTCTCAGCTTCATCGAAGACGACAGAAGCGGGGCTTCTGAATACTTCATCAGTGACCTCCATCTCCTTGAGTCCGAATTTCTCGTATACATCGCGTGCAACTGATGTATTGAGATCATGGAATGAAGGAAGGCAATGCTCGAAGATAGTATTCTTTCCCGTCGCATTCATAAGCTCTTTTGTCACTTGGTATGGCTTGAGAAGCGAAATACGCTCTGCCATCTTATCTTCTTCCCCCATTGAACACCATATGTCAGTGTAGATGATGTCCGCACCTTTCACGGCCTCATAAGGATCAGAGTGGACAGTGACTGATGAACCATTCTGAGCAGCCCATGACTGGCATTCATCAAGAAGAGCCGGAGATGGAGAGAGCGAAGGCGGTGTAGCGACTGCGTAATCCATGCCGACTTTGCTCGCACCGATCATGAGTGCGTTAGCAACATTATTGCGACCATCACCGACATAGCACAGCTTCATCTCAGAAAGGGGCTTATCAAGATGCTCTAAGGCTGTAAGGAAATCTGCAAGAACCTGCGTCGGATGATCTATATCTGTCAGTCCATTCCAGACAGGAACCCCAGCCCAGGCAGCAAGATTCTCTACTATCTCATGCTCAAAACCTCTGTATTCTATGCCGTCATACATGCGTCCAAGGACTTTGGCCGTATCTTCAAGCGATTCCTTCTTGCCCATCTGTGAATTTGTAAGGAATGTGACTCCGGCACCTTCATCATATGCTGCGACTTCAAACGAGCATCTTGTTCTTGTAGATGTCTTATCAAAAAGAAGGACGATATTCTTGCCAACAAGAAGATGACCATGAACACCAGGGTCAACACGCTCTCCTTTCTTCTTTTTCTTGAGCTCCAGAGCAAGTCTGATAAGGTACTCAATCTCCTCTTTCGTATAATCCTTGAGCGTTAGAAAGCTTCTGCCTTTGAGATTCATCATCTCCTCCTTTGATATCAAAAGATATCGCATAAATATACACGATAGTCAATATATAAGTGATATTACTGCATATTTATTCAATAGATTTCAAATCTCCGTCGACCATTACCAAATTTTCATCTTCGTCGCCGGGAAGCTCTATCCTTTCAAGTTTCCCAGATATGCTATTGCTCCTCTTAACAGCAGCTTCAATCTTGCCTGTCGCGGATTCAAGTGCCTTCTGAGACTTCTCAAGGTCATCACCGAATTTGTAGAACTGTGTCTTCAGATCCCTGAAAAGCTTCCAGATGCGCTCGGTGTTCTTCTCGACCTGAAGCGTGCGGAAACCAATCTGCAATGAATTTATGAGTGCTGAGAAATTCGTCGGACCAGTAAGGATGACTTTATACGTTTCCTGAAGAGTTTCCACAAAGCCACTCATACGCAGCAGTTCAGCATACAGACTCTCAGTCGGGACAAATAGTATTGCGAAATCTGTTGTTTTTGGCGGAACGATATATTTATCCCTTATATCCCTAGCTTCCGAAAGGACTCTTGTACGAAGCTCCTTGAGTGCCGCCTTCATTTTCTCATCATCACCTTCTGAAGCAGCCTCTGAATAGCGGATGAAATCCTCTTTAGGAAACTTTGAATCAATAGGGAGGTATACATCAGAGCCATTCTCCTTTCCGGGAAGTCTTATTGCGAATTCGACAGAAGTACCATTATTATTCGGGGAATAGTTCTTAACGTACTGCGCAGGTGTAAGGAGATCTGAAAGTATGTTCTCAGCCTGAACTTCGCCCCAGGTTCCTCTCACTTTGACATTCGAGAACATCCTGCTGATAGAAGATACATCTTTCGCGAGGCTATTCATCTCGCCAATACTTTTATAGAGCGCTTCAAGATTCTTCGTGACTTCCCCGAATGATGCTGTAAGGCGTGTCTCGAGAGTCTTCTGAAGCTTCTCATCAACAGTCCCGCGGATTTTCTCCAGCTGAATGTTGTTGTCATTACGGATGCTATCAAGTCCGAGACGTACTTTCTCTATGAGCGCTGAGCTCTCCTTCAGCACTTTCTCCATCGTTACCGCATTCGCATCCTTCATGCTGTCAATTGCAACCCTGAGGGAATCTGCGGAATCCTTCTCTGACTTCGCAAGACGCTCATTCATGCATCTCGTCTCCGAAAAGAACAGCTCCATCTGTTTCTTTTCCGAATCACGTAAGCTATCAATGGATTTTGAAAGTGAATCAGAGAGAGAAGAAAGCTGTCTCTCCATAACCTGCATCCTATCCTCCATCGATGCCCTGAAAGAATCAAAGGAAGAAGAGAGCCTGTCCTGCAGCTCCTGCTGCAGTCTATATGACGCTGCATCATTCTTCCTGAATATGAGAATGAGAAGCAAGACAATTGCAATAGTGCCTATGAAAAGCGTGACAGCTGAAATGATATCCATACAGAAATATTAACTCATCTACAAGAAAAAGAGGCCATCCTGAAAAGAATAGCCTCCAGAATCCTGATAAAATACAATCAGTCTACAAGAACGACTTCTCCGTTAGGATAGCGCTCTGCGACATAAGCCTTGACCTCATCGCCTTTGAGAGCTTCCACAAGTGCCTTGATCTTAGGCAGATCCTGATTACCCTCATTTACAGCGATAACATTCACATACGGGCTGTCAGCGCCTTCCACGAAAAGTCCATCACGTGTAGCGATAAGACCAGCAGGAATTGCGTAGTTACCATTGATTACAGCCGCATCAACATCAGGAAGGATTCTCGGAAGAGAAGCAGCCTCGATTTCAGTGAACTTGAAATTGTGCGGATTCTCAGCGATATCAGCAGGAACAGCCTCAAGACCTGCGTCATCTGCAAGCTTAATAAGTCCAGCACTCTGAAGTAGGAGAAGTGCTCTTCCTTCGTTCGTCGGGTCGTTAGGGATAGCGATTGTCGCGCCATCAGGGATTGCCTCGACTGAATCATAATCATTGCTGTAAAGAGCAAGCGGCTCGATGTGGATTCCGCCAGCATTCACGAGATGATAGCCTCTCTCCGCATTTGCTGACTCCATGTACGGGAGGTGCTGGAAATAATTGGCATCAAGCTCTCCTGAAGCAAGCGCTTCATTAGGTGTCACATAGTCCGTAAACTCTACAATCTGAAGGTCATAGCCTTCTTCAGCAAGGTTGTCTTTCACGAGCTCTAGAAGAACACCATGCGGGTCAGGAGTCGCACCGACTTTGATGACATTCGGATCAGACTCCTTTGCAGCACTTGCGAATGCAGGGAATGCGAGAACGATAAGAGCAATAGCGATTACAACAAACTTTTTCATAATTTTCTCCAGATAAATTTATTCAATGAATATGTCCCTAGGGACCCGGTTTTCAGATAATAATGTGGTGAATAAAAAGATACTTATGCCCTGACGGGCATCATCATGGAGAACATACGCATGGATACAAACGCGATTGATTTCATATCATGTCCTCCTTTCAATTTCTGATTTCATTATGCATAAAGCTGTATTCATATGCAATAGAAAATCATACTGATTAAAGCAAATTATTAAAGAAATTAAAAGAATAGAATTACAAATTATTTCAATACAACAATTTAATTGGCAAATAAAAAAGCAGCCCAGAGCGACTAGGCTGCAATTCATTATGCATTTTTCTCAGCGTTTTGCTATAAGGCGAGCACTGATTTTATCACCGATGAACTGGATTATCTCAACCATCAGGATGATGACAACGACAGCGCAGACCATATATGCAGGACTGAATCTCTGATAGCCATAGCGTATAGCGAGGTCACCAAGACCGCCTCCGCCGATAGCTCCAGCCATTGCTGAGTATCCTATGAGATTGATTATCGTGAGCGTCACTCCCGACACAAGCGCAGGAAGCGCTTCAGGTATCAGAACCTTGATTATAATCTGCCAGTTTGTAGAGCCCATCGCCTTTGCCGCCTGCACAACACCAGGATCTACTTCCTTGAGGGATGATTCGATAACACGGGCTACAAACGGCGCCGCTGCTATCGAAAGCGGTATTACCGTAGCCATTGTTCCGATACTTGTCCCGATTATGAGCCTGGATAGAGGCATCAGGACTATCATAAGTATAATGAATGGAAATGAGCGGAGTATATTCACGATTCTGGAGAGGACATTATAGAAGACAGGATGAGGGAGTATGCCTCCCTGCTCCTCTGATGATGTCACATGGAGAAGCACTCCTATAGGAAGTCCTAGAATCATGGAGAAAATCGTGGAAAGGAAGACCATGACGACTGTCTGCCATGTAGACTCAGCGACAAGCGTCCACATTCTCGCATCAAGAAAAGCGTCCATTATTCTGCCTCCTTCTTCGATTCTTCAACACCGACACCTTTTTCCCTGAGATACATAACAGTTTTCTCTGCAGTCTGCTCATCAGGCCCGATATCAGTAATCATGATTCCCATCTCTTCGCCATTGACTGTCTGCACTCCAGCAGCCCTTATGTTGAAGATAGCACCTGTAGCGGCAGATGCCGATGAGATAATCGGCTCATCTGTCGAAGATCCTCTGAAACGGAGAGTATAATGACCGCCTTTATCAGACCAGCGGACAAGTGATTCATGGACATTGGTAAGAGATGAAAGGAAATCCTTGGTGACATCGCTTTTCGGGGAAGAGAAGATATCACGGACATCACCTTCCTCCACGATATGCCCCGAATCGAGAACAGCAACACGGTCACAAGCGTCACGAACAACTTCCATCTGATGGGTTATCATGACGACAGTGAGATTCATCTTCTTCTGTATTTCCTTAATCAAAGCAAGAATGGCTCTGGTTGTCTGCGGATCAAGAGCGCTGGTAGCCTCATCGCAGAAGAGGATTGAGGGCTTTATCGCCAGAGCTCTGGCAATTGCGACCCTCTGCTTCTGCCCACCTGAGAGTGTGGATATAGCGGCAGAGCCTCTACCTTCAAGCCCAACAAGGGCAAGAAGCTCCTCTGTTCTCTGCTTGATATACGTCTTATCCATATGGCATATTTCCATTGGGTATGCGATATTCTCCGTTGCATTCCGAGAGGAGAAAAGATTGAATGTCTGGAAGATCATCCCGATTTTCCTTCTCTCCTCTATAAGCTCTTTCTTTGAAAGATTGTCCACACGCTTGTCATCATAATAGACTTCTCCCTGATCGGGAGCTTCCAGCATGGAGATAAGACGAACCAGCGTCGACTTTCCGGCACCAGAGCGTCCAATGATTCCATAAACAGTATTTGATGGGATATCAAGAGAAACATTGTCTACAGCATGAAGCGATCCATAGTTTCTCTTCAGATTCCTTAGCTTGATTTCCATAGTTCGTATTTATAGCAGATTAAAGGGATTAAGACAAACAAAGCGCACCCCGGAGAGTGCGCTGCTTAAAAGTTTTTCAGGATTATCTGAGATCCTTGTCTGTCTTGAGAATGTCCTGATCATCATATGCACGGTTCTCACCAGCCATAGCCCAGATGAACGTATAGTTGGAAGTACCGCAACCAGAGTGGATAGACCATGACGGATTGATGACAGCTTCCTCATTGTGCATGATGATATGTCTTGTCTCCGATGGCTCACCCATGAAATGGAATACGACATTGTCCTCAGGGATTTCGAAATAGAAGTAGACTTCCATTCTTCTCTCATGTGTATGAGCAGGCATTGTATTCCATACAGAACCTGGCTCAAGATGAGTAAGACCCATTGAGAGCTGGCATGTATCAAGTACATCCGGGTGGATATACTGGTTGATAGTTCTCTCGTTTGATGTCTCCTGAGCTCCAAGGTGCTTGTGGATTGCATCCTTGAGAGGGATAAGCTTAGCAGGATACGGGCGATGTGCTGGTGTTGTGCACATATAGAACTTTGCAGGATTCTCAGGATCTGCAGAAGAAAACTTCACTTCCTTTGTTCCCATCGGGATATAGATTCCATCGAAATGATCCATCTCATACACAGTCCCATCAGCGATAAGGCTTCCCTTTCCTCCGATGTTGATAGCGCCCAGCTCTCTTCTCTCAAGAAGATAGTGAACACCGAAGTTCTTCCAGCAGTCGATATTCTTATCGATAGAGATTGTCTCATGCACAGGCATTGCACCCATTGTCACGATTCTGTCTACATGTGAATATACTGCGGAAACATCATCGGCGCGGAAAATATCAGTAATAAGGAACTCATCTCTGAGCTCGTCCGTGTTCATTCTCTTGAAAGGCTCTTTACCAGTTGAATAGCGGATATCCATTTTAATCTCTCCATTAGAGCAATTGCTCTTCATTCATTATATTATGTATTAAAAAGATTTTCATCACCCCTTAATTCCGAAATAAGCGCCAAACATCCTTTATAGATATCCTGATAGGCTTTCTCGAAATCACCGGTGTACCAAGGATCATCGACATCCTCAGATAAAAGCATCATGATTCGGTAGTCATGGCCGAATCTGCGCACAAGAGCGGAAAGATTGGAGCTATCAAGCGCGATCACGAAATCAGCAGATGCGAATTCAGCATCTGTTATCCGATGCGCCCTATGAGACGAAAAAGGAATACCATGTCTTGAAAGAGCGCGCTTAGCCGGAGGATAGATATCATTGCCATCCTCCTCAGATGAGACACCTGCAGAGGAAACATGAATTCCTTCCATATGATAATCCTCAAGAAGATAACGCATGACATATTCTGCAATAGGAGAACGGCATATATTCCCATGACAAACGAAGATGATGTTCATGATGAAAGGATATCAGAATGGCAAAGAAAAATCCTCATCTGGCACATACAGCCCTGGATACAGGGGAATATATGCAAGATGAGGAGAAATAAAAAAACCTGGCAGCGACCTACTCTCCCGCAGACGAGCTGCAGTACCATCGGCGCGAGGGTGTTTTACTTCCGTGTT
>CALXKJ010000028.1 GCA_944388955.1 uncultured Spirochaetaceae bacterium | reverse complement strand
GTGCTGAATGTGAGCTGACTGCCTCTTAATGTCACAGTGCGCACATCATAGCGCATCGTGCACTTCTCCTTCATCGAGGGTCTCTTCATCCTTTCAGCCCTCTTCGGATGCTTCTTCCTCAGCTTCGTCCTCTTCACATTCCAGGTCTTCACGGATTCCACTGCAACATCTCTTGCACATTGTATAAGGCCAGTGGGAAGAGTCGGACACGCTTCCTTTATCCTCTCATACTGCGTTCTGTGAAGGAATCTCTTGGATGTGCTGCCGTTATTGATGAGGCACTCAGCAGACATGTTGAAGGCCCTTGCATACTGCTTCCTTGTCTCGGCTATTGCGGAGACTTCCTTATCGGATAGTTCTGGGAAAACGGTGATTGACCTTCTCATACACAGATTATACTACGGTGTACCCTGTAACGCAATAGGTTACAGGGTGTTTCCTGCCGTCCTATCCCTTTTCCCTGAAGCTGAAGGATCACAGGCCTTGGGAATCCGGACAAGAGGAAGCACGGAGCTGCAGTATGGTTTCCATTGCCGCTGCTGTGCTGTTCTTCGCCGAATGGTGTTTCCCGCACCCTTAGGAATAGAATCTCTGCCGCATTCATCCTGCAGGACGAGCCTGGCAGGTTTTCCTGCGGCATATCTTATAAACGTTGAGAAATCACGGGGAAATACAAAGACAATAATAATAATCAACATCATCACGATGATTATCAAACTTGGACTTTCAGCGATATCTGTATATGTTCTGGAGAAAGGCATTGTCTATATCGCGGGAGCGAGCCTTATCACCTACTCGCTTTTCGCCCTCTATTCGATTTCACATCTTTTCGAGAAGAATAGCATTTTCTGCATCAAGCCTGGTCTTGTTTTCCGCAAAAGCTGCTATTCAAGGAAGATCATCGGCATATCCTGCCCTGTTGCAGTTGAGGATTCAGCATTCTCACTGGGAAAAGTCGTAGTCAATTCAATGGCATCGGCATATGGTGCGGAAATGGTAGGTGCACTTGGGGTATCAAACAACATGTGCGGGCTTGCCTCAAACCTGGAGAATGGATTTTCAGATGCCTCCAGCTCTATAGTCAGTCAGAATTATGGCGCTGGCAAATTCAGAAGAGCAGTAGAAACATACAAGGCAAATATCGTGATTACTTTCATTGTCAGTGCCTTGGCGCTTCTATTTCTGAACATCGCTGATGATTTTCTTATCAGGATATTTTCTACAAGCCGCAACGGCTTCGATGCCTCATTCATGACAATGATCAGAAGCGTCTTCGTCTACGACTCTCTCAGCTGTCTGGGAATTGCTTTCAATGGTGCGGGCATGGACTTCCTTCTCGGGCTGGGAAAACGAAGATTACGCTTTTCCTGAATTTCATGAAGATATTCGTCCTGAGAATTCCTGTACTTCTCTTTCTTCAGCGCTTCATCGAAGATGGCTCGACAGCTCTTGGCATAATGATGATGATTTCCAACTGCGGCATAGCCATTCCTACCACTGCAATATGCTTTGCTATCTCACGCCGCCTTATTGCCATGGAGAAGAAAAAGACAGAGACTATCTTCAGAAATGGAGAATGAATGCCTGAACTGCCGGAAGTAGAGACTGTACGACGTGTGATAGAGCCTCAGATAACAGGAAGGTCTATTGAGTCTGTCACGATAAGACGAAATGAAATCATTGCGCATCCTGATGCGGGTGAATTTGTGAGTCTAATCGCAGGGAAAAGCATAAGAGGAATGTATCGGAGAGGAAAATTCCTCATCATAATACTTGAAGGCAATGATACCATTGTCATTCATCTGCGCATGACAGGCTCCCTCATAGCAGCACCAGCGGATTACCCGGAAGAGAAGCATACACATATAATCTTCCATCTTGGGGATGGCATGGAACTCCGATTCTCAGATCAAAGACGTTTCGGACGCCTGTGGCTTATAGGAAAAGATGAGCATGATTCATACACAGGTCTTTCAAAACTTGGTCTGGAGCCTTCAGATTTCCGGCTGAATGCTGCCTACCTGAAAGAAAGACTCGGAAAAAGGAGAAAGAGCATCAAGGAATGTCTTCTCGATCAGAGCGTAATAACGGGAATAGGCAATATCTATTCCGATGAGATTCTCTTTGGAGCAGGAATTTCTCCGCAAAGAGAAGCAAGGACGCTCTCTGATGATGAATGGTGTCATCTATCTTCTACCATACCTGCTGTAATGGAGTTCTTCACTGAAAAGAATATGATTGATTCAGAGGAATACCTCAGAACAGGTGGGAAAGAATACAGGAATACTCCGTATATCAGGATATATGGGCATGATGGTGAGCCATGCCCTGTATGTGGCAATAAGCTTAGGAGAATCACTATAGGAGGACGTGGCAGCACATTCTGCCCTGTATGCCAATGCTGAATGCTTCAAAGCTGTATTCACTGCTTCTAACAACGTACGGAGAACCCCGCTGGTGGTCTGATGATCCATATACAGTGATGTTCCAGGCTGTGCTTGTACAGAATACTGCATGGGAGAATGTGGAGAAGACATCTGCATCAATAGGTGAGAATCTCAATCCAGAGACTATATACGCCCTCAGTCAGGAAGAGCTTGAGCGCCTTATAAAGCCATGCGGCTTCTTCAAGGCGAAGGCCAGAACTATCAGGGCACTGACAGAATGGTATGGAAGATATAACTGCAGCAGAGAGAAGACGGAAAGCAAAACAATGAATGAACTCAGAGAAGAACTTCTTTCTATCAAAGGCATCGGAGAAGAGACCGCTGATGTAATTCTTGTCTATGCATTTTACAGGCCATCATTCATTGTCGATGCATACACGCGCCGATTTCTGAGACGTTTTGGCTATTCTTTCCAGAATGATGAGGAAATCAGGAAGTTCTTCACTTCTTTGCTGAGTGCGGATGCGAAAGATTACGGATACTTTCATTGGCTTCTTCTCGACCATGGGAAAACATATTGCAGGAAGAAGCCTCTTTGCTCATTCTGTCCTCTCATCAGACTCTGCAAGCAGAAAGAGGATTAGGATTGCTTTAACAGAGAAAGAAGCATCGTGCATGATTCCGCTATAAAGATGTAAAGTATTTATATGTTAAGAATAATATGTGGTGACATCACAGCACTTGATACGGATGCAATCGTCAATGCAGCAAACAATACCCTTCTTGGCGGAGGTGGTGTTGATGGTGCAATACATAAAGCGGCAGGACCTGACCTTCTTTCAGAGTGCAGGACACTCGGGGGCTGCGAGACGGGAGAAGCGAAGCTGACAAAAGGCTACAATCTCCGTGCAGGATATGTAATACACACTGTCGGACCGATATGGCACGGTGGAATATATGGCGAAGAGGAGAAACTCAGAAGCTGTTACCGGAATTCCCTTAAGATTGCTGAGGAACATGGCTTTCACAGCATTGCGTTTCCATTGATAAGCGCTGGTGTCTATGGCTATCCGAAAGCGGATGCGATAAGGATCGCGCTGGAGGAGATGGAAAAGAGCAGACTGGAGACAATCCTATGCTGTTTCACAGAGCACGATAAAGCGCTTGCAGAGAAAATTTACAGGGAAATTTAGCAACGGGCTGAATCACGGATGATGAACTCTGCTCCAAGATACATGGATGATGGCTTCTCTTCCCCTTCTATGAGCTTTATAAGCATTTCAGTTGCCAGAGAGCCGATCTGTGAGCGTGGCTGCCTGACTGTTGTGATGGATGGATTCATTATTGAGGCAAGCTGTATGTCATCAAAGCCGACTACTGCCACATCTTCCGGAACTCTCTTTCCCATCTCAATCGCGGCTTTGATAACGGCAGCAGCAAGCACATCAGAAATGCAGAAGAAAGCGTCTGGACTATCTGGAAGAGAAAGCATATGCATCGCCGCGGCTTTCGCCATATCGTAATCCATATCAGGGCCCATTGAAACAATGAGGTTCTGATCAGCTTCAAGACCAGCCTTACCAAGAGCGTTGAGATAACCCTCAGCACGGCTTCTGGCATATTCGAAATCTTTTGGACCGTTTATGAATGCTATCCTGCGCTTACCGAGAGAAATCAGATAGGACACCGCATTCTCCGCGGTCTTTCTGTTATCCACGGATACGAATGGAATATCTGTCTGAGGAAAAGCCTCACAGCATGTGACGACAGGGAAATGCGAAGCGATTTTCCTGATGCTCTCATCTTCCATTGTGTTAGCGATTATCGCGCCGGCAACATGAGTCCGCTTCAGAAGCTCGATGAAAGAGTCCACATTATCTTTGTTTATGTCATATTCATAGAGGAAAAGCGTATATCCATGGCGTGCCGCTACAGTAATCGAAGCGGAGATAATCGAGGAATAGAATGGATTCTTCAAAGAAGCGAGATTGAAAAGGATTATCCTATCGGAATCGACAGGCTGCAGATCATAATCAAGCGGGTCCATGCCTATCGCTTTCATAGCTTCTATGACACGCTCCCTTGTCTCCTGCCGCACATGAGGGGATTTATTGAATACCCTCGATATCGTCGCTATCGAAAGACCCGATGCTTTGCTGATTCCTTCATAGGTGAATTCTTTCGAATACAAGCTGCCTCCTCAGAGCTTTTCAGCGATTCTGAGCACTCCGATTGCCTCATCCTTGCTGATTCTCACTTTCTCCTGACCATTCATTTCGCTGATTATATGCTTCAGCTCCTCATAGTACCAGCCTGTAGGAGGCACATTGATTCCTGTGGATATGACAGTATCATACACAGGAGTGAGATCTATCTTGTCGCTTTTATAAGGATATACATATATCGCGCCATCATTGTTTATAGCAACTGCGTCCTCGAAGATAAGTCTCCAGCCAGAAGTAAACGGCATGGATGTTCTGAGCCATCCCGCTTCTGCATGGACTGAGAGATTCCTGTAGTGATAATCAATGGAATAATAACAAGGAAACCCAGATTGCCTATCAACAGGTGCATAGCTCTGCACGTCGACAGGCTCTCCAAAGAGCGCGTATATCATATCGAGATCATGTATATGAAGATCGAAGGGAATCAATCCTGATTTATTCTTGTCGAAGAGCCAGCTGCCGTGAGTCCATTCTGGCATCGGGGACAAACGATGAAAATCCGCCTTGAGCAGCTTACCATACTTCTCATCCTTTATAAGAGATGACAGTATGGAGAATTCCTTTGTATAGCGCATAACCAAGGCCAGATATACTTTTCTTCCTTTTTCCTCAGCTTTTCTATAGATTTCCTCAGCATCTGACGATGAGAGTGCCAGGGGTTTCTCGCATATCGCATCGCACCCCGCATCCATGGCTTCAAGCACATGGCTTTTATGCAGGAATGTCGGTGTTGTGATATCAACAGTATCGACAGATAGGCTTTTCACGCATTCTGTTATGGAAAGAAAGAATGGCAGACCTGTCTCTTCGGCAGCTTTTCTATCATGCTCTGTACCAGCAATACCGACTATCTGTGCATCTGGGATTCTCTTCATGTTCTCATAGTGAACATGTCCCATTCCACCAAAGCCTACGAGGAGAATACGTCTCATATGATATACCCCAGATTCTCAAGGTAATCACGGCTTGTCTTGAGCGCTTCATTGACTTCCTCAATCGACGAAGAGCCTTCTGATGTGAATTCAATCTCAATCGATAGAGGAGAAGGATTATCGTGGACATCGAGCACTGCAAAAAGAGACGGGAAATCGATATATCCACAGCCCAATGCAGGGAAATCCCACTCGTCTCTTCTTCCGCGCTTATCCTTGATATGCAGATAACTCACACTATCTATGGCTTTCTCAAGATCTTCTGTGCCTTGCACATTCCCATAGAAGACAGCGTTTGCCGTATCATAGCATATGCTGACTCTGGGGCTATTGAGCCTATCGGTTATCATCTTGATACGAGTAGCGCTTCCATGTTCACCGTGCGTCTCCAGCGAAAGCGCCATATCATACTTCTCAAGGACAGGGATAATGCTCTCAAGATTATGTATGAGCACATCATCGCCTGTCTCCTTGCCTCCTTTGAGATGTGCCTCACCAACGCTAGACACTATAATGGAAGCCCCGAAGAAAGAGCCAAGCGCGATATTGCTCTTGAAATCCTCGAGCCTTTCCTCATCCATGAGCGAGCAATGACCGCTTATTGCGGGAACATCAAGGCCCAATGATGATATAAGATTCCTGATGGAGAGAAGCTCTGAGAATGACATAGTAGGAAAGATATGCTCAGTCCACCCTTTCGTGGCCGTGAGCTCTACAGAATGGAATCCAAGATTCCTTATTGCCTTCAGCGAATCTTCTATCCCATATTTATGATAACAATTTGAATTGACGATTATCTTTCTCTTCATATGAATCAAAACTCCCGAACCCCGAATAAGATACAGATAAGACTATCTATTTTCTGGAATCTCTATGCGTTTACCCTTCTCAGAGGATTCAAGGGCCGCGAATACAGCCCTCATTGCAGGTACTACAGATACCGCATCGATTGCGGCTTTACCGCTATTGAGCGATTCAATGAACGCATCGATTACACCGGATGATGTCTGTGCGTCATTTGTCTGTATGCGGTCAATGTCGAAATAATAACGCTCACCATCATGCTTTTCGACTGTTATTGAATGCTTAGGATCTGAATATATCCTCATGATACCATCAGTGCCGTAAATGACTGTCGAGTTATCCTCATCGCCATAGAATGTCCAGCTTGCATTCATGGTCCCTACCGCACCAGACGCCATCTCATATATGCAGAAAGCGTTATCATCGACAGAAATCAGATTGCCTTTCCCGTCCGTTTTATCGAGAGTACGCACAGAAGCAGTCACAGCAGCTACCCTGTCATCCAGAAGGAAATCGATAAGATCGGTCTTGTGTATACCGAGATCAGCCATGGCACCCATCGCCGCCTTGCTTCTATCGAAAAACCATGTGTTCTTCCCTGGGTCGACAGACCATGTCTCTGGCCCGCCATGCCCGAATACAGTGCGGAATGATATAACACGACCGATAATCCCGGACTTAATCATTTCATGAGCTCTTATATGAGCACCAAGGAGCCGCTGATTCTGCCCTATCATGAGAATCTTACCTGTTCTCTGAGCAGCTTCTGTCATTGCTATGACATCTTCCAGAGTCGTTGCCATCGGCTTCTCGCAAAGTACATTCAATCCTGCTTCCAAGGCTTTGACAGAAATCTCCCTATGGGTAGTATTCGCGGTACAGACACTTACTGCATCAAGTCCGGAAGAGAGCATCTCGGATAAATCATCATAGGCCTTTCCTCCATGTTTCCGGGCTATTTCCTTCGCCCTTTCATGGTTTATGTCATAAAAAGCAACAAGCTCAGCATCCTTATTCGCTTCATACTCCGGTATATGCCTTACCTGAGCTATCTTGCCGCATCCTATTATGCCTATTCTATGCATCAGATTTTCTCCTTTTTCTGAAGCAATACAGCTCCTATAACGATGAATCCCTTGAACGCCTCCCTGAGGAATGGGGGTACTCCAAGAAGATTAAGAAGATTATTCATTACAGCTATAATGAGAACACCGAGAACTGTACCGATTATCGATCCCCGGCCTCCGGACATTGAGGTACCGCCAACGATGACAGCCGCGATTGCATCCATTTCATAGCCGCTTCCCGCATTCGCGTAATCCATCGAGCCGATACGCGAAACCTGCAGCACTGAAGCCACCGCCACAAGCAACCCCATTATGGCATAAACACCGCGTTTGACGCGCTGAACATTGATGCCTGAAAGCTTAGCAGCCCTTTCATTAGAGCCAACTGCATAGACATAACGCCCAAACGCAGTATTCTTCGATACCCAATACATCACAAATGCGATGATAAGCCAGTAAATGACGGGCATGAACATCAATCCGCCTATCTTGAAGTTAGCAATCTGTGTAAACGGCCTTGGCACGGACGGATTCACAGTCTGCATGAACTGCTGGGTGACAGAGCGGCATATCTTCATCATTCCAAGCGTAGCGATGAATGGCGGTATACGGCCCCAGGTTATAAGAGAGCCTGTGAGCTCACCGAGAAGAAGTCCCATGACAAGTCCGGCAAGTATACCGATAAGATATGATGGAAAACCTGTTATGCCAATTGATGTCAGAAGTCCTGTCTGGGAGCCATCGATGAATACCATGATAACAGCGCCGATGGCTACAAGCGTCGAGCCAACTGCGAGATCAATACCACCTGTAATGATGACGAATGTCATTCCAAGCGAGATTATACCTATAGTCGCATTATTCCTGAGGATGTTCAGCCAGTTGCGGCACCACATCGAAAGCCAGTCCCCGAATGAGCCCTGATCGAAACCAAGCGCGATTGTCTGGAGAATAACCATCACCAGAAGCGCAATCAATGTGGAAAAGAGCGGATGTCCTGTCCACATTTCCTTAAACCATGTTATGAAATTCCTGTTATCTATCTTCTTTTCCATCATTCCTCAACCCCCGTAGCAAGTCTCATCATCGTCTCCTCTTCCATCTCAGAGCCTTTCAGCTCTCCCATTATCCTGCCATGATAAAGCACAAAACACCGGGATGCGACTCTCATGATCTCCTGAGCCTCCGATGAGAGCACGATTACAGAAACTCCTTTCTCCGCAAGCGATTCGATTATTCCGTATATTTCCTCTTTTGCACCTACATCCACTCCCTGTGTCGGGTTGTCGAGAATAAGCACCTTCGGATTCAGACTCAGCCATTTCGCAAGCACGACCTTCTGCTGATTACCTCCAGAGAGCGATGTGATAAGGTCATCTTCATGCTCCATCTTAATCGAAAGAGCCTGTTTCTCATGAGAAAAGTCTTCATGCACGCTCTGCCAGTCAATCATTCCATGCTTCTTTCTCAGCTTCAGTGTCACAAGAGAGCCATTCTCAAGTATCGAGAGATCTTTGACGATGCCGTTCTCCTTTCTGTTTCTTGGCACGTATCCTATTCCAAGTGAGACAGCCTGCATCGTTGATTTCATCCTGACTTCCTGCCCTTCAATGAGAAGCTGTCCTTCATATGCCCCCGACGCGCCGAAAAGTGTCTGGAAAAGCTCGCTTCTGCCATCACCGAGAAGCCCGGTAAAACCCAGGACCTCGCCTTTATGCAGCTTGAAGGATATATCAGAGAAGTGCTTGCCATCGGAAAGATTCCTTCCTTCCATGACGACCTCACCTGAAAGCGATTCTTCCTTGCGTGTGCCAGACTGAACTTCATGCCCGACCATCATTCTTGCAAGATCGGAAGCCGTAACGTCCTTCACAAGCCCTGAAGAAACCATATGTCCATCACGCAGAACAGTATATTTATCACAGATTTCAAGAACTTCCTTCAGCTTGTGAGATATGAAGATTATCCCAACGCCTTGCTTCTTGAGAGTTCTCATGAGAGCAAAGACTCTTTCAATCTCCGGCTCAGTAAGGCTTGTCGTAGGCTCATCCATTATGACAAGCTTAGCGTTCATGAGCATTGCTCTTGAAATCTCAACAATCTGCTTGTAGGAAGCATCCAGATCCCTTACCATCGCCTCAGGATCGAGATCTATATCCATACGCTCGAATACACGGCGTGTCTCAGCAACCATTGATTCTTTATCCAGGATACCGCCTTTACGCTTTTTCTCCCTTCCTATAAACAGATTCTCATATATTGCAAGATCATTTATCAGATTCAATTCCTGATGTATGAAAGCAATTCCAGCATCCAGAGATTCTCTGGGGGTGTGGAATTCACAATCTTTTCCATCAAGAGTTATCACCCCGCTATTACGCGGTATGACACCTCCGAGTATATTCATCAGAGTGCTTTTGCCTGCACCATTCTCGCCGAGAAGTGCTGTAATATCTCCGCCATCGACAGCAAAATCAACACCATCAAGCACTAAATTCGCGCCGAAAGACTTTGAGATGCCTTTCATCCTAAGATCCATTGTGACCTCCAAAAACAGAAAGCTGCGGCATTATTGCCGCAGCATAGCACTGAAAATCAATACGGAGATGTCGGATCCAGGAAGTCCTGATAATTATCGCGATCTACGATTGTTGTAGGAATGATGACTTCGTGTTCTACAGACTCACCCTTTGCAAGAGCAACTGCCATATCCACAGCGTCCTCAACCATTGTCGGGCTGTAAAGCGCACTTGCTACCCAGATATCTGTATACTCAGGCATCATGTTGAAGTACTCCTGAGCACCACCACCGCCTGTGATGACCTTGACATCAGTTCTTCCAGCCTCTTCGATAGCCTGGATAGCGCCGATTGAAGTCTCATCATCCATTGAGAATACAGCGTCAATATGAGGATTTGCCGTGAGGATATCAGCCATATCAGTAAGGCCAGCTTCTCTTGTGAACTGTGTTGCATATGTGAGAAGTTCCATATCAGGAGCAATCTCAGCAATCGTATCGAGGAATCCAGCTTTTCTGAGAGCTGCTACAGAGCCTGATGAAGGTACATCGAGGATAACGACAGTTCCCTCTGTTCCTATCTTGCTGACAATATAATTTGCGCCCTGCACACCCATGTCATAGTTATCACCAGCAACACGGTAGATGCCATCACATGCAATCTCAATATCGAAATTGACTACAGGAATTCCTGAATCGATTGCATTCTGGATTGGTACTTCCATACCTGTCCACTGCGGATATGCGACGATTGCATCAGCTCCCCAGAGCATCAGGTCATCAATCTGTGTTGTCATTTCCTCAGCGTTGTTTGATGTAAGAAGCCTGTATTCAATCTCGTCACCAAGAGCGATACAGCGCTGCTCTGCGCAGTATGCGACACCAGCGACCCAGCCATGTGTTACAGCCGGTGCGAGAATACCGATTTTGTAACCCGCTGCGAATACAGATGCGCCTGCAAGAAGCAGAACCATGAGAATGCAAAGTGCCTTCTTCATTTTCATATACTACTAAGCCTCCTTAAGCTTAGTGATAGTATCAGTCATCGATGCTCGTTTGTCAAATTTTACAGAAAAACAAACATACAAACTTCATCAAAATTATGATAAATCCGCTACTATTCACCGTAACTTTTTAGACAGTAGAAATTTAATTTCCCAACTTTAGTTTTTTCAAATTTTTCATATAAATGAATTTGAGGAAAGATGTTTCATATACTGTTCATGAAGTTACATGAATGACAATCTTTATAAAAAACAGACTATTTTTATAAACATCAGTGAAATCTTTATAAAACAAAGCAGTCTTTATAACTATCTCTCCCTATACGAATCTTAGCAAGGAGATTATCAGCCACAAGGATATCAAGATATTTTCTAGCAATAAGGTAAGAAACACTAAGCCTGTCTTTGAGAATTCCTATGTTTCCATCTGACTTATATGCATTCAATTTCTATTATGTGATCTGTTGTCATAATATAAAGAAATTTTGATAAAGTCGAAGGCACATCTCACAGATCAGTATGAAATTGATGGATGGAGCCTCGTTTTGACATATAAGCGGAATGAGCTATCTCGTTGGCTCTTTTTTAGTCATTGCACTTATAAAAAATATTTATAAGTTCGATAATTTTCCTTTTCACTTATCAAAAATTTTGATAAGCTTACGAATATCAAGGAGACCATGCCATGAGAAAACCCGCAATAGAAAGACCTTTTTATCTTAAGAAGCTGAAAAGCTATACGGGAAGCGACATCATCCGTGTCATCACAGGAGTGAGACGTTGCGGAAAATCATCCCTGCTGCTCATCTACAAGGCATGGCTGGAAGAACAATATGGAGAAGGCAGTGTCATCTACCTGAGCTTCGATGGGCCTGACTTCATACTGGACAAGTCCATTTACAAGATGACTGACTCCATCAAATCCGTCATGACAAATGACACACGCTTCATGCTCCTTGATGAAGTACAGCTGATGGAAGGTTGGGAAACTGTCGTGAATGCCTATTACAGTACAGGACAATACGAGATTACCATCACCGGGTCGAATGCCAAGATGCTCTCAAGCGAACTCGCGACGATGCTGACCGGTCGATACATGGAAATCGAGATGTTCCCCCTCTCCTTCTATGAATACAGCCAGTTCAAATCACAGCAAGACACCGGACAAGATAAGCTGTTCGAAGAATATATGATGTATGGGGGATTCCCGATAACCGCTCTGCTTGACGAACCGATGCAGAAGACGGACATGCTGAAATCCATACTCGACAGCATACTCTTCAATGATGTCAGACCGAAGATAGGCAGTGATGCGAACAATGATACGCTTTCAAGACTGGTAGCCTTTCTCAATGATGCGGTTGGCTTCCCTGTCTCGAGAAATAACCTGATGAACAGAATCAAGTCTGCCGGTTACAAGATGTACACAGACCTGATAAGCAGATATATGGATGCATTCAGCTCTTCATTCCTGTATTACAATGCTCAATTCCACACCATAAAGGGCGGAGAGAGATTCGGACAGACCGATAAGTACTATCCTGTGGATACCGGTTTTATCAATCTTACGAAAGGCAACATGAGCGAAAACTACGGCTCCATTCTTGAGAACGTTGTTTTTCTGGAACTTAAAAGAAGAGACATGAAAGTCAGCATTGGCAGGAACAACGACAAATCTGAAGTGGATTTCATAGCCGTCAAAGGTACTGAGAAGACATACATACAGGTTTCGGCAACATTGGTTGATGAGAACACCAGACGACGAGAATTCCAAGCCTTGGAAAGCATAAATGACAATTTCCCAAAGCTTATACTCTCACTGGATAGACATGACTTCTCACGTGATGGCATACGAAACATCTATATTCCTGATTTTCTGATGAATGAGGACTGGTTCTAACTTGCAGTTTGGTCATTCATCCCGAACTGCATCTGGCGTGAATAAACGGACAAGTGTGCGCTAAATGGCGGACAGCTGTGCGTTGATTCGCGGACAGTGACTGA
>CALXKJ010000027.1 GCA_944388955.1 uncultured Spirochaetaceae bacterium | reverse complement strand
CAAGTCAAGATTACCATCGATGCCGTATCCTTTGTAATTCAGACCTCTCTGACTTACGGGCTCAGTATATTTCTCCTTCTTCCCGGCTTTCGCATAGCGTAATGCTATTCCCGTTACCAGCTCTTCCCTGGCTCTTCTGCTCATGTTCTTCTTCCTTCCCATATCACATAAGCATCGGACTTCTTCTGTTTTTCGGTTAGATTTTATTTTTGATTTTCGACTCTTCTTTCGGTTAGATTATTTTTGAGTCAACGCGAATTATTGACAGAATTGAACCGGGGGGGGGGTATTATTGAGTCATCTAATTCTTGGAGGAAAGAAATGAAGAAATTACTTCTGATTCTTCTTGCTGTCGCGGTCGTATTCGGCTTCTCGGCTTGCAATGATTCAAGCGGTACTGCTCTTGTCAATGGTGATTACAATGTAGCGGATGAAGATGCTCTCGTAACGGCTATTGAATCTGCTGAAAGTGGTGATGTAATCGCATTGACAGATGATATAACTATGGAAGCCACAGCTCTGACTATTTCCAAGTCATTGACAATTGAGGGAAATGGCTTCACATTGACAATCCCAGGAGATGCTAAAGATTACTCGAGTTCTGGTATCTACATTTCTGGAATGGAAAGCGGCGATGTCGCAATTAAGAATCTTACTGTCAAGGCAACAGGCACATATGGTAGCCAGACAGCTCTGATATACCTGCATTATTGCGGCGCGACAAACGTGACACTAAGCGATGTCATCCTTGATTGTGCTGGCACAGGAGCGTTAGGTATATCAAGCACATATAGCCTTACAGGAACTCTGACTGTGGATAATTGCAAAATCAACGATTCAAAGTACGGCATATATCTCAACAGCGTTGGCAATGCTGAAATCAAGGGGACAGAGATTGCAAATACAAAGTACAACGGAATCTATCTCACAAGTGATTGTAAGAACGTGAAGCTGAATGGCAATACTCTCACAGGTATAGCAACTGTAAACTATGATGAAGAAGTAGCTTACAATACAGGTATCTACTGTGAGGAGCAGACATCAATCATTGAATACACAGATAATAGTGTAACCATGACAAGGTCTGAGGATCCTGAGACAAATTATACTGTTGCTGAATGAGCTTTAGTTGGTCTTAAGCAATAGCTCTTTAAAAAACAAAATCGCCATCAGTCATCTGGTGGCGATTTTAAAACACATTATATTTATCAATCGAAATAATATTATAATTTGTAAGAATACAATTGATATTATTCTAAACTTATATAATTTACATTATAAACTCATTGAGTTTATTAAGAGCATTCTCAAATGCCTTATCATCTGTGGTTCCAACGCCTAGGAAGTGTAGATCAGCCTTGATGTAATCTGCCATCTCCTGGAACTGCTCTTTCAGAAGTGTGAACTCTTTGTCATCATCCTCTGCAGCACCGTTGAGAACGACTGTGAGTTTCTTGCCCTTCCACTCGTCTTCCTTCATCGCGTAAAGTCTGTCTATTACTGTTTTCTCCTGAGCTGTGACCTGCCACCAGTAGATGGGTGAGAAGAAAGCTATCTCATCAGCTTTCCTGATGATTTCCAGAGCCTTTGAGATATCATCTTTCTGTACGCAGATTCCATTTCCTTTGCTTTTGCAGTATCCACATCCTTTGCATGGTGCACCTTTGAGATTTCTCGCATAGAAGATGATGGAGTTTTCCTTTTTCTCTTTGTAAGCTTCTGCAAGCCTATCTGAATACATGCCTTTTCTTGGGCTTCCCGCGATAATTACTGTCATAGAGCCTCCTTAAAGAAAAAACCTCATCATCGATGAGGCTTTCATATTCCAGTCGGGCAAGCCGGATTTGAACCGGCGACCCCAAGTCCCCCAGACTTGTACGCTAAACCCCTGCGCTATTGCCCGAAATACGGAGGGTAGAGTACCACATAAGGTAAAACCTGTCAAAAGGCTTCAGGATGAACATTGTATGGTAGAAGTGTTGGGTTTTTAAACTTGACATATTATCAGCAAGAGAGTAAAAGAAGTCGGAAACTTCCATCTTTCTTCTAAAGAAGAAAACTGGATGGCTGAGCTTTTAAGCCGTAGCTTGACACATGGGAAGACATGGTACAAAGTGTAGCCGTTGGAGTGCATTATGCAGAGTGAAGTGATTGACGATATCCTCTCTGTCGAGGAAAAGGCGGAGAAGATCATAGAAGATGCACAGAAAGATGCTAGAGACATGATTTCTGCCGCTCATGATAAAGCCGCAGCTATAATCAAAGAGGCTGTGGAGCGTGTACGCGTGAGAGGAAAGGAAGATGTCGATAACGCGGAAGCCCTTCTTGAAGAGCACCTTGCAGAGTACGAAAAGGAAAGGCAGGAGCTTGAAATGAGCGAGGAGCGTGTTGACCCTGCCGTTCTGGAACGAGCGGCGTCAAGAATCGTTGCCCGTATATGCAATGTAGATACATTCGGGAGTCTGAATGGGTAGGGTCTCCGATTATTCCTTCATCAACGCCAAGCTGAGAGCCAGAATCGGTATAATGCATGACCCTAAGCTTGTTGATGAAATGATAAAGGCCCCGACGCTTACCGAGGCTGTTGCGAAGCTCGATGGCACACGTCATCAGAGACTATCGGAAGTATATCGCTCAACAGGAGATTTACAGCAGGTTGAGCTTTGCCTTTTTGAGGATGAGATTGCCAATTACCGCGAGGTAATGGGTTATCTTCCTTCTGTGCCTTCATCATTTGTCTCCACGCTCCTTGAGAAAGTAGAGATTGAGAATATAAAGAATGCGATAAGACTATGGTATTCAGCGAATATCATGCACCACAGCATTTCCTATCGCTCCGCATATATCTACAAAAAGCTTATTGTCCATCATATAGACTATGACGCGATTATCAATGCGGGGACATACCCTGAACTCATTAACGCGTTCCACGATACTCCGTACAGCAAAGTGCTTGCATCTTTCACTCTCGATGGACTTGCTTCAGGCGGACTCTTTCCTCTTGAGATTGCACTCGACCATGAGTGGTTCAGACGCCTTGAAACAGCTATCGGGACACTCGGCAGCAAAGACAGGAAAATCGCTTCTTCAATCTATTCAGTCGATGTTGATCTGAAGAACATACTTATGCTTACGCGTTATAGCTACAGCTATCATCTCGATCCGCAGCAGCTTGCTTCTGTTGTCATCCCTATGGGGTACATAGCAAAGGAAGCGGAGAAGAGAAAAGCCGCGGAGTCTGAAGATCCGATTGCCGTGATAAAGGAAATCGTTGCTTTCCGTTATCCTCAGATACTTGAGGAGATAAATCTTATCAGACGCACTTCCGATGATCTCACGACAGTCGAGGAGAATAACAGAGAGATTGTACGCATCGAGGAATATCTGGGAGAGCGACGGAAAAAGGAATATAACAGGATTCTTACGGGAAATCCCTTCACTATAGGGGTTGTCCTGTCTTACTTCTTCATCTGTGCTTCGGAGGATAGTGTCATCCGCGCCATCCTTTCGGGAAAGTATTACAGGTGGAGCGAGGATAAGATAAGGGAGAGGTTAGGATTATGAGCATGTTTACCCGTAAGATGAGGATGCTTACTGCTGTTGTCCTTGAAAAGGACAGGGACAACGTTGTCAAAGCGCTTCTTGAGAAGGGCGTTATGGAATTCGTCCATATTGATTCCCTTCCATCTGAGAAGATGCATAAGCTGTCAGCACACTCATCTGAAGTGCCGAAAGCGGTAATTTCCGATATGAGGGTCAGAGTCGAGACTCTGATGAAGGAAGGCGGGATCAGGATTCCGGATCTCGATAAGAAAGATATGGATGATCTCAAGCCTCTCGATATCGATAGTTATCGCCGAGCGCTCGATAGGCTTACGCTTTCGCTTCAGTCTGTGAGGGATAACCAGAAGACTATCAATCAGAATATCAACGCGATATCGGAGATTATCCGCTATGCGGAGGAGAAGTCGAATGACTATCTGGATCTCCGTGTCGGAATCAATACGCATGGCAAGGGCGAGGATCTTCTTGGCAGACTTAAGATGGTCGGTGGCATATTCATGTTCTCTGAGAAGCCATATATCTCACTCACACTCCGCCGTGATTCGCAGCGCGTCACAGATGCGATGGACAAGTTCGGCTGGACGGAGACAACGGATCAGGATGAGCAGCGCAGTGCTCTCGGAAGGGCTGTCAGTGAGGGGAAAAGACTTATAGCATCATTGACGGAGGATCTTCAGAAGCTTTCCGATGAGGCCGCAGAAAAGATCAGAGCGAGTGCTTCTGAGCTTTCTTTCATGTGGATAACCCTTCGTATACATGAGCTATGCGAGCATGTGGAATCATTCTTCTCTTACACGAAGAACACCACGCTCTTCTCTGGATGGGTTCCGGAGACTGACTCGGAGAATGTTGGCGAGATAATCTACTCCGTAACTGGCGGAAAGTGCATTATCGAGTGGACAGAAGCGGATGAGATGCCTCGTGATGAAGTACCTGTCGAGATGACAAGTCCGAAGATCTTCAAGCCATTTGAGCGCATGGTGCAGAATTACAGCACGCCAGAGTATGGCTCTATCAACCCGACTCCTTTCACCGCAATAGCATATCTATGCATGTTCGCTCTTATGTTCGCGGATTTAGGACAGGGTTTCATACTCCTTCTTGTGGGTATCATAGGCAGCGCCATGTACAAGAAGAATCCGATGAAGAAGGACGGTATCATTTCACGCTACCTATGCAACCTTCTTCTTTATCTCGGCCCCGCCTCAATGGTCGGAGGGCTGCTCTTTGGCTCATGCTTTGGCTTCAGCATCTTCCCGGCGCTGTGGTTCAATTTCGATGCAGTCGTTGAAGGGGAGGAAGTCGGTGGTCTTATCCAGGATATCTACGACATACTCGGCATTACCATAAAATTCGGTATTGTCATAATATTCCTTGGGCTTCTTCTCAACTGGATCAATCTTATCCGCAAGCGTCGCTTCAGCGAGCTTGTCTTTGACAAGAATGGGCTTGTCGGTGGTGTTCTCTACGCGTTAGGCATCTGGTTCGCATGGGGATTCGTCCGCTCAGGATACAAGACATTCCCATCATCATGGTTCATGGCACCTGTGCTTATAACGGCGCTTGTGCTCATCTTCCTGAAGGAGCCGGTTGAATTCATAATCGCGAAGAAGAAAGGTGAGAAGACAGGTGGCATAGGACACCTTGCCATGAGCACGATAATGGAATTCCTTGTCGAGGTTCTTGAGATCTTCTCAAGCTTCCTTTCAAACACGCTCTCCTTCATGAGAGTTGCAGGACTTGGTATCGCGCACGCATCCCTTATGTCTGCTTTCTATGATATGGCAGATATGCCTGGCAACATCATCGCCAAGATTCTGATCATGATTCTCGGCAATGTTCTGGTTATCGTACTGGAAGGACTTTCGGCTGGTATCCAGTCGCTTCGTCTCAACTATTACGAGTTCTTTACAAAGTATTTTACAGGGCACGGTATCGCTTTCAGGCCAGTCGGTCTTAAGAGCAGAACCGTATCCGACTGAAATCAAGGAGGGTCATCATGACCGCATACACATTCAGAAGAAACATTCGTCTTTCTTTTGCTCTTACTCTTGCAGTGCTTGTTATGACAGCATTCGTATTCACACCGTCGCTTTCTGCAGCTGCAGAGAATGCTGGCAGTGTCGACTATAATACGTCATGGGTCTGTATCGCAGCAGCACTCGCATTCGGTTTCGGTGCACTCGGCGCGGGTTTCGCTATCGCTAATGTTGGATCCGCTGCAATGGGTGCCATCTCTGAGAAGCCGGAAATCGCGACAAACGCACTCATCTTCATTGCTCTTGCTGAAGGTCTTGTAGTCTTCGGCTTCATCACAGCTCTGATGATTCTCGGAAAGGTATAATCAAATGGAATATTTCGTTATCGGGGACGATGATACAGTATTGGGATTCTCTCTTGTCGGTGTCTCTGGCATAGCTGTGTCCGATGAGAAATCGGTAAAGGCTGCATGGGATAAAGCACTAGAGGAGAAGAATAATGCTGTAATCATAATAACAAGCGAAGCGGCTTCTCTTATAAGGGAGACTGTTGACCAGTATCTATTCTCGTCAGTATTTCCGCTTGTTGTAGAGATTCCATCCCGCCATGGCGGTCATACGGAGGATCTCCGCGTTCTCGTTAACGAGGCAATAGGAGTGTCGATATGATGAGCGCTGACAATCCTCTGATAAACGGTATCCTCGAAGATGCTTCCCAGAAAGCAAAGGATATCGTCAGAAAAGCAGAAGAGGAATGCAAGAAGATTATTGACGAAGCCAATGAAAAGGCTGTGAAGGAAGCCGAGCTTGAGAAGAGAAGCTACTCAGTCCGCCTTGATAGGATAGAGCTGAGAGAAGAAAGCGCTAGAAAGAATATAGATAGGCTTTCGGAGCTCAAGAGTCTTGACTCGGCTTACAACCTTGTCATGAAAGAGGCTGAGAAAAGACTTGCGGATATTGTCTCATCGGCAGATTTCAGCAGGATTCTCATCTCCTGGATTGCTGAGGCCGCAATCGGGCTTGACAGGAAGGAGGCGAAAGTATCCTTCTCGGAGAAAGCTCCTGTGGATGAAGGCATGCTCAGGGAAGCGGAGAAGCTTGTGAAGAAAGAGACCGGTGCAGATGTCTCGCTCTCTCTTGACAGCTCACGTGTCTCATCTCCTGGCGTAATACTTACAAGCATTGATGGCAAAGTCTCATATAATAACCAGCTTGATGTCAGGATGAGACGTTATTCACGCGATATCAGGCGGATAATACAGGAAGAAAATGCAGGGCAGAATAGTAGGAAGAGTTAAACGCGTTAATGGACCTGTCCTTACAGCATCCGGGATAACAGATGCCCAGATGATGGAGCTGGTTCATGTCAGCGATCTCGGTATAGTCGGTGAAATAGTCAAGCTCAATGAAGGTGAGGCGACAATCCAGGTATATGAGGATGCGACAGGCATAAAGCCGGGTGACAGTATCTTCGGTTCTGGCATGTCTCTTTCTGCGGAGCTTGGCCCGGGACTTATCGGGAATATTTATGATGGTATACAGAGACCGCTTGAGGAGCTGAGGAAGCTTTCCGGTGATTTCATAGGCAAAGGCATTGCTGCAACAGCAGTCGATCATGATAAGCTCTGGCATTTCGTACCTTCGGTTTCCATCGGTGATAAAGTCCATGAAGGCTCTATCATAGGAGTGGTACGTGAGACAGAACGTGTTGAGCACAGAATCATGATTCCACCAACTGTCAAGGGTGAGCTGACAATCGTCAACCTTGCAGAAGAAGGTGATTACAAAGTAGATGATCAGGTCGCGCTTGTATCCGATGGGAATGGAAAGAGCACAGTCATCACGATGCTTCAGTACTGGCCTATCAGAGTGCCACGTCCTGTCAAGGATCATGCTTCTCTTTCCACACCTCTTATAACAGGACTGAGAGTCATTGATACGCTTTTCCCGCTTTCAAAAGGCGGTACTGTCGCTATCCCTGGTGGATTCGGCACTGGAAAGACGATGACCCAGCATTCGATAGCACAGTGGTGCGATGCCGATATAATCGTATATATCGGATGCGGAGAGCGCGGTAACGAAATGACTGATGTTCTCAGGGAGTTCCCGCATCTTGTCGATCCACGTACAGGGCTATCGCTGATGGAGAGGACAATCCTCATCGCGAATACATCCAATATGCCTGTTTCAGCGCGTGAAGCCTCAATCTATACAGGTATCACGATGGCTGAGTACTATCGTGATATGGGCTATAACGTAGCAATTATGGCTGACTCGACTTCGCGATGGGCTGAAGCTCTGCGTGAGCTTTCGGGAAGAATGGAGGAGATGCCCGCGGAGGAAGGCTTCCCGGCTTATCTTCCGACACGTATTGCACAGTTCTATGAGAGAGCGGGCCATATGAAGACGCTTTCAGAAAAAGATGGCTCTGTTTCCGTCATCGGTGCTGTCTCTCCTCCGGGTGGTGATTTCTCAGAGCCTGTCACATCCCATACAAAGCGCTTCGTGCGCGCGTTCTGGGGGCTTGATAGGGCTTTGGCTTCAAGCCGTCATTATCCTGCAATCTCGTGGCTTGAAAGCTACTCGGAGTATGTTGAGGAAGTGAAGGACTGGTGGAATTCACATAGCCAGAACAAATGGTATGAGAACAGAAAGCGCATCATGGAGCTTCTGCAGAAGGAAGTCAGACTGCAGCAGATTGTAAAGCTTGTCGGTCCAGATGCTCTTCCGGACTCACAGAACTTCATACTCGAGGTATGCTCGCTTTTCAAGACAGCATTCCTCCAGCAGAATGCCTTTGACGAAATCGATAGATACTGCTCAATAGAGAAGCAGACGAGGATGCTTGATATCATCCTCAGATACTACGATCTCGGGTCTGAAGCTATCCAGAAGGGAGTTCCTCTGGTGAAGATCCGCCGTCTGCAGGTCGTGCAGGATATAACGAAGATGAGATTCAATGTCTCAAACGATCATGCTGATGACATCGATAAGCTTGAGCTGAAGCTTGAGCGCTCGATAATGCAGCTTGGGAGCCTATATGACGAAGAATGATGACACACTTCTGAAGGATTCTGACAAAAGCCTTCTCAGTGGACGCGAATACCGCGGGGCTTCAAGAATCGATGGACCTCTTGTGTATATGCGGCATACGCATCCGGTTGGGTACAATGAGCTGGTAGAGATTATCGCGCCTGATGGCTCGATACGCTCAGGACAGGTTCTTGATACATCTGATGATGCTGTATGCGTGCAGTGCTTTGAGGGCACAGACGGTCTGAATCTTCCAGATACGAAAATGCACTTCCTCGGAGAGCCTCTTACTCTTGGTGTCTCTGAAAAGATGCTTGGCCGTGTCATGAATGGACTTGGCAAGCCTCGCGATGGGGCTGAGATTCCTGCGGCGGAGGATGAGAGAGACGTCAATGGCGTGCCTATGAATCCTACATCGCGCGAGTATCCAAGGGATTTCATACAGACAGGTATTTCTGTAATCGATGGCATGATGACGCTCATCCAGGGACAGAAGCTTCCTATCTTCTCTGGCAATGGCATGGAGCATAATCAGCTTGCGGCCCAGATTGTGCGTCAGGCAAAAGTGCGTGGAGGCAAGAGTGATTTCGCAATTGTCTTTGCCGCTATGGGAGTAAAGTATGATGTCGCGAAGTACTTCATTGATTCCTTTGAGGAGACAGGAGCTCTCGACAATGTCGCCATGTTCCTCTCCCTTGCCGATGACCCGTCACTTGAGAGGACAATCACGCCGAAAACAGCGCTGACGCTTGCTGAGCACCTCGCTTTCGACAAAGGCAAACAGGTACTTGTCATCATGACTGATATGACAAACTACTGCGAGTCGCTCCGTGAGATTTCAACACAGCGTGGTGAGATTCCCTCGAGAAAAGGCTATCCTGGGTATCTTTACTCCAATCTCGCCGAGCTCTATGAGCGCTCTGGAAAGATCCAGGGCAAGACCGGCTCGATTACCCAGCTCCCGATTCTCACCATGCCTAATGATGACATAAGCCATCCTATTCCTGACCTCACCGGATACATCACGGAAGGCCAGATAGTCTTTGATCGCGATATGCATGGCCGCGGAATCTATCCTCCTATCAACTGTCTGCCGTCACTTTCACGTCTGATGAAGGATGGTATCGGTGATGGGATGACACGCTCCGATCATCCGCACCTTTCAAACCAGCTCTTCGCTTCGTATTCAAAGGTACAGGATGTCAGGAATCTCGCTTCTGTCATCGGAGAGGAGGAGCTCACTGAGCTAGACCATAAATATATGGAGTTCGGTGAATTCTTTGAGAAGAGATTCGTGCAGCAGCGCTTTGATGAGGACCGCTCGATTGAGGAGACGCTCGATCTAGGCTGGGAAGCTCTTTCAATTCTTCCTGCCGAGGAGCTGCAGCGCCTCACGGACGAGGAAATCGAAGAGCATTACAAGGGCGGTGAATGATGAATACTAACATTGCTCCTACTAAAAGCAACCTTATGAAGATCAAGGATGAGCTTGCCTTTTCCAGGACGGGTTATGATCTTCTGGACCAGAAGCGCTCCATTCTCGTCTCTGAGCTTCTGACGCTTGTAGATCAGGCTGTGGATTACCAGAACAGAGTGGAGAAAGCACTCTCAGAGGCTGATGAGGCACTCGAGGATGCGATTATGCATATGGGAAGGCTTAAGGTAGCTAATCTTGCAGGAGCGGTGAATATCTCATCATCTATTACTCTTTCTTCCAGAAAAGTCATGGGTGTCTCGCTTCCTCGCGTGAGCACGGAATTCGCGGGAAGCGGTCCGTTCTTCTCGCCAGAGGGTACAAGCATGCTTTCCGAGGTTGCGGTCACAAGATACAGGGAAGCCCTTGCTCTCATGGGACAGATGGCTGAGCTGAAGATTTCGATTATGCGTCTTGCAAGAGAGGTGAGAAAGACAATACGCAAGGTCAATTCGCTCGAGAAGCTTGTCATTCCTGACAGGGAAGCGACAGTCAGGTATCTTTCAAGCCGTATCGAGGAAGCGGAAAGAGAGAGTATGATTCAGATGAAGAGCGTTAAGAACAGAATGGAGAGGAATGGAAGATGAAAAAGACGCCATTTTCAAAGATATTGGTTTATCTTGATGGAAGCGAGGGCTCGATGACGGCCCTGATGTATGCTATTCTCCTTGCTTCTTCAGTAAAGGCCGAGCTGCATGCATCCTATGTGGTCAACACAAAAGCCCTGAGTGAGCTTGTCAAAGCCAGAGTCTTTGTTAATCAGGAGAAACTCGAGTACATGGAGGATCTCAAGAAGGACGCAAAGCGCCACATCAGGCATTCTGAGCGTCTCGCGGCTTCCAAGAATGTTGATATCCACACATCAATAATGGAAGGCTCTCCGCATAAAGAGATCCTGAGCTATATGAAGCAGCATGGTATTGACCTGCTTGTAATGGGCAGTGTTAATGCTATAAGGTCAAGACGTGAGGAGCTTGCGAGCGAAACAGACCGCATGCTCCGCACCGCGCCATGTCCGGTTATGGTAATCCGCGATGATTATGATATCTGGGCTGAATTTGAGGAGGAGATATGACACTTCTTGAAGCAATTGATAAAAATCTGATTAAAGTACCTCTTACATCATCATCCCCTAAGGATGTTATTGAGGAACTTGTTTCCTTATATGCAGATAAAGCAGGTCTTCTTGCTGGAAAGAAGGATGAGATTGTCTCCCGTGTCATGGCAAGAGAGAGCCTTGGTTCTACAGCTATGGAGAAGGGAATCGCCATCCCCCATGCGAAGATTGACGGCGTATCAAAGACAGCTGTCATCATCGGTATTTCCAGACTTCCTGTACAGTTCGGTGACAGCGAGCATAAAGGCTCCAGGATTTTCTTCCTTGTCCTTGCTCCGGAGGATAATCCCTCTGAGCATATCCAGATTCTTGCCTCGATAGCAAAGATATGCTCTTCCGATCTCTTTGTGCGCATGCTTGAGAGTGCGAAGACTGCAGATGACGTTTATCAGCTGTTCTTCGACTGAGAGACGGCGAAAGAATACACAATCTCCATATTGTCCCTGTTAGAATATATCCAGGAGGCACTATGGAGATTTCTTTTTTCGGCGCAGCACGAACAGTTACCGGTTCAGCCTTTCTCCTGGAGCATGAAGGTTTCTCTCTCCTTGTCGATCTTGGATTGCCGCAGGGAAAGGATGAGCGCACGCTTGGTCTTGAGCTTCCTTTCTCACCATATACTGTCGATGCCGTGATTCTCACACATGCGCATATCGATCATTCAGGACGTCTACCGCTGTTGGCAAAACTGGGATACAGCGGTCCCATTTATTCGACAAAGGCCACGTTCCAGCTTTCAGATATAATGCTCGAGGATAGCGCTCATATACAGGAGAGCGAGGCTGAATGGAAAAACCGGAAGAAGAAAAGGCACGGCGAGGAGCCTGTTGAGCCCCTGTACAACGCTGAAGATGCAGAGGCCGCGCTTTCCCTTTTCCGCTGTGTCAATTACAACGAGAAGATCGAGCTCACACCTCATCTGTGGTTTGAGATGATTGATGCAGGGCATCTTCTCGGCTCGGCATCTGTGCGTGTGCATGCCCTTCTTCCTGATGGCAGCGAGAAGAGCATTGTCTTCAGCGGCGATATAGGCAACACAGATCAGCCTATCATCAAGAATCCAATGTATTTTCATGATGCTGATTTCGTTGTCATGGAATCCACATATGGTGACAGACTCCATGGAAAGCGTGAAGAGGATGAAACCGCTGGTCTGCTTAAGCGCGCGGAAAAACTCGCCTCTATTACTGATAGGACTTTCAGACGTGGTGGCAATCTTGTGATTCCGTCTTTCGCTGTAGGCAGAACACAGGAGATTCTCTATCTTTTCAGGCTCATCATGGATAGGAAGATGCTCGACTATGAGATACCTGTTTTTCTCGATAGCCCTCTTTCTGTAAAAGCGACACGTGTCTTCTCATCCTGCCTCCGCTCTGATTATTTCGATGAAGATGCGATGGCACTTGTAAAGAAAGGAGTCAACCCGATACTCTTTCCATCCCTTGTCACGATAACTGATGTCAATGATTCGAAAGCTTTGAATGAGAGGAAAGAGAGTGCTGTCATCATCAGCTCGTCAGGAATGTGTGAAGCAGGAAGAATCCGCCATCATCTCAAGCACAATCTCTGGAGACCTGAATCCACAATTCTCTTTGTCGGTTATCAGGCGGAAGGTACACTTGGCCGTTCACTCGTCGACGGTACAGACCATGTAACGCTTTTCGGAGAGCAGATTTCCGTCAAAGCTGAGATTGCGATTCTTGAAGGTACTTCTGGACATGCGGACCAGAAAGGCCTGGTTAAGTGGATTGATGAGTTTGAAAAGAAGCCGGAAGCTGTTTTTGTCGTACATGGTGAAGAAAACACATCAGAGTATTTCGCCTCAAAACTGAAGAACGAGGAAGGGCTTCATGCGTATGCGCCAAAGTTCGGTGAGCGCTTTGATCTTCTCAAAGATGAAATCCCTATTCAGAGTGATACAGCCTTAAGAAAGAAAACCGGTGCAGATCTCAGAGATGCATTTGATAATCTTGAAAAAGAAGAAAAGTCTCTCAGGAGTGTAATAGAAAGAATGGCGATGGCATATGCCGCCATTGATTTGTCGAATGAAAAGAAAGCGCATAAGCTTGCAGATGCTGTCAGAAGGCTCAGCGATGATATTGCATTCCTGTCAGAAAAGTGGGGAGGAGAAATCGAATAAAAAATTTCATTTTGTAAAGTGCTGTACAGGAAAGAGATGCGGGAAAGGTGGTGAAAAAAGCGCCAAAAAAGGGAGAAAAGGGGTTTACAAAGAGGGGTGAAGCGTGCAGAATACATCCCCGGTGCTCGGGAGAGCGCCAGAGCTGATGAAGCCGCGGAAGGAAGAGGTTGACAAGGCCGCTCCGGTCTGGCAGAATCAGTAGGCACCCGGAAGGGTGGATGATATTTGGATCATGAGCGAAGGGAAAGAGAGAGATAGGGAAGCTTGGTAAGCTTCTGTCAATTCAAGCGAACGAAGGCAGAACGGAAAAAGGAAAGCCGGTTCGTGCGAGCGGCAGGAAAGAATGATTCGGAAAAAGGCCGCGTCCTAGA
>CALXKJ010000026.1 GCA_944388955.1 uncultured Spirochaetaceae bacterium | reverse complement strand
ATCCTTGAATCCATCGCTCAGATGAGCGTTATGGACGTTGCGGACCTCATCAAGATGATGGAGGAGAAGTTCGGTGTTGTCGCAGCTGCTGCAGCAGTTGCTGGTCCTGCAGCAGGTGGTGCTGCTGAGGCTGCCGCTGAAGAGGAGCAGACAGAGTTCACTGTCGTTCTCAAGAGCGTTGATGCTGCAAAGAAGATCGCTTGCATCAAGGAAGTCAGAGCTGTTACAGGTCTTGGCCTCAAGGAAGCAAAGGATCTCTGCGAGAATGGCGGCAACCTTAAGGAAGGCGTCAGCAAGGAGGAGGCTAACTCTATCAAGGAGAAGCTTACTGCTGCTGGTTGTGTTATCGAAGTTAAATAACACTGCCGATAATCTTTTTCCCGGGCCCGTTTCCGGGTCTGGGAATATGCCATCGGGAATACCGATGGCTTAGGTGTCTGTAATGGACAGCGAGAATGTGATTGTGCTATGGAGGTACAACGATGCCCAGCAAAGGCAAAGCCATAAAGAGAGTTGACATCGGCTCAGAGCTCCCGGAAGTATGTGAACTTCCGAATCTCATTGGAATCCAGACCGAGTCATTCAGCAAGTTCCTTCAGCTCGATAAGCTGGAGAAGGGCGAGGCCCCAGATCCTTCCTATGGTCTTGAATCCGTATTCCGCTCGACATTCCCAATCGTTTCACCGAATGAGGATATGCGCGTTGAGTATAACGGTTATACCGTTGATATGAATGGAATCAAGTACACAGAGTCCGAATGCAAGAAGAAGGGCCGCACCTATGGAGTTCCTATCAAGGCTAGCATTGCATTGGAAACCAAGAACGGTGAGATCAAGGAGAAGGATATCTTCTTCGGTGATTTCCCTTTGATGACGGATCGTGGTACTTTCATCATCAATGGCGCTGAACGTGTCATTGTTTCCCAGATTGTCCGTTCCCCTGGTGTTGTTTTCAAGGAAGGCAAGAAGAATGACGCTTCCTCCCTTTATTACGGCACTATTTACCCATATTCCGGCTCGAAGCTTGAATTCGTTCTTACGAGAAAGAATGAGAAGATGGATTCAAGGAAAGGTGAGTCTTCTAACGCTGCTGAACGCAAGAAGGTTAATAACATTATCCAGGTCAGCATCGGCAAGAAGCCTTTCCTCGTGACATTCTTCCTCCGTGTTCTTGGTATTGATACCCGTGAGAAGATAGTAGCTGCTTTCTATCAGCCGAAGACAATTGCGATTGCTGAGAGCATCAGCGATGATCTGCATTTCTATTCATATAAGGATATACGCTCGGAAGATGGAGACCTTAGATTCGCAGCAGGCGATGAGCTTGGAGCTATCGAGCTTGAAGAGCTCAGAGCGATGGGCATGGAGAATGTTGAGGTTGTCGATACAACAGCCCGCGATATCGATGCGCCATCTCTTGCTGTTCTCAAGACACTTCGCCGTGAGCGTATCCTCTGCCCGAGCTATAGGCAGGAGGATTCCGAGGAGTTCCAGAACGAGTATATCTCCCAGATTGTCGAGGCTTGCAAGAATTCACTTCCGCAGAACCTCAAGACATTCCCTGACCCGAAGCGCGTGATCAGCTATTTCCAGGAGTTCTTCCTCCATGGTAGAGGTTTCGAGCTTTCTGATATCGGTCGCCATAAGCTCAATAAGAAGTTCTATGGCATGGAGGATGATAAGTACATCTCCGATACAGCTCTTGCTGTCGAGGATGTTGTCAATACAGTTTCATTCCTCATCCAGTTCTGCAACGGCGTGATTAAGGAAGACGATATCGACGCTCTCGGAAACAGAAGAGTAAGAACTGTCGGAGAGCTTCTCGTGAATACACTCACGGATGCCTTCAACAGAATGGCAAAGACAGCTCGCGAGAAGATGAATATAACGGATGATTCCGTGAAGCCGCAGGAGATTATCTCCATCAAGCCGATTGTCGGCGCTGTTAAGGAGTTCTTCGGCTCATCGCAGCTTTCTCAGTTCATGGACCAGATCAATCCGCTTGCTGAGCTTACTCACAAGAGACGTGTTTCCGCTCTCGGTCCTAAAGGCGGTCTTTCAAGATCTTCTGCCCGTGCTATCTACGAGGTCAGAGACGTACACTATACACACTACGGAAGAATATGCCCGATTGAGACACCAGAAGGCTCGAACATCGGTCTTATCCTCTCTCTTGCTAACTATGCGCGCATAAATGAGTATGGCTTCATCGAGACCCCGTACAGAAAGGTTGTTGATGGTGTTGTCACAGATGAGGTCCAGTATCTCGATGCCAACGATGAGGAGAAGTACTACATCGCTCAGGGCAACGCAAAGATTGATGAGTCTGGCCATTTCGTGGAGAAGGAGATTGCTGTAAGGCACTATGGTGATTACGGCGTCGCAACTCCTGAGCAGATTTCATGGATGGATGTCTCACCGCGTCAGGTAGTATCTGTAGCGACATCACTCATCCCGTTCCTCGAGCACGATGACGCAAACCGTGCTCTCATGGGCTCGAACATGCAGCGTCAGGCAGTTCCTCTTGTCTTCCCTGAGGCTCCTAGAGTCGGAACAGGTATGGAGCAGAGAACAGCATATGACTCAGGCGTGCTTATCAAGGCAAAGAGGGCAGGTACTGTAATCTATGCTTCTTCCACAGAAATCCGTGTCCGTCCTGACAATCCGGAGATTGAAGGTGAGATTGATACATATGAAGTCCATAAGTTCGAGAGGACAAACCAGGATTCATGTCTCAATCAGAAGCCTATCGTAAATCCTGGCGATAAAGTTGAGGCGGGAGATGTCCTTGCAGATGGGCCGGCGACACAGAATGGTGAGCTTGCTCTCGGACGCAACATCCTCGTTGGTTTCGTTCCATGGAATGGTTATAACTACGAGGACGCTGTCCTTATCTCAGAGCGTGTTGTCCGTGAGGATATCTACACATCTATCCATATCAAGGAGTTCTCCATTGATATAAGAGAGACGAAGCTTGGTCCGGAGAAGCTTACAAGGGATATCCCGAATACATCTGACAAGCTTCTTGAGCACCTCGATGCGGAAGGAATCGTCTGCATCGGCACATATGTGCACCCAGGTTCGATTCTCGTTGGGAAAGTAACTCCAAAGAGCGAGGCTGACACAACTCCTGAAGTTAAGCTTCTTAACTCAATCTTTGGCGAGAAGGCGAAGGAAGTCCGTGACTCTTCTCTCAAGGTTCCTCATGGAACAGAAGGCACAGTCATTGATATCCAGCGCCTGAGAAAGAGCGACAAGGATGAGCTTCAGCCAGGAGTTGATGAGACTATAAAGGTTCTTATCGCGACAAAGCGCAAGCTCAAGCAGGGTGATAAGATGGCAGGTAGACATGGAAACAAGGGTGTTGTATCCCGTGTTCTTCCAGAAGAGGATATGCCGTACATGGAAGATGGCACACCGCTTGACGTATGTCTTAACCCGCTTGGCGTTCCATCTCGTATGAACATCGGTCAGCTGATGGAGACAGAGCTTGGATGGGCTGCGGTGAAGAATGACAAGTGGTATAAGACACCTGTCTTCCAGTCCGCGACAATGGAGCAGATTGAGCATGAGATGGAGGAAGCAGGTCTTCCGAAGAACAGCAAGACGAAGCTCTACGATGGACGCACTGGTATTCCATTCGTGAATGACGTCTTCTGCGGATACATCTATTATCTCAAGCTGCATCACCTTGTTGATGACAAGATGCATGCTCGCTCGACAGGTCCTTATTCGCTCGTGACACAGCAGCCACTTGGCGGTAAAGCTATGTTCGGCGGTCAGAGACTTGGAGAAATGGAAGTATGGGCATTCGAGGCTTATGGTGCTGCTAACACGCTTCAGGAGCTTCTGACTATCAAGTCGGATGACATGAAGGGACGTGTTCAGATCTATGAGTCGATAGTCAAGGGCGAGCCGGCACAGACAGTGTCAATGCCTGAGGCTTTCAATGTCCTTGTTCAGGAGATCAGAGGTCTTGCCCTCGATATCTCCGTATATGATGAGAATGGCAAGCAGGTTCCTCTCACAGAGCGTGACGAAGAGCTTATTGCCAAGAGAGAGAAAGGATCTTTCTAGGAGGAAAGACGGAATGAAGGAAATACAGGATTTCAGCTCTATCAGGATTAAGCTTGCTTCACCTGAGCAGATTCTCGCATGGTCATATGGCGAGGTTAAGAAGCCTGAGACCATCAATTACCGCTCCCTCCGCCCAGAGAGAGACGGTCTCTTCTGCGAGAGAATCTTCGGTACTACAAAGGCCTGGGAATGCTGGTGCGGTAAGTTCAAGTCCAACAGATACAAAGGCGTTGTGTGTGACCGCTGTGGCGTTGAAGTTACAGATACAAAGGTACGCCGTGAGCGTATCGGGCATATCACGCTCGCAGCTCCGGTTGCACATATCTGGTTCTATCGCTCAACTCCATCAATCATGAGCTATCTTCTTGATATCAAGCGCTCAGAGCTCATGGAGATTCTCTCATATGAGAAATATGTTGTAACAGATCCTGGTCAGGATACTGATCTGAGAAAGTATCAGGTACTTGATGAGGATGAATATTATGCGGCTGTTGATAAGTATGGTGATACATTCAAGGCCGGAATGGGTGCTGAGGCTATATATGACCTTCTCAAGGATCTCGATCTCGAGACACTTTCAGAGGAGCTCAGGGAGCAGCTTTCACAGAAGGAAGAAGCCAACAACAAAATTGATAACAAGCTTCTTTCTCGCATCCGCTATTGCGAGGAGTTCCTCCAGTCCGGCAATAAGCCTGAATGGATGATTCTCAAGGTCATCCCTGTTATCCCGCCAGATCTGAGACCTATGGTCCAGCTTGATGGTGGACGCTTTGCCACGACTGATCTCAACGAGCTTTACAGAAGAGTCATCAACCGCAATAACCGTCTTGATAGGCTTATCAAGATCCAGGCTCCTGATATCATCATCAGAAATGAGAAGAGGATGCTTCAGGAAGCTGTTGATTCGCTTTTCGATAACTCCAAGACACCGAATCCGACAAAAGGCAGCAGCAAGCGTGATCTCAAGTCGCTTTCCGATGTTCTCAAAGGCAAGCAGGGACGTTTCAGACAGAACCTCCTTGGTAAGCGTGTCGACTATTCAGGCCGTTCGGTAATCGTTGTCGGTCCTGAGCTGAGAATGCATCAGTGCGGTGTTCCTTCAAAGATGGCGCTTGAGCTCTTCAAGCCGTTCATCATGCGTAAGCTTGAGCAGAAGGAGATTGCCCAGAACGTCAAGAGAGCTAAGCTTCTTGTTGAGCAGGAAGCTCCTGAGGTGTGGAGCATCCTTGATGAAGTCGTCAAGGAGCATCCTGTTATGCTCAACAGAGCGCCTACGCTCCATCGTCTTGGTATCCAGGCGTTCGAGCCGGTTCTTGTTGAAGGCAAGGCACTTAAGCTTCATCCTCTCGTATGTCACGCGTTCAATGCTGACTTCGATGGTGACCAGATGGCTATCCATGTGCCTCTCACACAGGCGGCACAGCTTGAATGCTGGACGCTTATGCTCAGCACAACAAACCTTCTTGACCCTGCAAACGGCAAGCCTATTGCTTATCCTTCACAGGATATGGTTCTCGGTATCTTCTATCTTACGAAGGAGAGGACAGATCTTGATCCTGAAAGGAAAATCAAGAGATTCGAGACAGTTGCTGAGATCGAGGCGGCTATCGATGCTTATTCAGTCTCATATAATGAGAAGATTTATTATCGCTTCAAGAAAGGCCTTGAGATTGTCGACGAGAAAGGCAATACAGTTATTTCCGATGGAAAGAGCTGGTACGCGACAACACCGGGCCGCATAATCTTCAACGCAGCAATTCCTGAGGGTATTCCTTATCAGAACTACTGCCTTGGCGATAAGCAGCTGAGAAAGGTGATTGGTGAGACAATCCACACGAGAAAGCCTTCCGTAGCTGTTGAGCTCCTTGACTCCGTGAAGGATCTCGGATTCAAGTATGCAACGCTCTTCGGCGCTACAATCGGTCTTTCTGACATGGTTGTTCCTGAAGAGAAGGCGGAGCTTATCGAGGATGCGAATGAGAAGCAGTCTGTCGTCTTCCGTCAGTATCATGATGGACAGATTACCCAGGAAGAGAGATACAACCGTGTCATTGAAGTCTGGACAGAGACAAATGAGGCTCTTACAGATAAGCTCATGGATGAGCTCAAGAGAAGCCAGCATGGTTTCAATCCTCTCTATCTCATGGTTGAGTCAGGCGCTAGAGGCTCGAAGAACCAGATCAGACAGCTTGGTGGTATGAGAGGCCTTATGGCTAAGCCGAATGGCAAGATCATCGAGCTCCCGATTAAGTCCAACTTCAAGGAAGGACTCTCGATCATGGAATTCTTCATCTCATCCAACGGTGCTAGAAAGGGTCTTACCGATACAGCTCTCAAGACTGCTAAGGCTGGATATCTTACGCGTAAGCTCGTCGATGTCGCTCAGGATGTCGTTGTATCTATCGAGGACTGCCATACTATCAATGGTATATGGGTCAGTGCTGTCAAGGATGGTGATGCTGTCATTGAAAGCCTTGCTTCGAGAATCAAGGGCTCATGTCCTGTTGAGGATGTTGTTCATCCATTCCTGCGTGATGAGAATGGCAAGCCAGTGGTTCTCGCTGCAGCGAATGAGGAAATCTCGGATGAGACTGCTGAGGCTATCGAGGAAGCTGGTGTTGAGAAGGTTCTTCTCCGCACAGTCCTCACATGCGAAGCAGAGCATGGCGTATGCCGCAAGTGCTATGGACGCAACCTCGCTACGAACAGACCTGTTGAGATTGGTGAAGCTGTCGGTATTATCGCAGCACAGTCAATCGGACAGCCTGGTACACAGCTCACGATGCGTACATTCCATGTCGGTGGTACTGCATCCACATCAACAAAGGAGAACAAGCTCTCATTCTCTTACCCGACGATTATCCGCGGACTGAAGGGACTTGTTATCCACAATACTTCCGGTGAGCGTATCTTCCCGAGAAAGGGCAATCTGACGATTTCCAGAGTCTTCGAGGAGATTACCGGAGAGTTTGATGAGCTTCTCGTAGGAAACGGTGAAGCTGTAGGAAAGGGCTATCCATTCTATAAGAAGGGCGGTGTTGAGATTGCTGCCAAGGAGAATGGAAGACTTCTGCAGATTGACTCACTTGGCTCAATGCGCACATTCGTTGTAGGTTCTGCCGCTGATTATCAGGTGCCTGCTGGTTCTGTCCTGATGGTATCTGAAGGTCAGGTTGTTCCTGCAGATGATGCTATCATCACATTCGATCCGTTCTCTGAGCCGATTATCGCGGAGGAGTCCGGTGTAGTCGAAGAGATGAATGATTTTGTTGAGGATAAGTCTTACAGAAGCATCTTCAATGAGGCTGGAGACACAGAGATGATTGTCGTGCCTAGTGCTCAGCTTGGCGCATTCCATCCTTCTGTGGTCGTCGCAACTGATGGCGGTACTGTCAACCAGTATCAGATTCCTGGTGGCGCATATATGGTCATCAAGGAGAAGGGTACCCGTGTTGAGGCTGGTGATATAATCGCTAAGGTTTCCAAGGATAGCACGACTACTAAGGATATCGCTGGTGGTCTTCCTCAGGTCGACTCTCTCTTCGAAGCGCGCCATGGAAAGGTCGCATCATCGAACAAGGTCAACCCGATTATCCTTGCCCGCGTGACAGGAACTGTTAAGAGCATACAGGCTGGAGCAGCTAATGGCTCTACAACGACTGTAACGATTGCAGATGCATTCGGACAGCTTCATCCTCACAAGGTATACACAAAGGATGCTCTCCTTCTTGTACGCGAAGGCGATGAGGTGAAGGCTGGTGAACCGCTTTGCGATGAGCCGGTAACTTCAAGAGAAGTTCTTGAAGTCCTTGGTGAGAACGCTGTTCTCTCATTCCTTGTAAATGAGATCCAGAAGGTCTATAGAATGCAGGGCGTAGAGATCAACGAGAAGCACCTTGGAATCATCATCCGCCAGATGCTCAGAAAGGTTGAAATCCTCAGAGCTGGTGATACGCAGTTCGTCAAGATGCAGCGCGTAGACAAGAATCTCTTCGACCGCGTCAATGATGAGATGAAGAGACAGGGTAAGACACCTGCTATCGCAAGACCAGTTCTTCAGGGTGTTTCCGAAGCAGCGCTCTCTGTAGACTCATTTATCTCCGCCGCATCATTCCTTTCTACTACAAAGGTATTGACCAACGCCGCTATTGCTGGTAAGAAGGATGAGCTGAGAGGTCTTAAGGAGAACGTCATTATCGGACATCTCATTCCTGCTGGTACAGGTATGAAGCGCTATAGAAGCGTACATCTTGATGAGGACGAACAGCTACTTGAGCTGCAGAAGGAAGTTGACAGAGTAAGAAGGGAGCAGAAAGCTTCTGAGCCTGTCGAGGACTTTGATGCAGAAGATCTTGGTGATATGAAGACGGTGGGAGAAATGCCGGACATGACAGAAGTCCAGATTGAGGAGTAAGGCGCCTGTTGGCGCCCCTTCCAGGGCTTTTCCGGTTTTCTCATGCTGACCATCGTATTCAAATAGATGTGCCGCTTGAGCGGCATAGGTCCCTCTCTGTGAGGAGTGGATCAAATAATAAGGAGTGTATCGTAAGATGCCTACTATTAATCAGCTTATCAGAAAGGGCAGAGAGACCTCAAAGTCAAAGAGCAAGTCTCCAGCACTTCAGGGTTGCCCTCAGAAGAGAGGAGTCTGCACAAGAGTTATGACAGTAACTCCTAAGAAGCCGAACTCCGCTCTCAGAAAGGTAGCACGTGTCCGCCTTTCAAATGGAATCGAAGTTACCGCATACATCCCTGGTATCGGTCATAACCTTCAGGAGCACTCTGTTGTTCTCATCAGAGGCGGAAGAGTTAAGGACCTTCCTGGTGTAAGGTATCATATCATCCGCGGTACCAAGGATACTCTTGGTGTTGCAGATCGCAAGCGTAGCCGCTCTAAGTACGGCGCAAAGAAGCCAAAGGCCTGATAGGAGGAAGTCATGTCAAGAGATAGAAAAGCTCCAGTCAGGAAAGCAACTCCTGATGCAGTATATCACAGCACAGTTGTTGAGAAGTTCATCTGCCGCATGATGCTCGACGGAAAGAAGAGTGTTTCAACACGCATTCTCTATACAGCAATGAATGAGATTGCGGAGAAGAGCGGTGAGAATGCAATCGATGTCTTCACAAAGGCTATCGACAACGTAAAGCCTGTTGTTGAGGTTAAGTCAAGACGTGTTGGCGGTGCGACATATCAGGTTCCTGTTGAGATCAGGGAAGAGAGAAGAGAAGCACTTGCAATGCGCTGGATTATCGCAGCAGCTCGCAACAGAAATGGTAAGAGCATGAGCGATAAGCTTGCTGATGAGCTTATGGATGCATATAACTCAACTGGTGCAGCTTTCAAGAAAAAGGAAGATGTACACAGAATGGCAGATGCAAACAAGGCATTCAGCCACTTCCGCTGGTAATCATAAGTTACCTGCACGAGCCTCCCCTCGGGGAGGTTTTTCTATGACGGATTACATATGCTATCATGTTTCAAAGGAGGAGCCATGATTCCCGATTATGATGATTATTATTCCCTGACAGCATACGCGCGTCGCTTTATACGTACTCCAATGCGAGAGATAGAAGGCTGGTTGTCCCAGCGCTCGACAATTGCGGCAATAGCGGACTGGGAAGATAGAAACGGCAATGAATCCTTTCGCTCCTCTTCGATTCCTTATCTGTTTGAACGCGCTGATAAAGATGAGATTATCACAGTTCCTGATTTCATAGCGCTTACCTCATGCCAGGGGATAGCAATGGATGGAGAGGAAGTCATTGCCGACATTACGCTCTACAACGATTTCGTGGCTTTTCTGACTGCACGTGGCATAAATATCTGAACATCGAAAAGATTTTCCTTGACAATTCGTTACCGGGGGAGGGGTAGCCTAACGGTATCTATTGTTAGGAGGATTGAAGATGAAGAAGATTGTTATAATGCTTCTTGCTGCAATGATGCTCTTTGCATTCACTGCATGTAATCCAAATGAAAATGCCGTTGATGGCGTTAAGACATTTGATGAGCTTAAGACAGAGATAGAAGCTGGTGAGAAGAATATCGCACTTGCTGCTGATATTGAAATCGCCGAGGCAATTGAGCTTGATGTTGAAGGGCTTACAATTGAAGGCAACGGCCACACGATGACAGTTGCAGAGAAACCCGAAAACCTCGGTACCAATTATCTTATTAACGTGACTGCTGCCGATGTAACGATATCAAATGTTAATTTTGATGTTCAGGCAGAAGGTGTATATCTGATTGAAGCTGGAAACAGTGGAGCAACAGGTTTTACATTTAAAGATTGCACAGTAACCAGTGAGACATGGGATGCTACAGATCCTCTTAAGACATCAGTGGCAATCGCTGTTAACCTTTCTACTGGTGGTACTGTTGATAACTGTACATTTGCAGACTGCTATACACCAGTTTATGTAAATGCTTCATATGTAACTCTCAAAAATATCAAATTCAACAGCGGTATTGTTTTTGGTGCTGATGTTGATGCTAAGAGTATTGTTGATCTCGAGCTCGCAAAAACAGATGCATATGATAAAGCAAATCTTGATTTTAGCAATGTAACAGGTGCAGATATTCAGGATGTAAGAACAGCTTATGCTGATTCTGGCATTGAGGTCAGACCAACAGAAGGGTGAGTGAACGTATTCCAAAGGCTGTGCGTATTGAATGCCTTAGATTGCTGAAAGCTGGAAATGGCTATAAGCGTACAGCAAGAATTATAGGCGTAAATGTTTATACAGTCCGAGAGTATCTCAGTAGATATAAAGCTGGTGATACATCATGGGCTGAACGAGGACCTGCTGAAGACAGGATATAAATACGTGATGAGTGGCGGGCATAGTCTCGCCATTCTTTTTGACAAGATATTGGATGTCTTTTAATCTAATAGGGAAAATTTAAAATCCGAAGGTGGAAAATTTAAAATAGAGTGGCGGAAAATCTGAAATAGTGTAACATTAGAATATGATTGAGCGTACTATTTCAAAGAGATTTCTTTCATTAGCTGAAGACTTTAAAGTCCTTCTGGTGACAGGTTCACGGCAAGTTGGAAAAACAACTTTGCTGAAAATGCTCTTGGACGACTTACGGAACTATGTGACTCTCGATAACAAAGCTTCTCTCAATCTTGCAAAAGAGGATCCGGAATCATTTTTCATTCTGAATCCACTTCCTTGTCTGATCGATGAAGTACAAAGGGCCCCTGAGCTTTTTTTGAAGATAAAGGAGCTTGTTGATTCATCAGACAAAAAGAACCAGCTGTGGCTTACAGGCAGTCAGAAACCTCGGCTGATGAAGCATGTTTCTGACACACTCTCTGGCAGAGTATGTGAAATAGACATGTTTCCTTTTTCCCAGGCTGAAAAACAGGGAGAGCCATATCGTCAATCATTTTATCCGGAGTTTGATGTCAGGAAACCTTCTCCATGGGAATATATCGAGACAATAGAGAATATTGTGATTGGCGGGTATCCTGAAATGCTTTCTGTAAAAATGGAGAATAGGGCAGATTGGCTAGCGTCATATATAAGTACATATCTTCTGGGTGATATCCTGGACGAAGACGAGTCTCTGATAGACATTCTCGATTTCCGCCGTTTGCTTCAGGTCCTCGCTGCACGTACAGCAGAGCAGCTCAATTATACAGCAATTGCTTCTGAGACGGGTCTCAGTGTTTATAAGGTCAAGAAACTTGTATCTCTCTTGGTTTCATATGGGATTATTTTTCTATTGCCTCCATATTCTGGTAATACACTCAAGACAATCGTTAAGACACCTCGTATGCATTTTACCGATTCTGGTTTGTGTTGTGCTCTTCTTGGTATCGAGGATTCTGGCAGTTTCCTTAAGCATCCTTTAGCCGGCAGGATATTTGAGTCCTATGTTGTCAGCGAAATGATACGCAACGCAAGAAATAATGGTGATTACGCTAACTTCTATTTCTATAGAGAGGAGAATAAGGGGAATAACACAGGTCCAGCGGAAATTGATCTTCTTAAAGAAAAGGGCGGCATTATTTATCCATTCGAGATAAAACTGAATGCGACACCTGTAATAAAAATGTCTAGATGGTTTGATGCAATACCAGATGATAGGCGAGGTATGGGGACTATTGTATGCATGAGCAATGAGAAGACATTGCTTTCCAAAGAGCTTCTGGTTCTACCGGTATCGATGATTTAGTTTCCATCTTCAGTAAATTTTCCTTGACAATTCGTTACCGGGGGGGGGTAGCCTAACGGTATCTATTGTTAGGAGGATTGAAGATGAAGAAGATTGTTATAATGCTTCTTGCTGCAATGATTCTCTTTGCATTCACTGCATGTGATGATAAGCCAGGAGTTCCCGATAATTCAGTAATTATTTTCTCGGATGATTTTAATGATTCTGAAGCGACATCGGAGAATTTCTTTGAGACCAATACGGGCACAGATTCGTCAAAAACAGCAAACCAGAAGAATGTTAATGGCGTTGCTCAGCTTTATGGTGGCGGTCAGTACATGATGTTTACAAGTGCTGATGAAACGAATCCGGTTGATTTCTCAAAGAATGATTACGAAATATCATACAAACTTGCAATTCCTGAAGATTTCTCTTTTTCAGGAACTACACACCAGCTTTTCTCTATGACTGCACAGACTGGGAAATACAACAATCCGGATGAAGAGGGTGATGGTTGGCTTTCTGAGAAAGATCTGGGTAGCTATTTGACATTCAAAGAAAACGAGGCTGGAAAAATATCTGTCTATGGTGTTACGGCATATGATGTGGATGGAGCCGAGGCAAAGGGAACCATTGAGAAAGGAAAAACCTATAATGTGACATTCGCAATGAAAGTCGTTGGTGATAAGATGACAATGTCTGCAACTATTGGAGATGTTTCAGTGGAATCAACAGGCTCTTATGTAACAGAAGATGCTTTTGAATTCAGTATCTGGGGACCGCAGGGTGAAGGATATAATGCTGCTCTCAATAATGGTGCATATTTCTGCGCCCTTGATGACTTTGTCGTAAAGGCTATTCCTAGAACTACTGTATAATGCATATCATCTTATAAATGACTTAAAAATGGCGAGCTTTTTCAGGCCCGCCATTTTGCTTTCATCAGTTGTTGCTGAGTGCGCTGTCTATAGCTTTTGATAGCTGGTCAGGACAGGAAGTGTTCTTGAAACCGCACTTTGTACCTCTTATTCTGTCTGCCGCTTCAGAAGCAATCATGCCCTCGCAGAGCTTTCCGATTCCCTTCAGGTTACCATTGCAGCCACCATCGAAAGAGAGGTTATGGATTCTATTATCATCGTCGAGATCGAAGTGTATCATTCTTGAGCATGTGCCCTGTGTTTTATAATCAACGTGCTTCATAATCAAACTCCTCCGCGATAAGATACAGAAATGAGGGAGAGTAGGCAAGTGAGGATTGAGAAATACAGCAGTCAATATCAGGACGATGTCTATAATCTATTCTATTCAACCGTTCATGAAACATGTTATCGAGAATACTCGGCTGAAGCATTATCTGCATGGGCTCCTGCTTTTGCTGATGTCGAAGCGTGGTGTGCGGATTTTCTGAAGACTTATTCGCTTATTGCTCTTTCTGATGACGGTGCTCTTCTTGGATTTGGTAATATTGATATCGGTAAACATTATATAGATAGGCTCTATGTTTCGTCTTCACATCAAGGAGAAGGAATTGGCAGAGCTATTCTCCAGTGCCTTGAAGCTGCTGTATCTGGTACAGTAACTGTGTTTGCCTCTGATACAGCTAAGCCTTTCTTCCTTAATATGGGTTATGAGATTGTGCGAGATAACTATGTCAAACGCAAAGGTATCATTATTCATAACAATCTGATGAGTAAGGTGCTTTAACTCATTTTCAATAAAAGAATTAATAATATGTTGACAAAGAATTTCCGTTTGTGTAAATTAGTCAAGGTGTCTGACCATGCCTTCATGGTGTGCTCAGATATGAGAGCCAAACCGATTGCCTTGGGCGATAAGGTGGTTCCGGAATAGGTCTTTTGACAATATTGACCATTGTCGTCAGATTGAATCTGCCGACCTCTGGATCCCTTGAAAACCTTGGCAGTCAGCATGTCTCTGCAATATAAAGGCATGGGCCTTTATTAGATATCTTTGTTTTGTGGCTTAGGCCACAAGGAGGAACTGATGGCTAAGGAAAAATTCGAAAGAACGAAGCCACATGTAAACGTAGGTACGATCGGTCACGTCGACCACGGCAAGACCACACTTACAGCTGCAATCACAATGCATTGTGCAAAGCTGTTCGGTGACAAGGCCCTTGCTTACGATGCAATTGATAACGCACCGGAGGAGAAGGCTCGTGGTATTACCATCAACACAAGACACGTTGAGTACCAGTCCAAGAACAGGCACTACGCACACGTAGACTGCCCGGGCCATGCTGACTACATCAAGAACATGATTACTGGTGCTGCTCAGATGGATGGAGCAATCATCGTTGTTGCTGCAACTGATGGTGCAATGGCTCAGACAAGAGAGCACCTTCTTCTTGCTCGCCAGGTAGGTGTACCTGCAATCATCGTATTCATCAACAAGTGCGATCAGGTTGACGATCCAGAGCTCATCGACCTCGTTGAGGAAGAGATGAGAGATCTTCTTACAGAGTATGGCTTCGACGGAGCTAATGCACCTGTAGTCAGAGGATCTGCATACCTTGCTATGACACAGCCGGACAACCCAGAGGCAACAAAGTGCATCGACGAGCTTCTTGACGCTATGGATAGCTATATCCCACTTCCGGAGAGAGCAGTTGACCAGCCATTCCTTATGCCAATTGAGGATATCTTCTCAATTTCTGGTCGTGGTACAGTTGTAACAGGTAGAGTAGAGCGCGGTGTTATCCACCTCAACGACCCTGTTCAGATTGTTGGTATCAGAGAGACTCAGAACACAGTCGTAACTGGTATCGAGATGTTCAATAAGCTTCTTGATGAAGGTCAGGCTGGCGATAACATCGGAGCACTTCTCCGTGGTATCGACAAGAAGGAAGTTGTCCGTGGACAGGTTCTTGCAAAGCCAAATTCAATCACACCTCACCAGAAGTTCTCTGGAACTGTATACGTTCTTTCCAAGGAAGAGGGTGGTAGACACTCCCCGTTCTTCGATGGATACAGACCGCAGTTCTATTTCAGAACAACTGATATCACAGGTACTGTTCACCTCCCAGAGGGCAAGGAAATGGTAATGCCTGGCGATCACACAACAATCAATGTTGAGCTGATTCACCCGGTAGCTATGGACAAGGGTCTCCGCTTCGCTATCCGCGAAGGTGGTAGAACAGTTGCATCCGGTCAGGTAACCGAGATTACAGAGTAATACCTAGTCTGCCGGGGAAAACCCCCGGCGGACGATTGATTTTTGGAGATTTTTAAAAAATGGCAAATGAAAGAATCCGGGTTAAGCTGAGGGGATTTGACGTAGAGCTTGTGGAGCAGAGCTCCAGGGCAATCGTTCAGACAGTTGTGAAGGCGGGCGCCAAGGTTTCGGGCCCAGTACCTCTCCCGACTCGTGTCAACAAGTATACTGTCCTCAGATCGCCACATGTAGACAAGAAAAGTCGCGAACAGTTCGAGATGAGAACGCACAAGAGACTGATTGACATTCTCGATCCCACGCAGAAGGTAGTAGAAGCCCTGATGAAACTTGAACTCCCTGCAGGTGTGGACGTTGAAATAAGACAGTAAAGTTGAGGTAAGAGATGTTAGGGCTTATCGGCAAAAAAGTTGGAATGACACAGGTGTTTGATGCCAATGGCAGACTTACCCCTGTGACTGTTATCAAGATAGAGGACAACGTAGTCATCGCAAATAGGACCGAGGAGAAGAACGGCTATTCAGCAGCAGTGCTTGGAACTGGCGAGAGAAAGAAGAGCCAGACAACAAAGCCGTTCGCTGGACAGTTCAAGGATATCACAGAGCCAAAGGCAACTGTGATGGAGTTCAGGGACTATGATAATGAGGTCAATGTAGGTGACGTTCTCGGTGTGGATCTTTTCAAGGATGTGACATTTGTTGATGTTACAGGCACATCCAAGGGTAAGGGCTACCAGGGCGGTATGAAGCGCTATGGCTTCGGCGGTGGTAGAGCTACTCATGGCTCAAAGTTCCACAGAGATCTCGGTGGTACGGCTATGTCATCAACACCGTCTCATACATTTAAGGGTCACCGCATGGCTGGCCACATGGGCAA
>CALXKJ010000025.1 GCA_944388955.1 uncultured Spirochaetaceae bacterium | reverse complement strand
AATGGCGAGATAGCTCAGTTGGTAGAGCAAGCGGCTCATATCCGCTCGGTCAGGGGTCCGAGTCCCTTTCTCGCTATAGTCCCGGAGAAATCCGGGATTTTTATTTTCAGCTGGTTTCTGTATAATCACCGGCATGGGAAAATTGCTTATCATCGGTATTGCTGTAATTCTCGTGATTGTTGTCCTGACAATCGCGATAGGAACATATTTTGTAAATTTCGCAGTCCACAGAAAAGATAGTTTCAACATGAATCTGCTTCCTCCTGAGGAGAGGGAGAACTATGGGGTTGAGAATGAACGGCAGAGGATTATCAGGGAAAATAGGGAAAAACTGGCTGCCTATGATGCTGTATTCCTGGAAAACCATTCCGGAGATGAAGTTTCAATCCTTTCTTCTGATAATCTTGAATTGAGGGCATCTTTCTACAGCAACGAAAGCCATGATTATGTCATTCTGATTCATGGGTATATGGGCTCGAGAAAGGATATGATTTCACTTGCGTCAATTTACCATTCCTGGGGATATAACATTCTTGCCCCTGATAACCGGGCACATGGTGAAAGCGAGGGGACATGGATTGGCATGGGCTGGCTTGATAAGGATGACATAAGACTATGGATTGATTGGATAATCGACAAGGATCCTGATGCCCGTATTGTCCTACATGGCATTTCAATGGGAGCTGCAACTGTCATGATGACGTCAGGACTGAATCTCCCTCCCAATGTCAAAGCAGCTGTCGAAGACTGCGGCTATACATCCGTATGGGATATTTTCCGCGACGAGCTTAAAGCTCTTTTCCATCTTCCAGCATTTCCCGTTATGCATATGTACTCCGTGATGTCTAAAGTTATCGCAGGCTACACTCCGAAAGAAGCTTCCAGCCTTGATATGCTTGCCTCATCGAGGATTCCCATGCTCTTCATCCATGGTGATGATGACAACTTCGTAGGCACATATATGCTAGATATCTGCTACAACGCTAAGATTGAAGGCGAAAAGGAGAAGCTCCTTATAGAAGATGCTGGCCATGGAGAGGCCTATCTCAGGAATCCAGAATTCTACTTTACGACGGTCAGGAATTTTCTTGCGGATTATGTCTGACGGAAAGATTCTTTGCCGTCAGTTTTCACTGTTACGCTGATTCCAGGTTCTCCGGCAAGCAGAAACCACTCTTTTCTGAGATAATCACTGAATGCTCCAGTTGATCCTGTAAGTTTCTCCATGTTTCCGGCACTTCCTGCTGGTTCCAGAAATTGAGTCAAAATTGAACTAGCAGAATCAAAACAGAGAGTAAGAAATAAAATACAGAAAAAATAAATCCTTCTGTAACTCTTTGTAACAGAAGGATTCATTATCTGAGTGCGGTCGACTGGACTTGAACCAGCACAGCTCTCACCACTAGCACCTCAAGCTAGCGTGTCTACCAATTCCACCACGACCGCTCGACGCTTCACAAATTTAGGCTTTTTCTGACTTTTGGTCAATAGAATTTGAGAATATTTTTCAAGATTTTAGCATCGATTCTCTTATCTCCAGATATAGCAGAACTTTAGTGTTCTGAAATTATCGTATTGGCAAGTATTCCGAGTCCTTCGATCTCAATCTCAACCCTGTCACCTGGCTGCATCCCGGATATCCCTCCTGGTGTACCGGTTGAAATGACATCTCCTGGAAGCAGTGTCATTACATGAGATAGATAGGAAACCAGATATGGAATTGAGAAGATGAGGTTTGATGTATTCGACATCTGCTTTGTCTCGCCATTGACACGGCTTGTAATCATTAAAGAGCTTCCGTCGACTTCATCTGAGATGTAAGGGCCTAAAGGCATGAATGTGTCAAAGCCCTTTGCTATTGTCCATTGTCCGTTTTTTGGCTGCAAGTCACGTGCTGTCACATCATTGGCAATCGTGTAGCCAAGAACATATGAAAGCGCATCTTCCATGCTTACATTCTTCGCTTTCTTTCTGATGACAACAGCAAGCTCTGCCTCATAGTCAAGACGGTGGCACATGCTTGGGTAGATTATGGCGCTTTCTGGGGCGGCGGCGGCTGTTGATGGTTTCAGGAAGACAACAGGGCTTTCTGGAATCGGCAGGCCGAATTCGATTGCGTGATCTCTGTAGTTAAGTCCTATGCAGACCGCTTTTGAGAATGGTGCTGGTGGAAGAAGAACGGCATCTTCGGAGCGTATAGCTTCGTCAATGAGAATGGGAGAGCTATCAAACGGAGTATTCTCCATCAGCTGGATGAATCCTTTTTTCAGGATTCCATAACGTGCACCTTTATCTGTTTTGACTCTGACGTATTTCATGTTTTTCTCCTGATCGCGTATTTAATAGAAGGTATATCCTCAAATCCGATTTTCCTGTAGAGGCTACCTGCCTTATCAGAAGAATACCACAGTAATAGGAAATCCATCAGATTCTCGTTGAATGAGATGTCTGCGATTTCAGATATGACAGATGTCGCGAAACCTCTGTTCCTGTATTCAGGAGCAGTTGCCGTGCCGACAATCATGGCATTTGTTCTTGATACGGAGCTGAGATATGCCCCTGAGATAATCCTTCCGTTTTCACATATTCCAACAGCAGTGAAGGGAAATGGTGCCGAGATAAACCGTTCAGCATTATCTTCATCATCCTCCTCATCAAATCCTTCCGCCATCTCCGGTACTTCACGATAGAGCGTGAAGAGTTTTCTGTAGTCATCTTCAGTTCGCAGCACCATGAGACGTTCATCACGCTCTGCTTTCCTGAAGTGTTCAGGACGGAGAATCATGAGTCCACGATTCTGCACCTCGATTTCTGGAATGAGGGAGAGAACAGTCTCATCTCCAATGATTTTCTCCCACTTTGCTGTTGAGGCAAAGAGAAGGAAGGCAGCGATGTCTTCAGGCTTGTCTTTCACTATGAGGGTTTTTCCTAGAGTGAGAAGACATTCATATCCAGAAGCCATGATGTGTTCAGCTCCGCTTCGCCCTATATTCATAAGCGCATTGCAGAAGAATGGGGATGATTTCTCCGCATTTTCGTTTCTATTCATTATTCCATCCATAGAAATATGCATATGAGGGGTTTGCAATCGCCTCCTCTTTGCTTTTCATTGATAATAGCAGAGCCAAACAAACCGGGGTAGGGTTGAGACTCTTCTTTCCACTGGTTATAATGCAATATATGAAAAAAAGATTGATTACATCGGCATTGCCATATGTGAATAACATCCCGCATCTCGGGAATCTGATGCAGGTTCTCTCCGCAGATGTCTTCGCTCGTTTCTGCCGTTCCCGCGGCTATGAGACACTGTACATATGCGGTACAGATGAGTATGGGACAGCAAGCGAGACCAGAGCATTGCAGGAAGGTGTCACTCCTCGGGAGCTCTGTGACCGTTATCATGAGATTCATAAAGCTATCTATAAATGGTTCAATATAGATTTTGATTATTTTGGACGCACATCGACACCGCTTCAGACGGAGATTGTACAAGCTCTCTTCAAGGCCTGTGATGATAATGGTTATATCATCGAGAAGGAGTCTGAGCAGCTGTATTGTCCTGAATGCAAGCGCTTTCTTGCTGATAGATTCGTCTCCGGAACATGTCCTCACTGTGGATATGACGGAGCAAGAGGCGATCAGTGCGAGAAGTGCGGAACGCTTCTCGACCCTACAGAGCTTATCGAGCCAAGATGCTCGGTATGCGGCTCCACACCGGTCGTGAGGAAGACGAAGAATCTCTATCTTGATCTTCCAAAGATTCTTCCGGAGCTTGAGAAGTGGATAAAAACAGCATCTGTCGATGGTTTCTGGGCGAAGAACGCCATTCAGATCACATCATCATGGATAAGGGATGGACTTCTCGAGCGGTGTATAACACGTGACCTTAAATGGGGTATTCCAGTCAACAAGCCCGGCTATGAGGATAAAGTCTTCTATGTCTGGTTCGATGCCCCGATTGGATACATATCAATAACTGCTAACAAGACCAAGGACTGGGCGTACTGGTGGAGAGATCCGGATAATACAGAGCTCTTCCAGTTCATCGGTAAGGATAATATCCCATTCCATACAGTTGTCTTCCCGTCAACGCTTTTAGCGTCAAAGGAAAAGTGGACGATGCTCTATCATATGTCATCGACAGAGTATCTTAACTATGAAGGTGGAAAGTTCTCGAAGAGCAAGGGTATCGGTATCTTCGGCAATGATGTGGAGGAGACTGGAATTCCTGCCGATGTATGGCGTTTCTATATGTTCTATAACAGGCCTGAGAAATCGGACTTCACATTCACCTGGCTGGATTTCCAGGAGAAGGTGAACAAGGAGCTTATCGGGAATCTATCCAACCTCGTGAACCGCACGCTTACATTCGTGAAGCGCTTCTATGACGGTAAGCTCGGGGAAGGTGAGTTTGACGAGACTCTCCGCACTGAGATAAGAGCAAAGGAAGATGCCATCACTGCGGCATTGGAGAAGGCTGACGAGCGCGATGCGATACGCATGATATTCGAGCTTTCTGACATAGGAAACAAAGCATTCCAGGATGGTGAGCCATGGAAGGTGAGGAAAGAGAATCCTGAAAAAGCGGCAGTGCTTCTCAGGACGCTCATGTATCTTATCAGGGATCTTGCTGTGATGATTACACCGTATATGCCATCAACAGGAGAGAAGATCCTTTCCTTTATATCCGCATCCGGTGCTCTCTGGTCAGATGTCGGCTCATTCAGCGGTACTCTTGAAGTGAAAGAGCCTGAGCTGCTCTTCCAGAAACTTGAAGATGAGAGAATAAAGGAGCTCAGGGAGCGCTATTCAGGCTCGCAGAGCGAGAGACAGGAAAGAGAGAATAAAGAGGAGAATAAAACCATGGAAGAGAATACAGAGAACAAGGAGAGTCTTGCCGAGCAGTTTGCTCATAAGGTAATCCTCAAGGTTTCGAAAATCGTTAATGTCGAGAAGCACCCTGGTGGTGATAAACTCTACATCCTCACACTTGATTGCGGTGAAGAGGAGCCAAGGACAATTGTTTCCTCGATTGTCCCGTTCTATAAGGCTGAAGAGCTTCAGGGACGCAATATCGTGCTTGTATCAAATCTTAAGCCGGCGAATTTTAGAGGCGTCAAGAGCCGTGGTATGCTTCTTGCCGCGTCAGATCCCACCGCTGAGGATCCTCATTCGACATGTGAGGTTATCTTTGCTGATGATATCGCTCCAGGAACTGTACTTAAGCTTGAAGACGAGGGCGATGTCGAGAAGGTTACGACTTATATAAAGCCCGACCATTTCTTCGCTATGCCGATGAAGACGGTCGATGGATATGTGACTGTTGATGGAAAGAAGCTTGGATACGATGGCACTTTCCTTAAAGTCAGCAAGTACGTCAATGGAAATGTAGGCTGAGGAGGCTGTATGGCAAGAGATAAGGATTCACTGCAGAAAAGACTTTCAAAGGCACGCGGACAGATTGAAGCGATTAAGAAGATGATTGACAAAGAGGATGACGCTGAGCGCATCCTCGTGCAGATCAATGCCGCTAAGTCGGCTCTGCATAAAGTGGGTCTTATCGTCGAGAAAGAAGCAATCTCTCAGATGCTCAATGATAAAGACAAGGAGAAGGCTGCTGTCATACTCGAGAGATTCTCATCTCTCGACTGAGTCCTTCTCGATAAGAGCGAGGACCGCTTCCTTGAAGCGGGCACCTCTCTCAAACTCGTTCGAGAAGTATTCATCCGCATAAGCTCCAGGGGAAAGAAGGATTATCTCCGTTGTATCTCTCTTCCCCCTGTGGGATAGCGCGGATGAATATGCGCTCTTTACAGCTTCATTCATATCATCGAAAGGTCCGTTGAATTTTATGCATTCTCTGTGAAGCAGCGGAATGAGCTTGTCCGTCAGGCTTCCTGATAGAAGCGTAAGCGAAATGCTTTCATCAATAGGATCTCTTAGCTCCGAGATATCTATCCTGCTTTTATCCGTGCCCCCAAGTATGAGATGCACTGGCATTCCTTTCATTCCCCGCAGCGAGAACGCGACAGAAATCGGCAATACGGACGATGAATCGTTGATGAACGATATGCCGTTATCAACAGCAATGAATTCCATCCTGTTAGGTATTCCCTTGTAACCGCTGAATGCATTTTTTGCATCTTTCCTTCTGAATCCAATCGCTCTCAGGCATTCCCAGCCAAGCTCCATGCCCGGTTTATTCCTGAAAGGGTTGATCGGGGAGGGGTACATCTTCACGCTTCTGCGCCGCACTATGCCGCTTATCATGAGTTTTTCCCAGAGAAGGCGAGGGGCTATGATTTTCCTTATCCATGGTCCGATGAAAAGAGAGCCTTCAGCACCCATATCCGTAGGCGATAGAGAGATTGGGATATTGTCTGTTATGCCGAGGATATCTATTCGGGGCCAGTTGTGGCCAAGGGATGCAGAGGTATCTTTTATCTGCCAAAGTGACATTTCAATCACGATGGCATCGTATGTCCTTTCTTCATTCTCTATATCAGAGAGCAGGTGAAACGCGGAATATCCAAGCCCTTCGGAAAATGCGGCGCTGATTCCAAGTTTATTAAGTGCGCTGGCCAGGGCTGATGCCGTGCTTGTCTTGCCTTTGGAGCCTGCGATTATGATTCTCGTCATACGCTCTGTCTTGGGATTCTCAAGGAGTGCCGCGATATCATTGGTGATGCGCTTCGCTTTCTTCTTGATCATATATGGAATCGGTATTCCAGGCACCTTGACAACAAGATCCGCATCCGCGGCTGCTTTCAGAGCTTCTTCTTTCGCTATGAATACAGCACCTATCTTTGAAAGGTGTTGGATTGCTGGATCATTATCAGCCTTCTCCTGAGGGCTTATGATTTCAACGCTGTGTCCAAGCTTAAGATAGTATTCAGCGGCTTCTGCGCCGCCTCCTGAGGCTCCCAGCCCGAGAATGAGAATTTTCACGTATTATAGAGTATAGAATCAATTTGTCTCGATGTGTAATTAAATCGCTGTTAAATGCGTAGTGACTATTAACTATTTATGCGTGGCTCCTCTCTTATTCCCATTATTGAAGCTGCACTTCGGATTTCCACTTGACACCAAATGGGTAAAAAAGCAGAATAAGCCGGTAATTACAACAAATCCAATTGGATAATAAGGAGTTATACTGTGCCTTGCGGTAGAAAAAGAAAGAAGCACAAGATAGCAACACACAAGAGAAAGAAGAGACTCAGAATGAACAGACACAAGAAGAAGTAATCTTCTTTCAGAGATTCTATCTTTGGGGCCACCGGTAGGAATATCGGTGGTTTTTCTTTCAGATAACCTCTTCCGGAAGCAGCTTACGCAAAGCAAGTTCAGCGATTTTCTCTCCGAATATCGCGGTGACATATGGCATGGAGCCAAGTATCAGATGCTTTCTGCCAGTTACTTCAGTCTCGGTTTCCCTGTATGTGAATTCAACTTTCTCAGGAGAGAACACGCATTCAATTCCACGTCCTATTCCCATTTTCCTGAGACGTGAGCGGATTTCCTTTGCAAGCGGGCAGCCGAATGTGTCCATGATGTCGCCTGTCCTTATCTCGTCTGAGTGCTTTCTCAATGCAGCTCCCATTGAGGATATCACAGGGATGGATCGCTCATACGAGATTCTGAGAAGCTCAGCTTTCGCACTGACTGAATCGATGCAATCGAGAAGGATATCCACGTTGCTGAGAAAGGCATCTATGTTTGATGCGTCGATGAACTCTGGAAGCGTCTCTACAATGCAGTCTGGGTTTATATCAAGGATCCTCTCCTTCATCACATCTACCTTTTTTCGCCCGATAGTGGAGTGCAGAGCCCCAATCTGCCTGTTTATATTACTCTCCTCATAGACGTCGAAATCAGCGATTCTTATCCGTCCGATGCCGGATCTCGCAATCATCTCGCATGCAAAGCCTCCTACAGCCCCGACACCTGCGATAGCAACGCATTTATGCTGTAATATACTTGCGTTTTCCTCTCCGATCAGCGCGGCAATGCGCTGGAACTGCTCTTTCACCTCAACACCTCCATCATCATCTCCTCGCTTCTCCTCCCCACATCTGCAAAAGCAAGAATGGAAAGCTTCTGATTCCATATTTCAAGTGTTTCCATTTCCTCTTTTCCTGTCTTCATGTCTGTTTCCGTCACGAAAGGGAGAGTCAGGATGCGTTGGAAAGAGCGTAGTCTTTCCGCCTTTGGCGAAAGCGAGATGATTCCTCCTCTTTTTATGATTTCCCTTGCCATTTCGTATGATGATGAGAACGAGTGGACCATGAAACGCTTTATGCCATATTCGTCTATCAGCCGCAGCGCCATTTCGTAATCCCTGATGATATGGAAGATGGTAAAGGCATCGCAATCTGCGGCGATGCTTAGTATGTCTCTGAGTGTTGCAATCTGCTCATCCCTGCATCCGTAGCGTCTATCGAGCCCTATTTCTCCTATGCATAATCCTTCAGAGGCAGCTTTCATGATAGCATCCAGATCCGGTTTTCCATATCCCGGAAGAGAGCCTGCGGCTTTGTATCTGAATCCGCTCAGCTTGTCATACTCGTATGCGCAAGCAGTACATACGAGAGCTGAAGCAGTGGTTTCACCTATGTGTGCGTGCGAGTCGAACATCCTGCATATTATACACGTTTTTCATCGATTATCCTGTCTGGAAAGACTTTCTCCTGACATTGACATCAAACATTCAATTTTTGTATTATCAGATGACCTCTTTATCCGGGTGTATGCCCGGATCGAATTCTAAGTCCATAAGGAGGAACCATGATTCAGAATTATGAGTTCACAGTCATCTTCGATGCAGATGAGGAGAAGACAAAGTCAGGTCTTGAGCTGGTAAAGAATACTTTTGCCCGCTTCGACGTTGTGGTCGAGAAAGAAGAAGACCTCGGAGTCAAGACACTTGCTTACACAATCAGGAAGCAGGAGAAAGGTCACTATGTCTACTTCGAGCTGAAGGCTGATACATCAGTGCTCTCACAGATGAACAACATCTTCCAGCTTTCAACGCTCGTTCTTAAATTCCTGTTCGTGAATCCGGAAAGGAAATAAGGCATAAGCCATGGCTAGCGATGTTAATGTCGTCGTCCTTGTAGGTCGTCTTACAAGAGACTGCACTCTCAGATATACGCAGAATGGAAGCCCGATAATCTCATTCACAGTCGCCGTCAACAGGGCAAAGAGGAATGCTGATGGCTCGTGGAGTGATGAGGCTTCTTTCGTAGACTGCACATATTTCAATCAGAATGCGCAGAATCTGAGCCAGTTCCTCACAAAAGGAAGGCAGGTTGCTATATCAGGAGAGCTTAGACAGTCGAAGTGGGAAGGACAGGACGGACAGTCAAGATCGAAGCTCGAGGTAATCGTGAATACTCTCAATCTCCTTTCCCAGCCTAATCAGGGGCAGGGTGGAGGATTTGCAAGCCAGTATTCACAGCGTCCACAGCAGAATCAGGGATATCAGGCACCTCGTCCCGCTCAGAGCGAGATGAGTCAGCCGGAGCCACCTGTTTCTGGACCGGAATCATTTGAGGATGATTCCATCCCATTCTGATAAGGAGTCAGACAAATGCGTGAAGAAGATAAGGATTTCGCAGAAAAAGACGGAGCTCTCAAAGATAGGAAGATGGGAGCTAGAAAGGTAGGATTCAAGAAGAAGGTATGCAAGTTCTGCCAGGGTGCAGCTCCTGCAGACTACAAGAATCCTGACATGCTTCGCCGCTATATCACAGAGAGGGGCAAGATTCTTCCTGCCCGCATCACAGGTACATGCGCAAAGCATCAGAGAGCTCTTAACAGGGAAATCAAGAGAGCGAGAGTTCTTGCATATCTTCCTTTCGAGAAGAAGTGAGTCATGCTGAGTGAGAAGCCGAGAGCGATTGTTGAAGGAGTGGTGCTTTTATTCGTAAGCACCGTTCTTGCAAGGACAGGGGTTGCAGCTTTTATCTTCCCCGCGCCTCTGCTTCTCTATGCTATCAGTCATGGAAGAAAGAGTGCTGCTTTACTGATTACCGTAGAGATGGCATTGCTTCTTGCACTGGATTTATTCGGTGCCGGAGTGCCTGGAACGAGAACAGATGCGGCTTTCTTTCTTATCGCAATGTATATTCCCCTGTCGCTGTCAGCGGCTGGGATCGTGTGGCTTGCGGCTAAAGGTACAAGACTGCTGAAGAGACTTTTACTTACTTTTCTGCCAGCACTTGTTTTCCTTGCTGCAATCAGCGCGTTCATAGTATCCGATAGGGCGCTTCCTCAGATTCTCTTTGAGGATTTCAGGAATGCGTTTGCCGTGGCTTTTGCACCGGTCTTCGGAGGACTCTTCCCTTCAATCGATATCGAGATGCTTTCGTATATCGTTATCATTGGAGTACTGTCTTTCCTTTTTCCGGCCATTCTCTGCGGCATCTGTGCTTCTGCTTTCATCTATGAGAGCGTGAAGCATTCAAGAGAAAGCATGTGGGAGGAGGCGGTCATGCGTTTTTCCTATCCAGGAGACGCAGTATGGGGCTTCATCGTGTCGTGGGCTCTTGTGCTTCTTCTACGCTTTGTATCGGTGCCTGTGGCTGTCCCCGTGATAGCCCTGAACGTCGCTGGGATATGGACTGTGCTATATGCAATACAGGGTTTTACCGTTGTGTTTGCACGTGTCCGCAAGCATTCGAGGAATGTGAGAAGCATGACCGTCTTCATCATAGTCCTCTTTGCTGGAACATTGATCCCTGGGATAAATTTCATAGTTGTTCTGGGATTGCCGCTCATCGGCGTTCTGGAAACATTCTTCGATCTGAAGAAATTAGGAGTGGAAAATGAAGATCATTCTTAATCAGGATGTAGTACATCTCGGAGAAGAGGGTGACGTTGTCGAAGTAAAGGATGGTTACGCAAGAAACTATCTTCTTCCTACAAAGACAGCTGTTATCTACAACAAGGCTAACGCGGCTCTTTTCAAGTCAAGAGCAGCAGCTATCGAGAAGAGAAAGGCAGAGAAGAGAGCTGCTTCAGCATCTCTTAAAGAGAGACTTGATGGCGTATCTCTTACAATCACTGTACCAGCAGGCGAGTCTGGAAAGCTCTTTGGATCTGTCACATCCGCTATGGTACAGGCAGAGCTCCAGAAGCTTGGATTCGAGATTGAGAAGAAGAAGATCGAAGTCGCAACTCATGCTATCAAGATGACTGGAACATATACAATCACAGTCCATCTTTATGAGAACGACCTCTCACACATCAAGCTTGTTGTCATGTCTGAAGCTGAGAAGATTGCAGCAGAGAAGGCTGCAGCTGAAGCAAAGGCAAAGGCTGAAGCTGAGGCGAAGGCAGCAGAGGAAGCTGCAGAAGCAGAAGCTGCTGAGGCACCAGCAGAAGAAGCAGCTGCAGAAGAGACACCAGCTGAGGAAAACTGATTTTCTTCCGATGTCTTTTTCCTACATCCCCCTGTTCTGACAGGGGGATTTCTGTTACCGTAATATTCTATGAAAACCCAGCCGCATAACGATGAAGCAGAGAAAGCCATACTAGGCGCAATCCTGATGAAGGAAGATGCCTTTGATACAGTATCTTCCATCATCGGAGCTAATGATTTCTATCATCCCATCAATGGGGAGATTTTCCGCGCTATTGCCAAAATGAAGGAAATCTCCAGCGATACTGTTGATATCATCACGCTGACAGAATTCCTCAGGAAGAATGGTACTCTGGAGAAAGCCGGTGGACTTGCGTATATCGCTTCTCTTACAGAGAGCGTGAATGTAACTGCAAATACTGCGGAATACGCCAGGATGGTCAAGGAGATGTCACTCCGCCGCTCTGTCCTCTCTATGAGCTCTGCTTTGTCAGAGAAGGCGTTTGATGCCACAGAGGATATATACAAGACGCTTGATGAAGGACAGGCGAACATGCTGCAGCTCTCGCTGTCAGGCAGCACAGCTGAGGAAGAGTATTCCATTGGCAACGCAGTCTCTTCTGTCATCGACAGAATCATGAAGAAGATGGATGGTCAGCTTGATGATGATTCTGTACGCTCAGGATTCGACATTCTCGACAAATACACAAACGGCGGTTTCAAGCCCCAGGACTATATCGTTGTTGCGGCACGCCCATCAATCGGAAAGACAGCATTCGGTGTTTCAATGATCCGCAATATGCTTCGCGATACTGAGCGGGAGCAGCGTGTGGCCTTCTTCTCGCTTGAAATGCCAGCGAGCCAGATTACCGAGCGACTTCTTGCGAATCTTTCGCATGTGAATCTCAGGAACATCGCTCAGGCGACCTTTGCTCCAGATGAGTTTACCAGAGTTCTCAACGCAGCTGATACGCTTTACTCAAAGGAGCTATATATAGTTGATGTGCCGAATATCAAGCTGAATGACCTCAGAGCAAAGGCACGCCTATTGAAGCGTGAGCATGATATCACAGTGATTATGATTGATTATATCGGTCTCATTGATCCTGAACTTGGCGCCCAGGTTCCGCGTCATGAAGTCATCGCGACAGTCTCGCGTTCGCTTAAGAGCCTTGCCCGTGAGCTGAAGATTCCTATTATCGTTCTCTGTCAGGTGTCGAGAGACAGCGAGGAGAAAGCTCCTATACTCTCCAACCTCAGGGATTCCGGCTCGATAGAGCAGGATGCCGATGTTGTCATGTTCCTTCACAGGAAGCGAATTCTCTCTGAGGAAGAGAAACAGCGTAATGCAAAGGACTCAGAGGGAAGGGCTACTCTGCAGGTAACAAAAGTCATTGTCGCCAAGCAACGTAACGGTGAGACAGGTGAATTCAAGGTAGGCTATAACGCTCAGACAACATCATTTGAGCAGGTTGTGCAGACTGCTGATTTCATTGAGCCTCAGGCACCCGAGAAGCGGGGTTATGAGAAAAAGTAGGCTTTGACATCGAGAGAATACATCATGATCATGATGATGAGCGCGAGTATCATTCCCGTAATCTGCAAGAGGACATATGTCCTTGGTGATAGCTCGCGCCTGTAGATCATCTCGATTATATTGATCAGCATCTGTCCTCCATCGAATGTCGGAATCGGAAGAGCGTTGCCGACCGAAAGCGAGACTGAAATGAATGAAGCGAGCATCAGAAGACTTCTCAGACCGCTGCTTGCGCTTGTATCAAATGCCACAGCTGTTATATGTCCGATGCTCTCAGCGGCTTTGACAGGACCTGTCATTACCGTAAGAGCGTCCTCTAGGTGGAATGTGATAAACGCACCGAGTGTCTTCATCGCCGATACGAACATGTCAGATGCCCGTTTTATGCCATAGAGAATGGGTGAGACTGAATCCTTGCTTTTTCTTATATCGCTTTTCCATGAGAATGGAAGCTCTCCGTTTTCTATTTCCCTTGTAAGTGTATCGCCATCCCTTTCGAGTGTGACAGTGAAGGAGTCCTTCGGGTAGGAATAGACATCAAGAGTATATTCAACTGGTGTATTATCTATCGCTATTATCCTGTCTCCAGGCTGGAAACTATCAGATAGTGAGCTTCCGACAACTGCTTTCTGCAGCAGTGTCAGCCCATAACTCCATCCATTTTCTGTCTTATGCGGTACGATTGCAGTGTCTATCATCTCACCATCTCGTAAGATAGTGACTGGAATCACAGAGCCGCTATGCTTTTTGATGAACGCTTCCGCATCCTGCCAGTCCAGGAATATATGTCCGGATGATGAGATGAGTTTATCGCCTTTATGTATTGACTCCTGACTGACTGGATTGCTGAAAAGCGCGCTATATTCGGTTACAGGTGTGACAATCGCCTCATCTGATAACCTCTCTACAGGGATAAGCGAGGCGGCGGAGAGAAGAAGAACAGCAAGCAGAAAATTCGTTAAGGGGCCAGCAAGGTATATGAGAAAGCGTACGAATGCGCTTGTGCCGAAATATGATCCTTCCTCCGCCCTGTTGATGTACTTGGAATCATCTTTCAGCGCCTTCATGAGATCAAGCGAGCCTTTCATCCTGCAGTATCCACCGAACAGGAAGAGGGAAAGCCTGTATTCGGTTTTCCTTCCATAGATAGAGAACACCTTAGGTCCCATACCATATGAAAGCACCTCGACTTCAACGCCAAGCATCCTTGCTGCCGCAAAATGCCCAAGTTCATGGAGAAAGACTACGAATCCGATTGCGAGAAGCCCAAGGAAAAGATACAGGATATATGTCAGCATAAATCTTCAGCCTCTTTCTTTGTCATCTCCCTTAAGCTGAGGATTTCATCGATTGTATCTGCATCGTCATAATCATGAGAGAGCACTGAAGAAACGACCTTCGGGATATCTGTGAATGAAATCCTGCCATCAAGGAATGCATCAACTGCAGCTTCATCACTGGATGCGTATGCGATACGATAGCTTCGTCCTTTTCTCAATGCATCGTATGCAAGCTGAAGCATCGGAAACCTCTCCTTGTCCCACGATTCGAAGTGCAGGGAGAACCCAGCGGAGAAGGGCAGTGGTCTTACAATGTTCTTCAGTCTATTTCCTTCTCCAAGTATTGCAGTCATTATGGGAAGTGTCATGTCAGGGGTGGAGAGCAGCGCATAATATGCGCCTTCCTCCGTCTCTATGAGGGAGTGAACGATTGATTCAGGATGGATTGAGACATCGATTCTTTCAGAAGGAAAGGAAAAAAGGATAGCAGCCTCCATGACCTCAAGTCCTTTATTGGCGAGTGTCGCGCTATCAATCGTGATTTTCCTTCCCATTTTCCAGGTCGGATGTCTCAGAGCCTCTTCAATTGTGACAGAGGATAGATCATGCCGTGTCCTGAAAGGTCCACCTGATGCCGTGATGATAAGACGCTCGGCCTTTCTTCCTTTCAGCAGGTGCCATATCGCGCTGTGCTCGCTGTCAACTGGGATAATCTCAGCTCCGGTATTCCTTGCTTTCTCGAGCAGAAGCTCGCCGCCAAGTACTATGGACTCCTTGTTCGCAAGCGCAAGATCGATACCTTTATCAAGGACTGTCCAGGAAGCTGTGAGTCCATCGCATCCTGAAATCGCATTGAGAACGATATCTGGTCTGACACGTGTTATGAATTCATCCAGCTTCGATGAATCTGAGCCTTTGAGATAGATATAAGGTGCCTTGAATTCCTTCCCAAGTACTGCAAGAGATGGGTTTTTCTCAGCTGTCAGACCACATATATGGATATCATGATTATTTTTTGCTGCATTGAGGAATGTAGTACCGATTGAGCCTGTGGCCCCAAGAACAAGTACAGACTTCATACTCCAAGCACAATCGTGAGAATAGCCACGTAAACAGGCGCCGCCATGATTACGGAGTCGATTGAATCAAGTATGCCGCCTCTTCCTGGGATGATGCTTCCAGAATCCTTGACTTCAGCGCTTCTCTTAAAGGAAGACTCTATAAGGTCGCCTATCGCCGCGATAGCGGATGTTATAAGGCCAAGCAGGAATCCTTCTCCCATAGAGTAGGTGAAAATCCCAGGAAAGAGCTTTGCAGATAAAAGGCCAAAGATTGCCGGTATAAGGAGACCGCCGATATAGCCAGCGACGGATTTATTCGGACTGACTTTCACGATTCCCTTGTTGTTTTTCCCGAAAAGGATTCCGGAGAAGAATGCGAAAGTGTCAGAGCTGAATACAAGAAGGAAATAGAAGAGTATATACCATGCTGGATTCGCTATGAACGCGATGCGTATGATGAATGAAGCGAAGAGCCCTGGATATATGATAGCAGTGATTGTCTTTGCATTCCTTTCCCATGTTCCCTTGAAGGAATCCATCACGCCATAGAAGACCTCAAGGAAAAGAGTCAGGCCTATGAGGAACATCAGGGTGTAGAATGTAAGCTCCATCTCAGGGAAGAAAGAGAACTGCACATATTGGGCGAGCGGAAGCAGTGCGCCTGTGTATGATGTGAATAGGAGTTTCTCGTTGTCTTTCGATAGCAGAGCCCTCATTTCTATCGTTCCCAGCAATGTGATAACAACCATAACCAGACAGAATGCGAGGTGGTTGAACTGCGGAAAGAGAAGTACAACGACGAGAAGAACTGGAATAGCTATGATGGCTGTAAGAATCCTGCTTTTCATTCCGCTCATCTTAAATTCCTCCGAATCTTCGTTCCCTGGATCTATAATCTCTGATTATATCATCGATGTCATGAGAGTTCCAATCTGGCCAAAGCTTATCATAAAATCCTATTTCTGCATAGCTTGATTGATAGAGCATGAAGCCAGATAAACGTTTTTCACCCCCTGTTCGAATGATGAAATCAGGGGCGGGGACCTCTGGATTGTCGAGTGATGACAGGATTTCTTCTTCTGAAAACCGCTTGCAGCCTTTCTCTAAAGCTTTATTTGCAGCCCTTGTAATCTCATCATGTCCGCCATAGTTTATGGCAAGCTGCAACGTAAGGCGATTGCATGAAAGTGTGCATTTCTCAGCTTCGTCGATTGCATTCAGCACAGATGCGGGAAGATTATTCCTGGAGCCGAGATGAAGGATTCTTATGCCTTCCTTGATCGCCATTGGGATTTCGGCTATAAGCCTGTCGGAAAAAAGCCCCATGAGGTAATCCACCTCACTCTGTGGCCTTTTCCAGTTTTCTGTTGAAAAACAGAAGAGCGTAAGATATGGAATGCGGCCAAGACATGCTTTGATAATCCTGAATGCCGCTTTTCCGCCTTCAAGATGGCCGGCAGAGCGGGGCAGGCCTCTTTTCTCGGCCCATCTTCCGTTGCCGTCCATGATGATGGCAAGATGCTGGAGTTCCATCAGATCTCCATGATCTCCTTCTCCTTTGCCTCGGCAACTTTGCCGATATCGGAGATGGCGTTATCTGTGAGTTTCTGGATCTTTGTCTCACCTTCTTTCTGCTGGTCTTCGCTTATATCGCCGTTCTTCTGGAGCTTCTTGAGTTCTTCCATTGCATCACGGCGGATATTGCGTACAGCAACACGGGCGTTCTCAGCTGTCGCTTTCGCGCTCTTTGCCAATTCCTTTCTCCTGTCCTCTGTAAGAGGCGGGAAAGCAACACGGATAAGCTTTCCATCGTTGTTCGGATTAAGTCCGAGCTCAGACTTCTGGATAGCTTTCTCTATTGCGGGAAGAACCGTCTTGTCCCATGGCTGGATAACGACAAGGCGGGCCTCTGGCACGCTTATCGAAGCAACCTGGGAAAGAGGAGTCTCAGCACCGTAGTAATCGACTTTGATCTTGTCAAAAAGCTGTGCTGAAGCGCGTCCTGTACGCAGTGAGGCAAACTCCTGGGAGAGTGCCTCTACTGACTTCTTCATTCTCGCGCTGCAGTTGTCGATGACTGTCTGCATGCTTCCTCCTTAGGCTGAAACGCCAGCCTGATATACACAGTATGCTGTGATAGTAAGGCTTGCACCGTGAGCCTTTCCTGTCTCCTGAAGCATCTGGCTTACAGACTTTGTGTCATCCTTTACATAAGCCTGATCGAGGAAGCAGACTTCCTTGTAGAGCTTTGAAAGCTTACCGCGGATGATGCCTTCCTTGACTTTCTCTGGCTTTGACTGAAGCTTCTCGTCTGTCTCAACCTGCTTGCGGAAAATCTCAAGCTGCTCTTCCTCGTATACCTTGTCTACTGACTGCTCGTTGAGGAACTGCGGCTTGTATGCAGCTGCGTGGAGCGCGAGGTTGTGTGCAAGATCCTCGACATCTGCTTCCTTGAAGATCTCTGCCTTGTCGGAATCAAGAACAACAAGAACTGCTACAGCACCATCTCCGTGGATGTATGTTGAAGCATAGCCTGTCGCTGGAATATCGAAGACCTGGAACTTAACAAGGTGCATGTTCTCCTTGATGATGGCGATAAGATCATTGACCATACCCTCAAGCTCTGCGTTGATTTCCGTATAGCCTTTCTCGAGGATGACTGTGCAGAGATCATCGCCAAGCTTTGCGAAATCCTTGTTCTGTGCAACAAAGTCTGTCTCGCAGGAGAGTGAAAGGACAACTGCCTTGCCGTTTCCTGCCTTTACGAATACACGGCCATTCTCAGTAGCTCTATCCTGGCGCTTTGCAACTGCAGCGAGGCCCATTTCCTTGAGAATCTTCTCTGCCTTTGCGAAATCTCCATCAGCTTCCGTGAGTGCCTTCTTGCAATCCATCATGCCTGCTCCGGTTGTGTCCCTGAGCTTCTTTACATCTGCTGCGCTGATTGCCATATT
>CALXKJ010000024.1 GCA_944388955.1 uncultured Spirochaetaceae bacterium | reverse complement strand
ACACCGAACTTCTCCTCCATCATCTTGATGAGGTCCGCAACGTCCATAACGCTCATCTGAGCGATGGATTCAAGGATTTCTTCCTTTGTAGCCATATTATCTTCTCCTTATATAAACCACGGTCTAGCAGGTTACTTGAAGACTAGGACCGTATCAGTTCTCTTCAGTAGCAGGAGCTGCCTCTTCTGCCTGAGCTGGTGCTGCCTCTGCAGCTCCACCCTTTGACTCAACATACGCAAGAAGCGTAGCGGCAAGCTTCTGTACAGGTGCCTTCATCGTACCCATAAGGGAAGCGATGAGCTCGAGCTTGGTCGGGAGCTTCGAGAGTGCCTCAACTTCCTCGGCTGTCATGAACTTTCCATCAAGGAGCGCGCCCTTGACCTGGATGCTCACACCATCCTTGTTTGCATTGAAGAGTACCTTAGCAACTGTATTTGCTGTGTCACCCTTTATGAGAGCAACAGCTGTAGGTCCCTTCATCTGCTCGTCAGCACCAGTCTTGTCAAGATCCTTAAGAGCAATCTTGGCATAGCGGTTCTTGACGACACGATATGCAGCATCATCCTTCTTCAGGCTCTTCCTGATATCAGTAATCTGCTGGACAGTCATGCCTCTGTAGTCAGTGAAGATGAATCCGCTGTAATCCTTGAATTCATCCCTAAGTGCTGCTACAGCATCTTCCTTAGCCGGGGTTACACGTGTCTGGTAATTCTCCATTGTGTCCCTCCTTATACTGCCGCCGAAGCGTCAACAGCTTCCTTGTAATCCACACGGACACCAGGGCCCATTGTGGAAGAGAGCGAAACAGAAACAACGAAGTCACCCTTGGCATCTGCCGGCTTCTTCCTCATTATCTCTGCAATCGTCACCTTTGCGTTCTCAGCAACCTTAGCAGGATCCATATCGACCTTGCCTACTGCCATATGAACAACACCAGTCTTATCAGAGCGGAACTCTACACGGCCTCTTCCGAGCTCCTCGAGAGCCTCTTTGATATCATTCGTGACTGTATGTGTCTTCGGGTTAGGCATAAGACCTCTTCTTCCGAGGATAGGTCCAAGCCTACCTACGTCCTTCATCATGTCAGGTGTAGCAACAGCGATATCGAAATCCATCCAGCCACCCTTGATCTTATCGATGAGGTCCGTATCTCCAACATATGCAGCTCCTGCCGCCTTTGCCTCTTCTGCCTTGTCACCCTTAGCGAAGACAAGGATTCTCTTCTGAGCCATGAACTGGTTCGGAAGAACAACCGTGTCACGCACTGACTGGCTCTTCTTGAGGGAAAGCGCAACTGAAAGCTCAACAGTTTCCGTGAATTTTGCAAATGCGCAGCTCTTTACAAGCTCTGCTGCTTCAAGAAGGGAATATGCCTTGGACTTATCGACCTTCTTGAGTGCTTCCTGATAATTCTTTCCTCTTTTCATCTTACTTCTCCACCTCTACACCCATCGAGCGGGCAGTGCCTGCGATGATTCTCTTAGCAGCCTCAAGGTCATTAGCGTTGAGGTCCTCGAGCTTTGTCTTGGCGATTTCCGTAAGCTGTGCATCTGTGATCTTGCCGACTTTAACCTTGTTAGGCTGGCCGGAAGCTGTCTGGATGCCGAGTGCCTTCTTGATGAGGACAGCTGCTGGAGGAGTCTTGAGGATAAAAGAGAAACTCTTATCCTGATAAACTGTGATGATAACAGGAAGGATAAGTCCAGGTTCATAACCTTTTGTCTTGTCATTGAACTGCTGGACAAACTGCGGAGCGCTTACTCCGTGAGGGCCAAGTGCCGGTCCGATTGGTGGTGCCGGTGTAGCCTTCTGAGCAGGACACTGCAACTTAATTACGGCAGTAACCTTCTTCTTTGCCATTTTCTTCTCCTTACGCGTTGGAGCCTGGTCTGAGCTGACCGGAAATTTCGGGCTCCGCGCTGGTATTAACGCTCTTCAACGAAGAGCTCCCACCTTGCATAAGCAAGGGAGATAATAAGCTATATTGTCAAAAATCCGGCTCTGGTTATACCAGAACCTTCTCGACCTGCGAGAACTCAACCTCGACTGGCGTCGATCTGCCGAATATCTGTACAGAAAGGCGAAGCCTTCCCTTCGCAAGGTCAATTTCATCAATAGTGCCATTGAAAGATGCGAACGGTCCGGAAATGACTTTCACTTCCTCTCCGCGCTCGAAATCCTGCTTTGGTCTGAACACCTTCTCCTCAGGCATCTCACCTGTGCGGCGGAGAATGTCTGTATGCTCGCGCTGTGAAAGCGGCTTTGGAGGATTCTTACCTGTCTTATCTGCAGTCAGGAATCCTGTCACACCAGGGATTCTCGCAATCTTCGCTGTTACGGTTCTCCAGGTATTCTCAGGAAGATCAAGTTCAACGAGGATATAGCCAGGAAGGATTTTCTTAAGCTCTATCTTCTTCTCGCCCTTATCATTGACAACATGCACCTGCTCCATAGGCACATTCACGCCCGTGCAGTATGCAGCGAACTCCGCATCATTCATGCGGAGCTTGTTGATGGTCCTTTCAATCTTCTGTTCGTAACCGGAATATGTGTGTACTACGTACCAGCCTCTGGCCATTGATTGTTTATCCTTAGAAAATCAGGTCAAGGCAGAGACCGAGAACGGTATCGACCAGACCAAGTACGACAGCAAAGACTATCGTGGAGATGATAACGACCCAAGTTGAGTTGATAACCTCAGCCTTTGCAGGCCAGGATACCTTCTTCATCTCGAGTACGCATTCCTTGAAATATCTTGCGATCTTCTTCATTTCTCACCTTCGCATTCGGAGTGCCAGCAGGCCAGGTAGGATTCGAACCTACAACACCCGGTTTTGGAGACCAGTGCTCTAGCCGTTGGAGCTACTGACCTGCTCGCACCCCGAAGAGCTCAATTATTATTTGATCTTTGTCTCGCGATGCAGCGTGTGCTTATGCTCGAACGGGCAATACTTCATAAGCTCAAGCTTGTTTGGAGTATTGCGGCGGTTCTTCTCGGTTGTATAGTTCTTGCGCTTGCACTCTGTGCACTGAAGAGCAATCTTCTCTACAGGTCCTTTCTTCTTTGAACTAGCCATCTGTATCTCCTCGGACTATGCCGTTAATATTCATTGGAAGCGCTTTATGAAGAGACACTTGCCCCTCCGTATTGCGAGCTACCGACGGTTTATCTTACAGAAAGCACGCTTGTAAGTCAACACAAAACGCACCTTTCCGTAAAATAACGGCTAATTCATTATCTGCCATGACTATACAATTCCCATTGCGGTAAAAGCTTCGTCAAAAGGAGGATAAGCAATTCCTTTTTCCGTGATAATCCCCGTGACAAGAGAGTGATCAGTCACATCGAAAGCCGGATTGACAACCTTTACGCCCTCGGGAGCCATGCGCTCGCGGTACCACATCGTCGTCACTTCATCACCATTCCTCTCCTCAATCGGTATAAGAGAGCCAGAAGCGAGAGACATGTCTATACTCGATGACGGGGCACAGCAGTAGAATGGTATTCCATAGTGCTTTGCTATGATAGCTACCCCGCTCGTGCCTATCTTATTCGCGAAATCACCATTTCTGGCGACTCTGTCAGCCCCCACGAATATGATATCCACAAGCCCTTTCGACAACGTATATGAAACCATGTTGTCGCACTGGAGATACGTCTCAACGCCAGCGTGCTGCATCTCGAACGCACTCAGCCTCGCACCTTGAAGAAGAGGCCTTGTCTCATCGCAATACACTCTGAGATCCTTCCACCCATGCTCGAGAGCTATATAGACAGGAGCAAGCGCGGTGCCGTATTTCGCTGTCGCAAGCGTTCCTGCGTTGCAATGCGTGAGAATGCCACTGCCCGGCCTCAGGAGAGAAAAGCCATACTCACCTATAGAACGGCTTATCGTGATATCCTCAGCTCGTATTCCGTCAGCTTCTTTTCTCAGTATATCTTTTATCTCATCGACATTCTTCTCCGCATTCTCCTCAGCCTTACGGACCATGCGTTTCAGCGCCCATGAAAGATTGACAGCTGTAGGACGCGATGTATCAAGATAGGATGCCACTTCTTTAAGAGAAGCAATAAAAGAGGCGTTATCTGAAGTCTGGAAGTCTCTTGCCACGACATAAAGTCCATAAGCGGCAGCGACTCCGATAGCCGGGGCTCCCCTCACCCTCAGCTTGTTGATAGCTTCCCATATCTCCTCTTTCTTCGTCAGATGAAGGTATTCAATTCTGTTGGGAAGAAGCGTCTGATCGAGAATGATGAGAGCCTTCCCATCATCTGAAAGTATTGCGGTCTCAAGATCCAAAGCATTCATAATCCGATGATATACCATTCAGAGGCTGGTTGCATCATTGCTTTCAGCATAATCCTCACTTACCATTTTCCCATGAATACTGCTGAATACACCAGAATTGAAGAGAGCATCGTCTCAAAGACATGCACTGCAGATGATATAAGATATCTTCATGATTCAATTGGAAGTCATCCTGAAAATACAGAGGTGAGACTTCTCTATGCGATGGGCGCATTCACTCTCGGCATAAATGCCGAAAGAGAAAATGCCGGAAGCCTGGAGGCAATATATCTCAACGCTCTTACAGAACGAAGAGATGGCAATACCAGAAAAGCGCTTTCCTTGATAGACAAGGCAATTGGGAATCATCCTTCTGAAATAATCCTGAAAGCAACGCGTATACAGCTTCTTCTCAATATAGGTGCATCTGAAGGCAACAGAAGCTTCACGGAGACGGCAATAAACGAAGCTGCGGTTCTTCCTGAGTCAGGTACAAAACTTGAGGAAAGCTATGCATTCGCGGCAAGACTGAAAGCCGGACTCTACAGTGAATTCAGCGTATGCAGGAATCATATCATCGATCATGGATTGTACGATACCATATGCCAGCCGATCATAGCAGGAAGCACCCATGAGTGTGACTACAGAACCATACAAGAGGCTATCGAAGCCGCGCCGCACAGGTGGGAGATAAAGCTTGCGGATGAGCATTATCACGAGAATCTGGAGATATCGAAGAGCGTATCCATCAGCAGTCTCTGGGATATCAGAGAAGGAAGAACCCCTATTATCCATATGGATAAAGACTACACTCTCACCATTCCAGAGTCTGAGGATGTGCTCTTTGGTGATATAGCTTTCACCCAGAATCACGATATCGACATAGAAGGAATGTACAGCATAGAGAACAGTGGTACCGATGACGACGCGCTCATGATTGATGTTGATGGCAAAGCAGTATTTATCGGCTGTATTTTCACGCATCCCGCTTCAGAATGCATCTTCATAGGCTCCGGAGAGGCGGAATTCACGAATTGCGTATTCCTCCGCTTTCCACACGATGGCATAGTCGCATCTGATGACGCGAAACTCAAGGTGAATCATACACTCTTCACACTTGGAGGCACCGCAATAACGACAATGTCGGAAAACGCCTCCATCGCAGACTCACAGGTAGATAGATGCACAAATGGTTTCGCGTCTGACATTAATGGACATACGGTTATCGAAAACTGCGTTGTGAAGAATGCATCTGGATATGGTTTCATCGCTTGCAGTTTCTCATCAATGGAAATATCCGGATGCCAAGCTGAAAATGTCAGTGGCTCAGGATTTCTTGTTCAGGATAGCTCTTCATGCGAAATAAAGGACTCCTCGGCGGACAAATGCTTCCACGGCTTCACCAGTGACGGCAATGTCAAAGCTGCCATCTCAGGATGCAGCACGAAAAGCTGTGGGATAGGTTTCTTGACAAAGCAGAACACAAGAGGTGTTGCTATATCAGGATGCATGGCCATTGAATCTGAAAACCATGGTTTTCTTTTTTCAAATGCGGTGAATGCGGAAATCACGGCGTGCACATCAAGCAGGAACAAGCAGACAGGCATAGGTGTTCTGGATTCATCTGCAATCATCATCAGGAGCTGTACAGCAGAAGGCAATAACAATGGAATACAGATAGAGAACAGCAAGCTGACTATAGAGAACTGCGCTGTTATCAAAAACCAGAAGAATGGAATAGCAATTACAAAGAATACAGAAGCTGAATGCGTAGGATGCTATTCGGAAGGAAATGGCACCTCAGGATTATTTGTCACTGACAGCGCCAAGCTTAATGTGACTTCTCTCGAAGCAAGCCAAAACGGGCTATCGGGAATCGAATGCTCTGGTACAGCTGTACTGAAGGTTGAAAAATGCAATCTCAGCCGCAACAGGCATGGCATCAGCCTCTTCGACAAGGCGTACGGATCCATCATCGATTGCATCATATCCGAAAACATATTCGGGATCCGCATGAGACATGACTCGAAAGCAGCTATCACCGGCTCAGAGTTGCGCATGAATGAGGAATGTGGATTATCGCTATCGGAAAAGACCACGGTCAACGCAGAGAAATGCCATTTAGAAGGCAACAAAGCGTTCGGCATTATCGCTCAGAATGACTCAACTGTAATACTAATGAATTCCACATGCACAGAATCTGAGTTTGGAATTGCAAACAGAAACACCGTGCATTGCAATCTCATATCATGCATACTCACCGGGCACACAAGTACCGCATTCCGTGCCGCAGACGATGCAATCGTATCCATCGAAAAATGTGAAGCGAAAGATAATCCAAACTTCAGCTTCCTTATCATTGGAAACGCAAAGGCTACCATGAAGTCATGCATAGCAGAAAACAGCGGGTATTCAGGATTCCATTTCGCGGATACTGCAACATGTAACGTTATATCATGCACAAGCCGCAAAAACAGAGGATGCGGATTTTTAGTTGCGAATGATGCGGAGGGCAACTTCACAGAATGCGTTGCCGAAAGCAACGAGGACTCAGGTTTCAGGTCTGAAAATAATGCCAGCATGACAATTGACTCCTGCAGATCATACGGCAACAAATGGAATGGTCTTCAGTCCACATCCAGTAAACCTGTAAAGTCCATCGATTCAGATTTCAGCATGAATGAGAAGAATGGAGCCGCAGTCACAAATGACAGCGAATTCATCAGATGCGAACTGAAGAAGAACGTTGGCTACGGCATCTGGTATAAAGGCTCACAGCCTTTTACGGAGGACACTGAGATCGACGGGAATAAAGCAGGCCCTATACACGAAGAGCCCGTCGTGAAGCCAATCGGCGCTCATTTCTACAAAATGGAATGAGCAATAATGCGTAAAAATCAGTACGCGGAACATGAGAATGGATTTTATACCATCAATTGAGCCGATTTTACGCTCATACGATGTTACGCGTATCAAAAACATCGTGTTGAATTTGCGATTTCCCAACCTAGAATATTATTTAGAACACTAAAGCGGCTATTCTGCTCTTTTACCGAGAGATAGCCACTCAGGAGGTTGGATATGTCAGGTATAGGACTGATTATCTCATTCGTAATCGCAATCATCGTAATGATTGTGGCAATCAGCAAATTCAAGCTTCACCCGTTCATTGCTCTTATGGGTATTTCACTCATACTGGCAATCGTTGTAGGAATTCCTCTTGGGAATATCCCGAACATGATCGGCGCGGGCTTCTCAGGAACATTCAGCAGCATCGGTATTGTCATCATTCTCGGTGCGCTTATCGGAACAATCCTCGAGAAGACAGGTGGTGCACTCAAGCTTGCTGAGATGGTTGTAAAGCTTGTTGGTAAAAAGCACCCTGACCTCGCAGTAGAGCTCATGGGCTGGGTCGTATCGATTCCTGTATTCTGCGATTCAGGCTTCGTTATCCTTGACCCAATCAGAAGCGCACTGCAGAAGAGAACAGGATACTCATCAGTAGCACTTACAGTCGCACTCTCCGCTGGTCTTTACACGTCACACGTTTTCATTCCGCCAACACCAGGCCCGATTGCAGCTGCAAGCTCTCTTGGAGTCGGTGACCACCTTCTCATGGTCATGGGAATCGGTGCTCTTGTTTCCATCCCATGTCTCATCGCGGCTTATTTCTATGCTAATTACATCGGAAAGCGCGTGAAGACGGTTGAGGACCAGAATGAAGTAAGCCAGGAAGAGTATGAAAAGCTTCTCAAGAGCTTCGGCAAGCTTCCTAACGGATTCATGGCTCTCGCTCCGATTATCATTCCTATCATCTGCATGGCACTCGGCTCAATCTCATCAATGGCAGGATGGCAGGGACCTATGGCAGTATTCCTCGCATTCATTGGAACACCTATCATAGCTCTTGCAATCGGTACTGTATTCGGTGTTATTCTCCTCGCACAGAGAGGGCAGATGAAGGACTTCTACTCCATCGTCGATGACACGCTCAAGACAGTTGGACCAATCCTTTTCATCACGGCAGCTGGTGGCGTTCTCGGAAAAGTAATCTCTGAAGCAGGCTTCGTAGGTTACATGCAGGAGCATGCTGCAGTGCTCGCGAAGATCGGTATCTTCTTCCCGTTCATCGTCTCCGCAATCCTAAAGACAGCACAGGGTTCATCAACTGTTGCTCTTACAACAACGGCTGGCATCATGGGCATGATTACAGATCCAAGTTCGATGATGAGCCTTCTTGGCCTTACATCACCGCTTGCTGGAACACTCACGGTTATGGCAATCGCGGCTGGTGCTATGACAGTATCACACGCGAATGACTCCTACTTCTGGGTTGTCACGAAATTCGGTCATATCGATATGGAAGACGGATACAAGACACAGTCTGCAATGACTGGAATCATGGGCGTTGTCGGCATGATATTCGTCTGGATTCTCTCACTCTTCCTTATCTAAGGACACAAAATGAAGAAAGCAGTATTGATTCCTGATTCATTCAAGGGAACGATGTCCAGCAGTGAAATCATCTCAATTATGAAAGAGAGAATCCTGCACTATCATCCGGAATGCCAGATTGTCTCAATACCTGTTGCTGATGGCGGCGAAGGAAGCGTTGACTCCTTCCTCACCGCCCTTGGCGGAGAGAAGATTCATGTCAGGACGAAAGGCCCCTGGAATGAAGAGATAGAGAGCTTCTATGGCATACTCCCTGACGGAACAGCTGTTATTGAGATGGCGGCTTCCGCTGGCTTACCGCAGGTCGGAGACAGAAAAGATCCTTCTAAAACCACTACATACGGCGTTGGAGAGCTTATCCTCGACGCAGCAAGACGAGGTGTAAGAAAGCTTGTCATCGGCCTTGGCGGAAGTGCCACAAACGATGCCGGATGCGGAGCTGCCGCAGCCTGCGGTGTCTCCTTCTTCGATAAAGATGGAAAGAAATTCACTCCAGTCGGTGGAACACTTGATGAGATTGATAGCATCGACTTATCAACACTCGACGAGAATGTGAAGAAGATGACCATCATCGCTATGTGTGATATCGATAATCCATTCTATGGCGATAACGGAGCGGCTGCGATTTTCGGTCCCCAGAAAGGCGCGGATCCGGAAATGGTGCAAACACTCGACAGCAAGATGAGAAAACTTGCTGGCCTTATCGAGAAGACACTCGGGATAAACCTTCAGTCAATCCCAGGAAGCGGAGCAGCTGGCGGTATGGGTGGCGGCATGAAAGCCTTCTTCGGCGCGAGCCTTGAGATGGGTATCGATGTAGTGCTCAACACAACGGGCTTCGAGAAGCTCGCAGAGAACGCCGATATGATATTCACAGGCGAAGGCAAGATCGACACACAGTCTCTCAGGGGCAAAGTCGTAATCGGCGTTGCAAGACGCGCGAAGAAGATGAATATACCTGTTGTCGCTGTAGTCGGTGATATCGGAGATGATATTTCCCAGGCTTATGATGAAGGTGTTTCAGGCATCTTCTCCATAAACAGGGTTGCTGTACCATATAAAGAAGCAAGAGTGCGCGCGAAAAGCGACATGAGCCTCACGATGGATAACATCATGAGATTCATGAACGCGCTCAATGCACAATAAGAAAGGATATGGGGGCTGATTCATGATCAGGATTACATTGCTTATAGACAATTCACCATCAGAGAACAAAGCGATTATCAATGAACATGGACTCAGTCTCCTTATCGATACCGGAAACTCAAGACTACTCTTCGACTGCGGTCAGGGACACCACACACTAGACAACGCCCGGAGGCTGGGAATTGACCTCCATGGTCTCGATGCCATAGTCATCAGCCATAGTCACTACGATCATGCTTCAGGCTTCAGGGATTTCGCGGAAGAGGGTTTTAAAGCCCGTTATCTATATGTAGGCAAAGGTTTCTTTGAGAGAAAATATTCAGCCTCATGCTGCTGTTACTCAGATTTATCAGCAGGATGGGATGAAGCTTTTGCTTCTAAGAATGGCTTTGAAATACGATACGTGGAAGGGAAAACAAGCATCCTGCCCACAATTGACATCTATCAAGGCTTTACGCGCACTCATAAAGAGGAAACGATACCCGAGCGATACGTGAAAGAAACGCCTTCAGGCTTCATCCGCGATGATTTCTCAGATGAGATTGCGCTTTGCATACATACGGATAAAGGTCTTGTCGTCATCGCAGGCTGCTCACATCCTGGTCTCATGAACATGCTTGATGGAATCGTGAATGAATCGGGTGAGAAGATATATGCTCTTATCGGGGGAATACATCTGCATAATGCGGAAGAAGATAGGATTTCCAAGACCGTCAGATACTTGAAGGAATCTGGTATAAAGCTAATAGGTTTATGCCATTGCTCAGGAGACAGAATACAGAAAGCGGCTGAAAATGAAATGAGGGGTGCCCTCATAATGCCAACTGCTGGAGATACAATCATCATCGGATAATACTATGCTCAGAATCTCAGAACTCACATCTTTCTGTCAGGAACTTGTTGAAGCTGTATCAAAGCTTCTCGGTGGCAAGACAATCAACATAATGGATCTCGATGGGAAAATCATCGCTTCTACCGACAAATCACGCATCGGAGACATCCACACAGGCGCGAAACATGTTGTTTATGCAGGCCATGATCTCGCTATCACGGAAGAGCTGCTGCCGAACTACCCGGGAGCAAAGGTCGGCTATAACATGCCACTGACATTCCATGGAGATATCATAGGAGCAATCGGTATGTACGGCCCGCCTGAGCAAGTGAAGGATCTGACAAAGCTGCTGAAAATCTACGCTGATAAATACTTTGAGCTGCAAGGAACGATGGAAGCAAAGCTCATTGACCTCTCGCTCCGCTCAAAGCTCTTCGGGCTGCTGACTGCAGAGAATGCAGACAAGAAGAACATCGAGGATGTAATGGAGCTTCTCGATGTCTCTTTCGCATTCCCTGTGACATTCGTAAGAATCTCAAAGAAAGCAAATAGCTCCGAAGCAATACATTTCGAGACAATTCTCAGCTCACTGTCCGCGAGCGGTATAATCGATGCGAAACGTGATTTCTGGAGCTTCGAAGCAGATTCTCTCTCCATAATATGCAGCTCTGAAGTGAAAAGCTCAGAGCTTCTCAAAATCAGTGAGATAGCAAAGTGCAGGATAATCATGCCGCTTCCCGCAAAAGATTACACCGCGATAAGCAAAGCTTCCTCCGACGCCCTCTGGATTGACAAGCATATGGATGATGACCTTGTGGATCTTTCTGATACGAGAACAAGACTCAGATACATGCTTTACCAGACAGCGTTCTCGAATGGAGACATCATTGATTCATTCATTACTGAGATGAAGCACTATCTTGATGACAAGAATCTCAGAAAGTGCATGGAAGCAGTGAGAAGCTATTACTCATCGGATATGAGTGTGACGGAAGCCGCCGCTTCGCTTGGCATACACAAGAATACATTGCAAGCCAGAGTCAAAAGAGCAATGGAAGCCGCAGGTATTGAGAACTACCCTATCCCAGAGAAGATATACCTCATGCAGCTAATGCACATAAGACTTCTGCTTACAGAGAAGAAAGAGACGCCTTGATATCCCAGAGTATCTCATCACGCACGCTCTCTTTCAGGGAAAACATATCAGCTAGTCTTCTCAGATCATCTTCTGTGATATTCTTTCCCTTTCCGCACACTGTGGTGGAATGCTCTCCATAATACGTCCTGCTGACTGACAGATCATAAGCAGGTGAAAGATGCCATTTGCCTTCTGTCAGGAAACTAACTACAAAGCCAGTATTGGCTAGAATTCATAACGATATGATGTGCTCTGTCTCACGCCTCTCTTCTTCAGCACAGCACGCTGGAGAAACAACGATGTTGACTATCAATGGACACTCTCCTCACCATATGAATTCAACATTCTTTAATCTGCATACGAAGCTCCACAGATAATCACCCCAAACAGCATCGTTTACCGTTCCAGCAGCTTACTATTGTGGATTTATGAAATATGACAGGGGTGAAATTGATTATGCATACGTAAATTTGTTTTCGAAACACTCTCATTCAAAAAACTCACAGTGCGCTGAAATACGACGAGCGTCTTGGCAGGGGGGGGATGGAGTATCGTTTGAATTGCAATTCGGTGATGAACACACCAAGTTGTGAATAAATACTTTTTACGTGGGGAGAGAAAAATGAAGAAAATCTCACTTTTGTTACTCGTGTTGGTGACAGTCCTTCTTGCCTCGTGTTCAACTCTTGGTGCCATTTTTGGAGCAATGGAGACTCAGCATGTGGCCTATGTAATGGATGAAAACACAGACATCTATGGCGAACACAGGACAGTCGCAATCCTTGTTAACAAGCAGACTGAAGGTCTTGCTGCTTCTGACTTCGCGACAAGATTCTTGAGAGAAGAACTTAATGGCGAAGTAGTAAGCTACGGAATCCAGTTCAGAGAGCAGGACAACCTGAACAATGACGGTTACTATTACATGACAATGTTCCCACTGATCAGGGTAGACGGTGTTGTTTATGATTTCCCACTAGAAAGCTTGCCTGAGTATCAGTTTGCTGGAGATATCAGATTCAAGGAAGTTGAGGTCACATTGAGCGATGAAGCTGTCGAAGCCCTCAAAAACGCACAGTCCATTGCCGTCCGGTTCTATTCTGTCAACGATGTTGATCAGCTTATCGAATTCTCAGAGGAAGATGTCCAAGCAACCAGAGATTTCTTCAATGGCGTGTTAGATGTTGAATGAAGAATAAGTAGCTACAACCATCCAGAAAGAGGCTTGCCTGTGTTTATTGCTGGCAAGCCCCTTTTTTCGTCAGTTTAATCATGACGTTTCTATAGAATGAGTTAGTCAACAACACTAAAAACACTTTGTACTAGCGTTAAAATCTGATTATTCTACTTCAATCTAAACTGTCTAAGAAATCTAATCGAAGTAGAATGCTCAAGGAAACCTTGTCTTTTGTCATATTCAAAAAAGTCTATCATCAGCCGGCGAATACGCTAACGCTGATTATGTTCCGCATTCAGAAGTTCCTACATTGATTTGTATTCTTGTCTGGGATATAAATTCCGAAAGCCTTTCTGCTCTCCAAGACATATGGCGATATCAACAAGGGAGGAAAGAGAAATCTCGCCTTTCTGCTCAAACCGTCTGCGTGACGGCAGACTCACTCCAGATTTTCTTGCAAGCTCCTGCTGAGTAAGCCCTAGCTGCTTGCGTTTCGCCTTCTCATTACTAGTAATCGTCATAAGAATGTCCTTAGGCACCATTCCGAATGCATCCAAATCAATCATGCTGATAATATTATAAGTATGAACTCTAGAGAGTGAAATTAGTAAGCTTCAGAGGGTTAAATTCTATAAAGTGTACATAGAATATTCTCTTTGCCCTTCCTACCTTGATGCCGTTCAGCTCCGCCTTCTCTTCTATCTTCTTTCCTGGCTAGCTTCGACACCTCAGAAAGCTCTCTTGTTGAATGTATCCCTATGTTCTATCTTGCCGTCAAAACTCGTAATAGGCTTTATCCTTGTATTCCGAACATATGGACAGGATACCAATGACAATATCCATATCATCCTTTTCAAGTGGAATATATATTGAAGGAATATCGGATGAGAAATATATCAAAAGGTATGAAGGATACTCATCTTCATCAAAGTCTGACACAATCCTTGTCCTGGAAGAATTCCATCTGGGAATATTGACACCGACATTTCCTGCTGATGGAATATAGTCATATCGTTTGTCTTCTGATTTCGCGGGGTAAGTGAGCACGAAATCGAAATATGGTTCAGCTTCCGCTCCATCCAGCATTGCAATTGAAATCAGTGCTTCCCTGAGCTCATTGCTGGCATTATCATCTATCGCAAATTTATCTGTTGAATATTTGAGGAAATCGTACACTTCATTACACATGGCTTCCATGTTTTCCGTGTACTCCTTGGGTGTGTTATAGTAATTTTCTCTCCTCAATTTAAGTCCAACTTCAAATGCTCTAACGCTTCCATCCTCATTATTATCGTAAGAAATTATCCCATTATATGAGTCAATAAGATTTCCAAAATCAACACCGGTAGAGTCAATTACCAAAGAACGAACAAAGCTGTCATAGCTATCATAATATTGTGCTCGCAACACTCCCAGCTTATGATCGGATTCATGAGCTTTCTCATAATACTTCGAATACAGCGCATGTATGATCTTGCTTGTCTTATTCTCGTAGTAATAAAGATGTTCATACTTATGCATTTTTTCGAAGTACTTTTCAGTTTCGGCTATCGCTTTGACATATGCTGATTCAAGATCATTGCTCTTTTTAGAGCATGATGTTATTGCAACTAGCATCATGATAATAATCAAGAAAAATGGAAGCGATTTCTTTCTCATATTCTTATTGTTACATATAAATATATGTATCTACAATAGTGAAAGACAGGTCAAAACGCTAACGCTGTTTATGTTCCGCATTCAGAGGCTCATCCTTTGATTTGTATTCTTGTCTGGGATATAAATTCCGAAAGCATTTCTGCTCTCCAAGATATATGGCGATATCAACAAGGGAGGAAAGAGAAATCTCGCCTTTCTGCTCAAACCGTCTGAGTGACGGCAGACTTGCTCCCGATTTTCTTGCAAGCTCCTGCAGAGTAACCCCTAGCTGCTTGCGTTTCGCCTTCTCATTACTAGTAATCGCCATAAGAATGTCCTTAGGCACCATTCCGAATGCATCCAAATCAATCATACTGATAATATTTTATTACTAGAAATGATTATTCCTCAAAAGGAAATATATAGCAGATATCCTCCATGTGTTGGGGTCGGTCATACCCCCACCCATCCGATCCTATTTCACTGGCATTCGACAGAACCAAGAGATGCTTGGATATAGCCAGAAACAGGATTAGTGCAGAAGCTATATCCAAAGCAGGCGATCTCATTACAAAAGCCTCTATGCTTTATGCATTTGGAGTTGGAGGTTCTGCAATAACGGCTTTTGACTTCTTCCATAGATTCATAAGCACAGGAATCCCCTGCTTATTCAATACAGATTTCCATACACAGCTGATACTGGCATCTCAGAGCAAGCCAGGAGATGTTGCTATCCTGTTCTGCTATACGGGCATTAACCGAGATTCAATAGATATAGCTAAGGTGCTTAAGGAAAAGGGATGCACAATCATAATAGTAACGAGAGATGACAATTCCCCGATAAACCAATATGCGGATCTTGGCATCTATGTTTCCGGCATGACGGCTCCAAGCGAGATAACCGATACATATCCAGAACGTATCAGTCTGTCGGTCATAGTGGATGTTCTGTATCTCATCGTTATATCAAAGCTTAAAGATAAGAGCATAAAGCCTGTCAAAAATGTTGTCGAAATAGAGAAAACAAGAAGATTGTAATCAATAGCCTCCATATGCCAATGATAAACATATGGCATATGGCCCCTATTTCTTTTTCTTAGAGGTTTTCTTGCTCTTCTCCGTATCCGATGAATCAGCACCCCTGATCTCATCCAGATAGTTGTATATCGAGAATTTGGATATCTGGAACCTGTCAGCGACCTTGTCCATTGACTTCATGATGAGGAAGATGCCTTTCTTCTCCAGGAACTCGATGGCCTTCATCTTGTCCTTCTTCGTCATCTCGCTTATCGGCTTGCCGATCAGGTCAAGGGACTGCTCGATAAGGTAATCCATCAGATCATCGATGTTCCCTGAGAAATGCTCGCTCATCGCGTTCTCCGGATTGACGCTTATGAATGCGTTCATCTCCCTTTGCCCGGCTAAAAGCCCTGTGATATCGAAGTTTATGCAGATGCTTCCCGTTATGTTCCCATCCTCATCATTCAGGTATATGGACGAGGATTTTATTATCTTATTATCGAGGGTGCGGTTCACGTAGTTGTACTGATCAGAGCCGGAGGATGTGCCGCGGAGGATCTCCAGCCCCATGTTCGTCCCTGAGTCTCCTACCTTGCGCCCCGTGACATGGCCATTCTCGATCGCGACGATAGTATGCTCATAGTCCCTCGTCAGGTCATGCAGCACCACCTCGCAGTTCTCCCCGAACTGGGCGGCGATCCCCTTTATTATCCTGCTGAACATATCGAAGTTATCCATCACGTAGCTCAATTGGTTTTCACTCCTTTGCATATGGTTCCGATGAAGCCATGGACAAGACGAGCCAGCACAGGCTGCGTCTCCTCCGACAGATGGATGCCATCCCTCGGATCGACGGTTATTGATGAGGTATCGAGGAACGGGATGCCTTCCTCTCCAGCGTAGGCCTGCAGCATCGCGTTGAAGACCCTCATCTTCTCCTCGCCGTTCTCGAAGAGCGCGGCCTTGTCCGGGACGATCGGAAGGAAGACAGGAGGAGCGGCGATCGCGATCACAGCTTCCAGCCCTCTTTCCTTCAGGTTTTCCTTCACGCGCTTCACAAGGCGCTTCATCCCCTCAAGGACCTCTTCCGGGGAAGCTTTATACCTTGTCTTGAAGTCATTCGTGCCAAGCATTATCAGGAAGATATCGAACGGCAGGGAGCGCTCGATCGACGCGATGACCGAGTCATAGCCATTGAGCTCTATCGGGTCAGACTCCTGTGGAAGGATCGACCTGCCCGGAAACCCCTCGTCACAGACTTTCCAGCTGTCTCCAAGCGCCTCCTGCAGCAGCGTTGTCCACCGCACAGGATAAGGGAACCTCCGCTCCTCGGTACCGGGGATGCGTCCGTACGTATTAGAATCGCCAAACAATACAACTTTCTTCATAAAATCAAATATTTTTGTATATTTTACGATGGATAGGCCAAAAAGCAACTTAAAAAGATTTTTTATCCTCAACGCCTATGATTTATCGTACAGAATGTGAATTTTTGTCTATAAAAGGAAATCTCCAAAGGAGTGGATTGGCATTATTTCAATCTTTTCTGCAAAAATATTTGACAATACGCCAAACCGGTGTTAACCAATATATACAATAATTTTTGAAATTCCGCAGGAGGAGAAGATGGCTGCTGATAAATCCCAGGATCTTGCCAGGCTTTTGTCTGAGATGATACGGATCAATACGGTTTCGCCTCCTGGGAACGAGAAGGACCTTGCCTTATACATCGCCGGGATTCTCCGAAGCAATGGCCTTGAGCCCACGATACAGGACCTTGGGGACAACAGGGCGAACATCTTCTGCGAGATCGGAGAGGGAGACGAATGCCGCCTCATCCTCAACGGGCACCTGGATGTGGTGCCGGCAGAGGGCGAATGGAAGCATGATCCTTTCGAGGGCCGGATCGACGGCGAATATCTATACGGACGCGGCGCATGCGATATGAAGGCGGGGCTTGCGTGCATGCTTCAGGCCTTCATCGACACGGCAAAGGAAGAATCCAGGCTGAAAGGCAGGCTGAAGATCTTCTTCGTCACTGACGAGGAGACAAGCAACCTCGGCCTGAGAAGCTATATATCTGAATACGGGGAGAAGGACAGGCTCTCGGCAAAGCGCAACTACGCGCTCATCGGGGAGCCTACGGACCTCAATGTATGCAACAGCCATTATGGCGTCGAGAGGTACTGGATCAATGTGCATGGGGTAAGCGCCCATTCAAGCAAGCCAGAGCTTGGCGTCAATGCCATATCCGGAGCCGCGGCGATCGTTGACAGCCTCAGCGGCTATCATAAGGAGCTCAGGTCAAGGGTCACGGAATGGGGAAGCCCGTCATGCGCGGTCACGATGATAGAAGGCGGCGAGAAGCAGAACAGCATAGCAGCCAACGCACGCGTATTCATCGACAGGCGCACGGTACCTGGCGAGAAGGCGGAGGATGTGAAGAAGGAAGTCGAGGCGTGGCTTGATGAGAGGACTGATCTCAGGGGCTGTACCTGCGACACCGAGCTCTATTTCACGTTTGGCTCAGGCCTTCTTCCCGCAGGCAACAGCTTCCTCTCTGCGATCATGGAGGAAGCCGGGCAGGAAAAGGCAGAGGTATTCCCCGCGGGATGCGAGCAAGGGATAATGCTCTCCGCAGGCTACGAGGCGGCAGTGCTCGGCCCGGGAAGCATAAAGGACGCGCATATGCCTGACGAGAAGGTACGCGTGAGCGACCTCGGGAAGGCCTATGAGCTATATAGAAAGATCATCTCAAGAATATTGATGTGAAAAAAAAGGAGAAAACCGTATGAAGAAACTTTTATCAGTTCTTCTGGTCGTGCTTATGGCGGCATCGCTGGTCTTCGCCGGAGGTTCAAAGGAATCTGCAGGGCCAAGGATCCGTGTCCTCAGCATGACAGCCCAGATTTCCGACGGAATCCTCGAATACCTTGACGAATTCGAGGAAGAGTCAGGAATCAAGGTCGACCTCGAGCTTTATGGCGAGGCAGAGCTCAGGCAGAAAGAGATGACGGAGTTCATGACAGGAAACTCCACTGTCGATGTATATCTCTTCAGCCCTCTTCAGGACATGGCAGCATTCAGCCAGAACGGATGGATCGAGCCGCTTGATGAGTACCTTGATGATCCGGAGCTCAACTGGGATGATTTCAGCAGCGCACCGCCGAAGCAGATCACTATCCCAGGCACGGACAGCATAGGATGTCTCCCGCTCTATTCATCTGTACAGCTCATGTACTACAGGACAGATGTCTTCGAGAAGTATGGCCTCGAGCCGCCTAAGGACTACGATGAGCTCATCGAGGTCTGCAAGACGATCAATGACCCAGCCAACAACTTCTACGCTATCGCATGCAGAGGCGAAAGGAACGCCCTTACATCACAGTACTCACCGTTCCTCTTCGCGTTCGGCGGCAGCTTCATCAAGGACGGAAAGAGCAATTTCGCGTCTGAAGGCTCCTATGAGGCAACGAAGTTCTATGGCGAGCTCCTTGGAAACTACGCTCCTCCAGGAATCCTCACCGCTGGCTACTCGCAGATGACGCAGCTCTTCAACTCAGGAACTGTCGGAATGGTCATCGACGCGAACGCCCTCTACGCAACGCTCGTCGATCCAGCCGAGTCAGCATACGCGGACAAGGTTGGCGTAGCGGCTATCCCGGCAGGACCGGAAGGCGCTCATTCCTACATGCAGGTATCATGGGCAGTGGCTATGTATCCTGGCTCGAAGAACAAGGAAGCTGCATGGGAATTCATGAAGTTCGTGGCAGGATCTGACATCGCCGCATACATCACCCCGCTTGGAATGCCAAGCTTCAGGAACTCCGTATGGACAGACGAGAGAGTCGAGAGCGCGATGACACCTGACATGGTCCAGGCTTATGCCGATACATACGCTATCACGACAAACAACGAGTTCGGCCTGCCAAGGATGACAGCCGTGACCGAAGCCAGGGATATCATGGGAGGAGCCGTCGTGTACTCCATCGAGACAAAGGGCCAGGGCCCGGAGCTCAAGGACATGATGGAGGAAGCCGCGGCGGAGGTCGATGAGCTTCTCAAGGCCTACGACGAGTACGGCGAGAACTACAACTGGTAAAGAACAATACCTCGTTCCCGAGGAAGGAGACTTCCCCGGGAACTCTATCCAAACAAAGGAGAAAGCTGATGAATGACTGGATTAGCGATCATTATAAATGGGTGTTCGTTGCTCCTGCCTTGATCTTCATGGTACTGATGATAGTAGTACCTATAGTCATGACGCTGGCCTTCAGCCTCACTGACTGGAACCTGCTTACGGGAAGGGCACCTAGCTTCAACGGTCTGGCAAATTATATCGAAATCCTGAAAAGCCCGGATTTCTGGCACTCATTCGGTATAACTTTCTATTATACGTTCCTTGCGATCGCGATGGAGCTGGTTGCGGGAGTGCTCCTGGCTGTCCTTATCAGCAAGGATTTCGCAGGAAAGGGTGTCGTCAAGACGATAATCCTCCTTCCTTACATGATGGCTCCTGTAGCCGTAGGCATGATGTGGATGCTCTTCTATGAGCCTACAAGCGGATTCATGAACTGGCTCTTCACGACCATAGGCCTTCCGCGCTCAGGCTTCACCTCAGCCCGTGGCTCTGTAATACCATCGCTCGCGTTCGTCGAGTTCTGGCAGATGACGCCGATGGTGGTGATCGTCTGCATGGCTGGCCTCGCCGCGCTCCCGGAAGACTGCATGGAAGCCGCCGTCGTTGATGGCGCCACGCCTATACAGACCTTCTTCCGCGTGAAGCTCCCGATGCTGCTGCCTACGATATTCTCAATCGGACTGCTGCGTTTCGTTGATGTGTTCAAGTCCTTCGACCTCATCTACGCGATGACGAAAGGCGGACCCGCGAATGCGTCAAGGACACTTAATATATACGCGTATGAGGAAGCGTTCTCATACTACAAGTTCGGGCTCTCATCTTCGATACTGACCGTCGTGTTCATAATCGTGCTGGCCATAAGCTTCGCAACGATGAAGCTCAAGAACAAAGTCGTGGAGGTGTAGGATGGAAGCATATAAGGCAAAGAAGACCATCGGGAAGATCATATTCTATATCGCGGTAGCGGCGATCTGCCTCGTTATCATCTTCCCTCTGTATTTCGTCTTCATCTCGTCATTCAAGAACATGGCGGATGTATACGTGATGCCTCCGAAGCTGATCGGGTTCAAGCCTGTGTTCGCGCATTACGAGTATATATTCAAGACGCAGAACTATGGCACGTATATCGTGAACAGCGCCGTTGTCGGCATCTTCTCAACGCTCTTCGCGCTGGTGCTGGGACTTCCCGCTGCCTACGCGATCAACAGAAACGGGATGAAGAACTCGCTTCTGGGCATACTGGTCGCGAGGCTGCTGCCTCCTATGTCATTCCTGCTGCCGTTCTACTTCATCTTCTCGGAGCTCGGCATGGTAGACACGTACGGAGCGCTGATCCTAAGCCACATGGTGCTCTCGGTGCCTCTTATCGTATGGCTGATGGAAGGCTTCATAGCGGGCATCCCGCGCGAGCTTGACGAGGCCGCTACGATAGATGGATGCACAAGGCAGCGCTGCTTCGGCTCGATAATCCTGCCGATGTGCAAGTCAGGAATGGCGACAAGCACGATCCTCTCGTTCCTTGGATCATGGAACAACTTCCAGTTCGCGCTGATCCTCAGCGGACCGAGGACAAGGACTCTTCCTGTCACGCTCCAGTACTTCGTATCAGGCGCGGACATCAGGTGGGGACGCATGCTCGCCGCGACAATAGTGGTTATCATACCAGCAATAGTAGTGACACTGTTGCTGCAGAAGAATATCGTATCTGGAATGACAGCCGGTGCTGTCAAAGGCTAAGGAGGAAACAATATGCAGGAAATCTATGAGAATCTCAAGAAGGCAGGCGTCGAGGTACCTGGCGACAATCCGAAGGGCGGCATCTACAAGCCAGTCATGAGAGTCGGCAACATGCTCTATGTATCAGGACAGGGCTGCACGGTAAGCGGCAAGCCTGTATATCAGGGAGCAGTCGGAAGGGAGTGCACGCTTGAGGAAGGACAGGACGCCGCGAAGCTCTGCGCTATCAACGCACTCGGCGTGCTCCAGGACTATCTCGGGGATCTCAGGAAGGTCAAATGCCTTGTGAAGACACTTGCATTCGTGCACAGCGCTCCTGATTTCGCGCTGCAGCACCTCGTAGCCAACGGCTGCTCCGACTTCCTGAAGACCGTATTCGGCGATGATGCGGGAGTCGGTGCGCGCTCTGCTATCGGAGTGGCTCAGCTTCCGAACAACATCCCTGTGGAGATCGAGTTCGTCTTTGAGGCGGAAGAGGAATAAGATGGAAAGGAATATCTACGGAATCACGGATGAGGAGAGCGTGATCACCCCCGCTCTCGTATACTATCTGGATATCGTCAGGAAGAACACCGAGGAAGTGATCAGGATCGCGGGCTCTGCCGAGAGGCTGTGGCCGCACGTGAAGACCCACAAGTCCATCGATATGGTACGCCTCCTCCTTGGAATGGGGATCCATAAGTTCAAGTGCGCAACGATCCCTGAGTGCGAGATGGTCGCGATGGCCGGAGCGACGGACGCTGTGCTCGCCTATCCGATCGTCGGACCTAATATCGCAAGGTTCCTCGAGCTGGAGAAGATGTATCCGAAGTGCGCGTTCTACGCTATCGGCGATGACTATGGCGCTATAAAGGCCCTTTCCGACGCGGCTGTGAAGAATGGCTCCAAGGTCCGCTTCCTCCTGGATGTGAACATGGGCATGAACCGCACCGGTGTCGAGCTGGACAAGGCGGAGGAGCTTGCAAGGCAGGCAGCTGCGCTTCCAGGCATCGATTTCTGTGGCATGCACTGCTATGACGGGAACCACAACAACAGCGATTTCCAGCAGAGGCTCAAGGATGTCAAGGAGACCGATGATCAGGTCGACGCGATCAAGGCATCGCTTGAGAAGGACGGCATAAGCTGCCGTGTCATGATCATGGGAGGAACGCCATCATTCCCATGCCATGCCCAGCTTACAGGCTACTACCTCTCCCCTGGCACTTGCTTCGTGTATGACGGAGGCTATAAGAGGAACCTGCCTGATATCAGCCTGACGCCGGCAGGCATCCTCATGACGCGTGTCATAAGCCATCCGGCAGACTGCATGTTCACGATAGATCTCGGCTACAAGGGCATCGCCTCCGATCCCGCGGGAGCAAGAGGAGCCATCGTGGGCCTTGATGACGCGGAGATAGCCTTCCAGAGCGAGGAGCACTGGGTGTTCAGGATGAAGGAGGGAAAGGAGGACAAGCGTCCTCAGATCGGCACGATGCTCTACGTCATCCCGACGCACATCTGCCCGACATCCGCCCTCTATTCTGATATCCTCGTGGCCGAAGGCGGAAAGATAACGGCCAAGTGGCCGGTAACGGCAAGGAACAGGAAGATAAACATCTGACCGATAAGCCATCAGAGAGCTGCCGTGGAGCGATCCCGGCAGCTTTTTATTGTGTAGCGAAAACCTCCGCATGGTGCGGAGGTTCCGGAGAGCTTTAGCTATACATAAAGAAAATCCCATTCTACT
>CALXKJ010000023.1 GCA_944388955.1 uncultured Spirochaetaceae bacterium | reverse complement strand
CAGTCACTGTCCGCGAATCAACGCACAGCTGTCCGCCATTTAGCGCACACTTGTCCGTTTATTCACGCCAGATGCAAAAGCGTTAATGTAATCAGCAATGCCAGTATTTCCTACATTATGTTTCTTGAAGTCAGCAATAAGCGCTTCTTTCTGAGCATCTGTAGTATCATTCCATGAATTCTCGAGCACAGACTTCTCATAATCCCCAACAGCACGATGTGTTTCGATAACATCTGCAATGAAACTATCTGCATCAAACTCCGAAAAGAAAATATCGTACAACGAATGAACGTCTTCTTCTGGCAATCCTGGCTGTACAGGTGAAAGCCTTGAGTCGCATGAGGTAAACAATAAAGCAAATAAAGCAATCAGTATGTATAGTTTCCGCATATCAATATTTCAAAATGGGAGGAGATTGCTCCCCTCCCACATAATCAATCAAAAATTTCTATTCACTCTGATATAGGCTGTGGATTAGAAGGATTCATATTCCATTCGCCGTTATAGTAAATAGATCCTTCATCACAAAGCTGATAGTTATTATTTAACCATTCAACAAATTCTGGTGTTCCCTCAGGCCTCTCATCGAAGAAGAAGACATGAGGACCAGCTATCCCAGTATAATCGGCATTCCAATCCCAGCAATTGTCCCAAGGTGTTCCTACTTCCGCAACTTCAATCGCACATCCCGGTGGAATTACATACGCCTTTATTCCTGTGCAGGACAAGAAAACCCAATGATTCAGTGTTGCAATACCATCCGGTACAACAAGAACATCCGCTGTGATTTGTCTGCAACTATAGAACGCACTCTGGCCAAGCTCTTTTAATCCTTCAGGAAGCTCGAGCTCAATTGCAAGATTACGACAACCAGAGAAGGCACCCTCCCCTATAATCTCTACAGAATCTGGAATATTAACATACACTAGATCCGAACATCCTTGAAAAGCGGCGGCATCAATTACTTTTATTGTTTCTGGCAGTGATACAGAAGTAACATCACTTGAAAAGAATGCCTTCTCGCCAATCTTTGTAACAGGTTTTCCAGCAATCTCCGATGGGATAATCACAGAACCAGAGAGGGTTGTCTCATCATTGTCATCTGCAACAATTGCATAGCCTCCAGTTGCCTCGTCAAATTCATAGCTCAGTCCTGCAGGAAGAATTTCCACACCATCAAGAGTTACCATTGAGCCCGGTGCATAAGGAGTCTCCACTTCTTTGCAAAGACGCTCGTAATCCACAGGCTTGCCATCGAGCGTGATGTCAACATCCTTAGCATATGGAACAACGACATATACCTCACCGCTTACCGTGAAATTCTTAGTTGATGGCTCAAATGCTATAATTCCGCTGGCAACACCATTGCGAATTGCAGCTTTTACTTTGTATTCTACAGCTTCATCACCACTTGTATCTGTGATTATCACTTCTGTGGATTCAGCAGTATAGGTCTTGATATCAAGGTAATATCCCGTACCTGTCTTCGCAAAAGCACCAGTAACGTTGAAGGTGATCTTTCCTGAAGTTATCGATCTGGTATCCTTATCCCAGAGGCCATTAGAATAGTTATCTGCCTTAACGGTAACGATTATCGTAGCTTCACCAGCTGTGGCCGCCTCTTCCATAGTACCTTCAAGCAGAGGAGTAATCTCAAGACCTGTAGGAGCGCCTTCTTCCTTATTGACAACACTGAGTATATCCTTTGCAAGCTGTTCTTTGTTGATAGAATCCACAAGACTTGCCGCAATATTCGGATCTGCATACTCTACAGAGGAACCACCTTCACATGCTATGAGCGATATAATCATCGCCAACGAAAGAAACAATATAGAAAGTTTCTTCATCATAAACATCTCCTTTTAGTATTAGCTACCAATAATCTACCCCCCCCCAGTATGAATTTGTCAACATTTATCGCTATTATGCTTTATGATTTCAAGGATTCTTTCTATAGATAAATGGAAAAGCAAGAAATGAGAGAAATCATTACAAGATCTTGTCCATGAAGATTACTCTATCTGGATCTCCACTGCTCTCAATCGTAAGTTTAAGATGTCTATAAAAGTATTTTTCGAATGTAAATCTTATATGCTCTCTGTAATGGTAATCATAGCAAGTGATGCCAAGAAACCACTTCTCTGGCGTCTCGTATGACTCATCAATATAGCACTCTCCGCGTCTCACCAATAAAGCTATGTCAATTCTCTCACCATATGGCGAGTATATAATGACATCATCTGCATCAACAGAAAGCTTCCAGCCACCACCTTCCCAATAACCATGAAGCCATAATGGCGGAAAGAGCACATATAGACCTATGAAGCATGACGTAAAGATAATTGCTATTATTGTAACGGTAATCGCTTTTCTCATAATGCTAACGGATGGAAACCGAGCATGAACATCGATGATGATATAAGCACATTTGCGGCGATGTAAGTCCACATTATCGTGAAATCCTCAGTTTCTTTATGTCCTGTGCAGTTATATGCGATACGGGAATCGGAATATCCGAAGAAGATTACGCCGATTACCGCAAGAAGCGATCTTATAGGGTCATCAAAGCTTATCGTAGCCGCCATTCCTGTTGATAAAGCCCACACAGAAAGCCCATAAACGACATAGCCCGGAAACATATCAGGTTTACCATTCTTGGTTATCTTCCTTATATACGAGAAGAATGGTATGAGAAAAGCAATCCCGCCTATTGTCAGAAAGAGCGGTGAGAATGAATGCAGAAGGCCGTATGATATGAAGAATACATGCCCTGATATAAATGAAAGAACTCCAACGATGAAAAGCATCGTGTTCTTCCATAGGAGGAGGATATCACCGGCGGTGTAGAGAACGGCACCCATCACGAGAATATAGGAGTGGTCAAGATAACCGCCCATGCTTGAAGCGAGCATGAATATGGAGAGATACAGTGACGGGATTATGAATGGCTTTGTCGCGACCTCGAGACTTCGCCTGTTGCCTGCTTTTGAAAACAGGTCCAGTACGGAAATAACAAGAAACAGCAGAAACGATAATACGAACTCCGTCATATAAGCATTATAGCATTACAATCATAAATAATATAAACTCTCCATGTGCACTATTTCTGCGATTGCCATTTCCATGCGATGACGATTAGCGAACCTGATTTCGCTTCGTTTCTAAATTCCTTCTACGACTCCACAGCTGGAATACTCTCTGCCAATACAGCAACAAATTACATTATCACGCCGCAGATGCTCAGGGGAACAGCTCTTGTCGATACGCTGCAGAATACCTTAGCAGCATTTGAGCAGCCTATCGGGAAGACTCTCATAATGATGGAAGATGACTTATGTGGCATGTTCCAGCCAAAAGCAAATAAAGAGCATCTGCCTCTTGCACCATTCATCAATGATGGGAAATTACATATAAGAGGAATGGAAGCAGAGAAGATGCTCATGCTGCCTCTCATCATGGATTTCACGAAATCACAGAGCGATTCCGACAGGATATACTATCCATCACGCAGTGAAGACAAGCTTATCCCATATCTGAATGCAACGCTCAAAGGCATTAAAGAGTATTACATTGAGCATCCTGATGGGCTTTTTGAATTCTATCCTTTTCTGGGAATAGCTACAGAAAAGCACAGCATGGAATACATTGAAAGGATTCTTGATGAGAATATAAACACATCGCATGAAATGCATGCCCCTCACACCATTCCCGACAAACCATGCTATGGAATCAAGATCTACCCGCCTCTTGGCTTCCGGCCTTGGCCTGACAACAGGAAAGATCTTGAGAAGAACAGATACCTTTACGCCTTCTGCGAAAAACATAGGATTCCTATAATCACCCATACTGATGATCAGGGTTTCCGTGGTGTGTCCGCTGATGACGCCTGGGCTTACACTGATCCAGAAGCATGGCGGACAGTGCTGGAGAACTATCCTGAAATCATCATTGATTTCGCACATTTCGGAAAACAGTACGCAATCGCAGCCAGGAGCAGAATGCAAAGCATAAGCGCAAGGCTCAAGCATCATCCAGACAGTCCATGGTTCTACTCTATAATCTCGCTTATGAAGGATTTTCCCGGTGTATATGCGGATGTTTCCTTCAGCGGCTGCAATCCGTCATTCTATGACGAGCTGACGCAATACCTACATAGCCTGAAAGACAGCGATAGGGAGCTCATTTCGAGAAGGATCCTCTTTGGCTCAGATTTCTCAGTAAACCTACTGAAGGTGGAGTCATACACGGAATACTATGCGATACTCGAGGAATCACCGATGAGCGATGAGGAAATCATAGCTATGGCAGAGACCAACCCGCTTTCATTCCTTGGACTGAAAGAAGCAGAGAAAAGCAAAAGACACAGAAGGAGCTGAAACCATCTGCACACGTTTTTCTTCTAATGATATATTCTGGCTATGTTTTCGCTTTTTCTGCTGATTATCATATACATCGCTTTCATATCGCTGGGACTTCCGGATTCAATGCTCGGGGCCGCATGGCCGATGATGTATGAGGAACTGGGTGTTCCTGTATCCTATGCAGGATTCCTTACACTAACGACATGTCTCGGCACAGTTGTCAGCAGTTTGCTTTATTCACCGCTCAGGAAGCGATTCCGAACAGAGACCATCACGGTTGTCTCTGTGTTTCTCACAGCAAGCGCACTCTTGCTGTATTCCAGGATTTCATCATTCCTCTTTTACTTTCCAGCGGCATTCATTCTTGGAATCGGCGCAGGTGCTGTCGACGCGGGACTCAATACTTATGTTGCGATACACTACAAAGCGAGAGCGATGAATTTTCTCCATGCTTTCTGGGGAATGGGTACGCTTGTAGGACCTTTCCTTCTTTCCTACTTCTTCGCGCATGGAATCTCCTGGAGAATGGGATACGTCTCAGTCGGTACTATCCAGATGATAGTCTTTCTCCTCATCCTCGTGACACTCCCTCTCTGGAAAAAAGTCAAAGATACAGAGAATGCAGAAGCTACTGGAATAACAAAGGATGCATCATCAAACGCTGAGGTACTGAAGATAAAAGGCGTCAAGAGCGCTCTTATGGGATTCTTCTCCTATTGCACGATGGAGCAGACAGCAATGCTCTGGGCTGCTACATATCTTGTTATGGCAAGAGGTTTCTCAGAAGGCAGTGCCGCAACCGCAGCAGGTCTTCTCTTCTGGGGTATCACAATGGGCAGAATCATCTCGGGGCTTATCGCCGATAAGCTCGGTGATAACAGGATGATCAGAGCCTCGCACATAGTAATTTCAATAAGCGTTATCCTGCTCATTGTCCTTCCAGATAGCATCTCATCGCTGATGCTCTTTCTGCTGGGAATGGGATTCGGACCAATTTATCCCGCGATGCTTCATCAGACGCCATACTATTTTGGAAGAAACAATGCATCACGCGTGATGGGACTCGAGATGACATCAGCATATATCAGCTGTGCGCTCATGCCTCCTCTTTTCGGTATCATAGGAAGACACATCACGATGTCATTGATGCCTTACTGGATTATTTTCTTCCTTATCATGAACATATGTGTCATAGAGCTGAAAAAGAAGTGCGGGAGACGAGATTAAACATGCCACCGATTCAGCCGGTGGTTTGACCAAGCCCTATAAGGGCATAATACCGGCAAGCGCTGGTACGCGCTCTGAAACCGACTGCCAGTTGCACTCTTCCCCGGACTGCTGCTGAAGCAGCTCCGGTCTATCTTCCCATCCGGTGACTTATGCTTTCCATAGGATCCTTCTTAGCTGTTATTTGTCCTTCTTTGCCGGCTCTCCCGTAAACGGGTCAAACAGCTCCTTCATCACAAGCTGTTCCTCATTCCTGTCCTCCACTAGCTGGTTCCTGATGTGTTTCTCTATTGCAGCCTTGTTCCTTCCCACTGTATCAACATAATAACCACGGCACCAGAACTCCCGGTTCCCATACTTGTATTTCAGATTCGCAAACCTGTCGAAGATCATCAGGCTGCTCTTCCCTTTCAAATACCCCATCACGCTCGACACGCTGTACTTTGGCGGTATCGATAGCAGCATGTGTATATGATCGGGGCAGGCCTCTGCTTCCAGAATCTCTATTTCTTTCCTTTTGCACAGCTCCCTCAGTATCTTCCCGATCTCAGTACGCAGCCGGCCATAGATCATCTTTCTTCTGTACTTCGGCGCGAACACTATATGGTATTTGCAGTTCCATTTGGTATGAGCTAGACTCTCACTATCCATTTCCCATTCTCCTTCTTCTCGGTGCTTCCTGGCAGTCGCACCTTCAATAGTAGAATGGGATTTTCTTTATGCATAGCTAAAGCTCTCCGGAACCTCCGCACCATGCAGGGCGGGGTCGTTGCACAAAAAAAAATGGAATGCGGTTGAACAAAAAGCTTAACCACATCCCAATGAAACAATTTAATAAATTACTTTTTAGTTAATTCTCATCTTTCGATACCAATTTCTGATGAATGTTCTCTTACCAATTGAATTATATCATCAATGTATACATCCTTCTTTATTGTAATCTGTGCCGGATGATAAGCATTTATATATATGCATCCATCTTTAATCGCAAATCCAAGATTCTTCTCCTTGTCATGCTGTATGATGTCAGTCAGATTAAGGTCCGTAGAAAACAAATCCATTACATTTCCGAAAATAACAATCTGTGGCTTGTAAACCAATAGCTGGAATAGCAAAACAGGACGCCAGTAATCATAATATGAATAGAGCTTATTCCATGAAGTAGTTGTGTTTCCCGGAAACTTGTTGATGTTCATATGTACAATTGAACGTAATGAATTGCCAACAGCAGGTTCTTCTTCAATCCATGGTATTTCCCCATAAATCTTATTCTTCTGCAATCCATATGTGGTATAGGCCATTGTATTCAGAGTATGATTCTGTTTGATATTATCGTAGACTTTCTCGGTTTTGAAATAAATGCTACGCATATCCCAACCACCACCATAAGGAGCACCATTTTCATCAAAATCATCATATGGTTCCTTGAGCACCCAAGCTATCTTTATTTCTGAATTTAAATAGCTTTCTGGATCTATTACTCCATCTACGATAGGAGCGATGGAATCATTTGTTCCATCTGCTCCTAATCTTGTGATGTAGTCAGTTACAAGGTTCTGATCCTTTGTCAATTGTTCAAGATTCATAAAATCACTTCCTAAAATATAAGCAAAACAATCTATTTGTATTTTTCCACCATAGATCTGATTTCTTCAACCATATTATTTCGTAAATTTTCCGGTTTGAGTACAACAGCATATTGTCCCATTGAAAGAATCCATTTCATAAGACCATATGAACTCGCCGTCTTAAGCGTGAACAGATAGCTTCCATCTTCCTGCTGCTTGAATGTAACGCTTTCCGGCCAAGCTTTCTGAATCTCATACCATCCCTGATATTCATCAATCAGAACTTCAGCAACGAAAGGATCCGCAGTCTGGTAGAACGGAAAAGGATCTTCGAAATCCTGCCTCTGCTCTGGCTCTGGATATTTCTCCTTCCTAAGCTTTATCAATCTGACGATTCTTGATAATGCCAGAAGTTGTCTCTGACCATAATTGGAGAGAACCTCAGCATAGACTGCACCGCTCTGTACGATGACTTTAAGCGGGTAGATATCATATTCCACCTCAGACTCTGAGTTTCTGCTTTCATATACCACATGACATTTTATTTTCTTCTCTGAGGCTTCAAGAAGCAGAAGCAACGTCTTGAAGTATTCTGGTGAAAGCTTGAAGAAATAGCCAAACTTTGAAAGAAGCGGATTGATTTCACTCTTTGTCTTCGGATTGATTACCATTCTCAGTCTGGAAATAAAATCAGAGCCACACATTTCCATAAGCGGCGATGTTGAAGATACTGTTTCCAGGACAAAATTCAGAAATCGGATATCATCTTCACTCAGAACCCCGCTTACGATACTGTTCTTCCACTTGGCGGCCACATCAGGCTCGATCTTGTACAGCATCTTTCTGCTTCCATCCCTGGATTTCTCTGTATAATAGGCAAACCCCATTTCATCCAGAGTCTCAAGCACATTGAAAGCTGAAGAGCGGTTATTGACTCCGAGCAAGTCCATTATCTCATATATAGTGCAGCCCCTTTCTTCCCTTTCGGTTATCAAAGAGGCAACAGCAAATACCTTGGCAAATCGTGACCAGACTTTTTCCTCTTTCATGTTTCACCTCTTGTGAAAGATTATCACACAACTGTACAAGATTTTAAACACTTATTGCTTATCATGAGGCTATGAACAGAGAAATCGAGAAGTATTACATTGACCATATTGATGAAAACCAAAACGAGGATTTCATCAGGGAAGCTTTGGCAACAGGTATCAGATGCGATAATACTGAGCTTGTCCACAAAGCAACTGGAAAATTTCATTTACACCCCCTGTGAAGTATCAAGGAACTATCTGAGTGTTACCCTATATGGGCGCAAATCAAAGATTTTTTATCAAAAGGAGATTTTATATGGAAAGCAAAACGACTATTCATGCCCTGCTTCAGGGAACAGAGATTTATGTTCCTGATTATCAAAGAGCATATTCCTGGGATTCAGATATGACAGCATCTGGTGCAGCCACTATCTCGTCAAAACAGGTTGCTGTATTTCTGAATGATATTCTGGACTACATCAGTTTTGAGCGCCAGACTCATTACTATCTTGGTCATTTCATCTTCGAGCAACGTGATAACAACAGCTATAACATCATTGATGGACAGCAGAGACTTACTACTGTGGAAATCTGCATTTCTGCACTCTTGAGTCGTATTGAAGCACTCAATGGCCAGCTAAATGATGATGAACTTACCCTTAAGGAAGACATTCTTGCAAGAAGAACAAAGAGACATTTCCATACTGTAGACTATGATGATTCAATCTTTGCAGATTATGTTATTGAGGCAAAGCCGTTTGACAAGGAATTCATTAGCACCCTCGAAACAGAATCACAGCGAAGGATTCTCGCTGCAATGTTCTATTTTAGGAATGAGTTCTCAAAAATGGAATACGAACAATTGAAATCTATTATCTATGCAATAGCTAATGCTGATTGCACAACACACGTAGTTTCCGATCAGTCTGAAGCTGTGCAGATGTTCATATTCCAGAATGCCAGAGGGAAAGAACCTACAAAGCTTGAGATTCTGAAGGCAAAGCTTATGTATTATGTGCAAATTTATGCCGAAAAAGATGATGAGAGGACAAACTGCCTCAGACTGATTTCTGACAAGTTTGCAGAAATATACAGATCGATTTCAATACTGGAGAGATACCACATAGATGAAGACAATATCCTATTATGCGCCTATAGAATTCATAAGGATAAACTCACTGCATACTTCACGCAGGATGAGATTGATAAAGAAATAGTCGTGTCTTCAGCCAAGATTCGCATTGTCATGCAGCTTACGGATACGATTGCTCATAGCTTTAATGCGATAACAGCCTTTGTAAGGCTGACAGAAACCAGAAAATATGAAGGCATGGAAGATCTCGTCGCTCTTGGATATTTCTCTCTTGCTCTGCCTTTTATCGTCAAATCTTTTGCATTTTCTTCAGAAGATAAGAACAGACTCTCCAAAGCTCTTGCAGATATAATTGCGAGAAACAGCATAATAGGAACACGTGCAGTTCTTGAATATAGACTTGGAGATGTATTCAGCGGAGAGCTTTCCGTTGATAATGTCATAAATCGTATTGAATGGATGAAGACCACCGATGACTCGTGGTGGGCATATTGGAACAATAACGCATTTAAAATGGCTGTCGAAGGCGAGATGTGGCCTTCACAATCTGTAAAATACATACTCTGGAGATATGAAAACTATCTTCATAGAAACGGAAAGGGAGGCTATAAGTCTCTTTCTCCGGAAGACTTGAGAACAATGACTGTTGAACACATAATGCCTCAGACTCTCCCGGAAGGGGCTGATACAGGATATGATTCATTTGATGGAGCTGATGCAGAATCAAGAAGAATGGCATACACAAATCAACTTGGAAACTATATTCTGATTTCAGGCAGCCACAATTCCTCAATAGGCAATGGCTGGTTCTCAGAGAAACGCAAGACTTACTGCTATGGATATCAGCAACGTGAGATCCAGGATATGACGTCAGAAAGAAACAATTGGACTTGTGCTGATATTGATAAACGAAGACAGAAACTTGTAGCCTTTGTTCTTAAAGACATCTAATTGTTTCTTTAATGGTTATTGGATTCTGATTGATAGCCAACAAATCTTAAAGGCTCCTGCAGTAATAATTTGCGAGGATCTTTACTCGTTAAATTAGAATTATAGTCAACGAAACAGCGCTTACGATTAGGGTGAAAGTCTTTTCAAGCGTAAACGCTCCTTATTTTTATGTCCACCATATACTTTTCCCTCGGAAATAATGCTTACAACAAACAATTATATGGGAATCTATCCATATTGGATCACAGAAGGAAAAACCGTTGCCACCTTGCGATGAACAACGGCTCCCTTTTAATTATTCGGCTGTCCTATTGACGAGGTATACACCTCAGCCCAATCAATCAGTCTTTATTCTCATCATCTGTCTGGACTTCTGTATTCTTAAGCCAGAAGACATCGGCCTTGTCACGGTTCTTGGTGACCATGAATGAATCATAGCCATACGGCTTAGGCGCATTGCGGCGTCTTCTGTTATCGCCGAACGGGCGCCTGTCCTCTCCACTCTCCGAGTATCTCGGCTCACGATACGGCTTTCTGTCCCCTCGGCTTTCCCTATAGATTCTGCCTGTATCATTATCCCAGTCACGGTCGCGCCTTGACTCATAACCGCCGCGCTCCCTTCTTCCTGGCCATTCATCTCTCTGTCTATAGCTTTCCTTATCGCCGTAAGGTCTTCTGTCCCTGTCATAACGGCGTTCTCCATCATCGAATCTGCGAGGCCTGTCATCGCGTCTTGAATCACGATCAAAGCGCGGACGCTCGTCATCAAAGCGTCTTCTTGGTCTATCGTCATATCTATCGCGATCGAAGTATCTTCTATCTCTATTATCTCTATCGTCGCGTTCTCTCCAGGAATCACGTCTTCTGTCTCTATCCCTGTAACCGCGATAATCAGAGCGCCTATCATCAAAGCGTGAGGATGCTCTTCTCTCAGATCTCCTTTCAGGTCGTCTCTCGCCTCTTCTTTCCTCTCGGTCCTCTCTTCTCTCGCTCTTCTCTGATTCCGATGCTGTCTCTTCAAAAGACAGTCTTTCAGCTTTCTCTTCGTCCATTTTCTCTTTCCTATAGGCGGGTATCATTATTTCCTTCATCTCCGCCGTCTTCCTTAGCATCCACACTCTCAGGCCGCTTCTCTTTGATGAGAAACCAAGAGCATGCACATCATCTGTTATCTCAGCAATCTTCCAGAAGGCTTTAAGCCTTTCCTTGTTGAACCTGAAATCCATTATATTCTCTGAGAATAGCACAGCACCGCCTGATGTGAGTACTCTGCTGATTCTATAAAGATAATCAAGATAATCCTTTCTGACATCGAAGTCATCGGCTTTATGCGAGTTCGAGAATGCAGGAGGATCGAATATCACGAGATCGAACTTCTCGCCTTTCTCAAAAGCCTCATCAAGATATTCCGAAGCTCCCATCGCAACACATCTGTATTTTGTCTTGTCAAGGAAGCCATTGGCCTCAAGATTCCTCTCGCACCATGCCGTATAGACATTTGAAAGATCGACGCTTACGACACAATCCGCACCGCCACGGGCTGCATACACAGAGAATGATCCTGTATACGAGAAGAGATTAAGGACCTTCATCCCCATCGAAACAGACTCGATATAGCTTCTTGTGATCGCCTGATCGAGAAAAAGGCCTGTATCGGTATAGCTTCTGAGCTCACATTCGAATTCCAGACCATTCTCATGCACTTTTATGCGAAGTGATTCATCATCCTTCTCATGCTGCTCGCGCCCTTCTCTTTTCTTTCTTTCCTTCCATATTACCTTCTCGTGCTCAACATACAGAAAGCGCGAAATGAGATCGATAGCGACCGTCTTATCGTCATCGGACATACCGCCATCTGAATAATCGACAGCCCTGGCATAAGAGCCATAAAGCTCAATGGTAATAGGAAACGCCGGGAGATTCCTGTCATAGACCCTGACAGCATCGGATGCTGTTGAGTTCATCCATCGTCTTCCTTCAAGCGCATTATGTTTGAGTATCTTTGAGAAATCCTTCTTCTCGAAATCTTCCATAGCCATGCTATCTTATATAAGGCAAGGAAAAAGAACAAGCACAGCTCAGGCATGAATCATATCCTTTCACTCTTTTTCCCGATAGGTTACAATCGCCATATGGAAATGAATCAGGAAACCGTCAGATTCATCAAGGAGAGGGAGGAAAAACTCGGAGCGCCCATTACTTTCCGGACATATAGCACATGGTACGGGAAAGTCGGAGGTGAGCTGAGAGAGTATGGAGTCTTCCTCTACTCTGATGGAAAGACTCTTGTATACGAGGATTTCGACAGGAATCCTCAGATACTCGGAATCCCCATACATGTGAAGAACAAACCGGAATATATAAAGCTGGAATATTCATTCCCGCTTTCAGATATAAAAGGGATTGATCAGGTAACAAGAAGCTCTGCAGAGAAAGCAGTGAAGGCAATGAAGGATATCTCAAGAAGCCCATCAGCTCTCTCGAGATTCTTCAGACGTCTTGTCACTCGTGTAATACTAAGCGACGACAGCATTCTTTTCTTCGAGCTTATTGATCATAAGGCATTCAAGGATATGGTGATTAAATCAAGGAGCATAAATGGATCCGTTTAAAGCATATGATATCAGAGGCATATACGGCACTGAGATAAATGAAGATCTTGCATATAGGATTGGCTACTTCATCCCACGTCTGCTAAAGGCAGACCATGTCATCGTCGGACGCGACATAAGGCTGTCATCGGAGTCCCTGCATGACGCGCTCGTCAGCGGTGTGCTCGATAGCGGCAGCGATGTCTGGGATCTGGGGCTGAGCACCACTCCGATGGTGTATTTCGCTACAGCAAAGCTTGCATCTGACGCATCTGTACAGATTACAGCATCGCACAATCCACCCCAGTACAATGGATTCAAGATAAGCAGACGAGGAGCGCTCCCTGTCGGAGGTGACAGCGGACTTGAAGAGCTTGAGGAACTGGTAAGGAATGAGAAGATTGAAATCAAACAGGCAAAAGGAAAAGCCATTGACTATTCATATATGAAGGATGAATACAAGGCTTTCCTTAAGGAATTCGCCTCAGGTCTTGAGAATCTCAATATCTCTGTTGACTGCTCTTCCGGAATGGCCTCCCTTATCGTGAAAGACATACTGCCTGAGAACACAGCATGGCTCAACGACACATTCGACGGCCACTTCCCAGCACATGAGCCGAATCCGCTTGAAGTGAAGAACTGCAGGGATATCATGAAAGCCACTGTGGAAAACCACTCTGATATCGGTGTGATCTATGACGGGGATGCTGACAGGGTCATGTTCATCGACGAGAAGGGCCGTTTCATCCAGCCAGATTACATAACAGCTGTCCTTGGCTTCTATTATTCAAAGATAAGGAATATGGAAAGCGGTAACACGCTTGTAGATATAAGGACATCGAGATCAACGGAAGAGTATCTTAAGAATCTTGGCTACAGCGTGAGCATGTGGAAAGTAGGTCACGCTTTCGCGAAGGTGAAACTGAGAGAAATAGATGGCATCTTCGGAGGCGAGCTTGCAGGACATTATTACATCAAGGAATTCTTCTATTGTGACAGCGGTATACTAGCCTCCCTTTTCGTGCTTAAAGCCGCAAGTCTCCTCAAGAAAGAAGGAAAGAGCTTCTCATCTCTTATAGAGAGCGTCGTGAAATACAGCAACAGCGGTGAGATAAACTTCCGCCTTGAGCAGAAAGACGAGGCAATCGAAGCCCTCATGAGGAAATTCACTGAAGACAGAGCCCCTGAGCGTGTTCTCGACTTCGATGGCTATCGTGTTGAGTATCCCGACTGGTGGTTCAATGTCAGGAAATCCAACACAGAGCCTTATCTAAGAATTGTCGCTGAAGCCAATACGCCTTCCCTTCTTGATGAGAAAATCAGGGAAATGAAGAAGATAATAGGAATGTTCAGCTGAAGGTGATACAATCGGAATCTGGAGGTCTAGTATGAGAGTACTTCTTTTCGGCGGTGCTGGATATATAGGCACACATGTAGCGATGGCATTTCTTGACAGGGGTGACCATGTCGGTATTTATGATAACCTTTCCTCTGGTCTCAGATCCAACGTACCAGATGGCGCGGAGTTTTTCGAAGGCGATATCCTAGACAGGAATCATGTGGCTGAAGTGCTCTCTAAAGGCTGGGACGCCGCTGTACATCTTGCTGCATTCAAAGCAGCTGGTGAGTCAATGGTGAAACCAGAGAAATACAGTGAGAATAACATAACAGGCTCTCTCATCATAATGACGGAATGCGAGAAGCATGGATGCATGAATTTCATACTCTCATCATCTGCGGCAACATATGGCGAGCCGAAATATCTCCCGATTGACGAGAATCACCCGACAAACCCTGAGAACTATTATGGTTATACTAAACTCTGCATCGAAGAGAACCTGAAATGGTACTCGAAACTCAAGGGGATGCACTACGCCGCGCTGCGCTACTTCAACGCCGCAGGTTATGACGTGAATGGCCGCATGATGGGACTGGAGCGCAATCCAGCGAATCTCATTCCTGTAATCATGGAGTGCGCTGCCGGCATCAGAGAGCAGGTCGGTATATTCGGTACAGACTATGACACTCCTGATGGCACCTGTATCCGTGATTACGTGCATGTGACAGATCTCGCAGACGCACATGTTGCTGCCGCGGATTATCTCATGCAGAAAAAAGAGGACCTTGTCGTCAATCTCGGCTCGGAGACAGGAATCTCAGTGCGTGAGATAGTGGAAACTGCAAGAAGAGTCACAGGTCAGCCTATTCCTTCTGTAGATAGCCCGAGAAGAGCTGGAGACCCAGCAAAGCTCGTGGCCTCCTCTGCTTTGGCCCACGAGAAGCTTGGCTGGAGCGCGAAACACTCCGACCCGGAAACGCTTATTGAGTCCACATGGAAGGTATACAAAGCGAATTTCAAGAAATGATTTTAGTTTTCGCTTAATCCAGGCCCCTGTATTTGCGTCATAACGCAATATAGGGGACTTTTTATTGATTCTTATTGCATCTTCATACGCTCAATGATTATATATGACGCGGAGGATTACATGGATAGCAATCTCGATTTTGAATATATAGTCTATGACTATGGAAAGAAGGATGCAGAACCAGCGAAGGCACTCTTCTCTATCGACAATGTACGTAAAGCCAGAAAATTCCACCGTGAGATTCCTGGCTATAAGATGACACCGCTCAGAGCTATGCCAAATCTTGCTCATATGCTTGGACTGGGTGGAATATTCGTAAAGGATGAAGCACAGCGCCTTGAGCTGAACTCATTCAAAGTCCTTGGTGGCTCATATGCAATCTCACGATGCATACAGAAGATGCTCTCTCTCACCGATGAGGAGACAACATATGAATATCTTGTATCCGATGAATGCCATAAGAAACTCGGCAACGTCACATTCGCAGCCGCAACCGATGGCAACCATGGACGTGGAATCGCATGGGCTTCAATGAAGCTTGGTCTTCCTTGCGTTATCTATGTGCATAAAGAGACATCCGAGGCCAGAATCGAAGGAATAAGACGCTACGGAGCTACTGTCAAGGTAATCGATGGAAACTACGATGATGCGGTACGCCAGATGGCTATCGATGCAGCCGCAAATGGCTGGACTGTTGTCAGCGATACTTCATGGGATGGATATACGGAGATTCCTACATGGATCATGCAGGGATACACAACAATGCTGCTTGAGTCACAGGAGCAGTTCGCTGGTCTTGGTATTACAAGACCGACACATGTAATCGTACAGGCAGGAGTCGGTGCACTCGCGGCTTCCGTAATAGGTTTCTACACAGCCCTCTTCCCAGATAATCCTCCTATCTTCATCGTCGTCGAGCCTGATAAAGCCGCATGTGTCTTTGAATCAATCAAGGCAAATGACGGCAAGTGCCACAGCGTCAAGGGCGATCTTGACACGATTATGGCGGGACTTGCCTGCGGAGACCCGTCACCGATAGCCTTCAACGTGCTTTCACACAGTGCGGACTTCTTCCTTTCCGTCCCTGATTACATCGCGGCACGTGGCATGAGAATACTCTCCTGTCCGCTTCATGGCGATCCCTTTGTGATATCAGGGGAATCGGGTGCGGTACCGCTTGGTGCTCTCTATTCGATAATGACCGATAAAGGAGCTGCTGAGTTAAGGAAGAAAATGAAGCTCGATGAGTATTCTCTTGTGTATATGGTCAACACAGAAGGCAACACCGATCCAAAGCATTTCAGACAGATAATCTGGGATGGACGGGATCCTGTACCCCGCGAATTCCGCACAAGACGGTAATTGGAAAGCGGCTGAAACATAGCCGCTTTTTCTGTACACTCATACTATGGACTATACCGATATAAACAGCAGAATCATTGATAAATGGGTGGATGAAGGCTGGGAATGGGCTAAGCCTGTCACCCATGACGAATATATAGATGCAAAAGAAGGAAAAGGAAGAATATTCCTCACTCCTACAAAGCCCATCCCATCTCAATGGCTTGGGGATATCCAAGAAAAGAGAGTTCTTGCACTGGCTTCTGGCGGCGGTCAGCAAGGCCCTATTCTCCATGCCATGGGTGCGGAAGTCACTGTATTCGACAATTCGGAAAGGATGCTGGATATGGACAGGTCTGTCGCCAAGCGTGAAGGATATGAGATAGCAATCATCAAAGGTGATATGACAGAAACCCTGCCCTTCGCTGATTCCTATTTTGATATTGTCATCAATCCGGTATCGAACTGCTACATAGAGCATCCCGAGGACGTATGGAAGGAATGCTTCAGAATCCTGAAAAGCAGGGGCCGTCTTCTCACCGGTCTTGATAATGGACTTAATTTCGCTGTGGACGAAAGCGGAGAGAAGATTGTCTATCCTCTTCCGTATAATCCGCTGAAAAGCAACGAGAAGATAACCGAGGAAGATGGTGTGCAGTTCTCTCACAGCTACGAAGAGAACATACAGGGACTCATTGATGCAGGGTTTACAATAAGAGGGATATATTCTGACATCAATAGCTCAGGCCATCTTCACGACCTGAACATACCATCATTCTATGCCATCTACGCGGAGAAGACCTGAGATGATGATAAGAAAAGCAGAAAAGAAGGATATACCAGCAGTCTCTGCAATATATGACGAGATCCACGACGCGGAAGAGAAAGGTGTCATCACAGTCGGATGGGAGCGGGGTGTCTATCCAACAAAAGCTACGGCGGAGAATGCGCTCAACTGCAATGAGCTCTTTGTGGTGGAAGATAATGGAAAAATAGTCGGAGCTGCGATAATCAACAAGAAACAGGTGGATGTCTACAATAAAGGCAGCTGGCTCTACAAGAGCGAAGATGACAGCGTGATGGTTCTCCACACACTTGTGATATCGCCAAGAGCAGAACGCAGAGGATACGGAAAGGCTTTCGTGGATTTCTACGAGGACTATGCAAGGAAGAATGGCTGCCACACTCTGAGAATGGACACGAATGAGCGCAACACAAGAGCAAGAGAGATGTACAGAAAACTTGGCTATCGGGAAGCAGGGATTATCCAGACAGTCTTCAATAGGATTGAAGGCGTAGGACTTGTGCTTCTTGAGAAGAAAATCTGATATGAAAAAAGACCTTGCAATCTTGAAACTGCAAGGCCTATTCTAAGCTCCCCCGGAGGGATTTGAACCCCCGACAGGGTGGTTAACAGCCACCTGCTCTACCGACTGAGCTACAGGAGAATGCTCTTTCGAACATGGAAGAATCTACACTTTCCGGGGCTCTCTGTCAATAGATTATCCACCACTTTCTTGCCATGATTTCCAGCTTTTATTGCAATTATATATACAGAAAGCATTAACGAGTGCATATTTCCTTTGCTTTCAAGACAATCAGGCAGTAAAATTCATGTATGGCAGAGAGAAAGGAATATCATGAAGCTGTCCTTGAGACACTTAACGTGACACCTGATGAGATAATCTCAGGTATGCTTGATGACGAGATAAGGAAAAGAATGCTTGCTGTAATCGAAACAGAAGCACCTATAAAGGAAAGTCTTCTTTTCAAAAGAGTCATAAACTCACTTTCCCTGAAGAAAGTAGGCTCGAGAATCCTGCCTGTTTTTGATAGCATCGCTTCTCTTCTTCCAGTAAGAATCTCCTCAGATGCCGATGGGGAGAGAGTCTTCCATAAAGAGAATGAGGATGATAGTTACCGTCCAACCCCTGATTCCGAGCAGAGGTATTCCTACCAGATACCTGCAGAGGAAGCCGCATGGTGCCTTTATTCAATTATTGAGAGAGAAGGCAGGACAATGACAAAGAAGGAGCTGAAATCAAGATTCGTCGCTGAAATGGGATATCAGAAGACAGGACATGCGATAGACACGCTCTTCTCTGCGGCTTCAAAATGCCAGGTCATCAAGAGGACTGGAAACGGAAGATTTACAATTTAGATAAATTTCACTTTTAACATTTATTGAAACCGCAATTTCTGCTTTACAATTTTCGCTCTCACACTATACTCTGATAACAGGAGGCTATAATGCTAATCAACCTCAGAAAGCATAAGGCTATAGCTCAGAAAAATGCTGAAAGGTGCAGGGAAAAAGGTATCATCCTCCCTACATTCGCACAGATGAAGGATCCGGCTCTTATTCCGGATGACATAAAGGAAAAACTCAAAGGCGTTGGCTTATGGGACGTCAATCCACTCAATCTATTCAGAATCAACTGGCATAACGAGCCAAAGGATTCCGGCGGTGGTTTCGGAGGAGTCAATTTCATTGAGATTCCAAGAGAGATAACAGGCACAAAAGCACGCATCCTCGCGCTCGCTGGCAAATGGTTCCCATGCGGAGTGCATAAAGTCGGAGCAACTTATGCTTGTCTTGCTCCTGCCCTTGTCACAGGAAACTTCGATGCGACGGAGCAGCAGGCTGTATGGCCTTCTACAGGAAACTACTGCAGAGGCGGCGCATATAACAGTGCACTTCTTGGCTGCAGCAGCATCGCAATCCTTCCTGAGGATATGTCACAGGAAAGATTCAACTGGCTCAAGACTGTCGCTGGCGAGATTATCGCGACACCGGGCTGTGAGTCGAACGTAAAGGAAATCTTCGACAAATGCCATGAGCTGGATAGGGAGCGCGGCGCACATATCGTCATCTTCAACCAGTTCGAGCAGTTCGAGAACTATCTCTGGCATTACGAGGTAACAGGATCCGCCATACTTGAAGTACTGAAGAATCTCGGCGTAAAGAAAGAGAACATCAGAGGTTATGCCTCATCCACAGGCTCAGGCGGAACACTTGCCGCAGGAGACCATCTCAAGAATGTCTATCCTGATATCAAGATAGGCGCAGGTGAAGCACTTCAGTGTCCTACCCTCCTCAGGAATGGATTCGGTGCACATAGAATCGAAGGTATCGGAGATAAGCATGTACCATGGATCCACAACGTGAAGAATACTGACATGGTTCTCTCAATCGATGATCAGGACTGTATGGATATCTACAGGCTCTTCAATGAAGAGAGTGGCAAGAACTATCTCAGATCCATTGGCGTCAGTGAAGCTGATATCTCAAATCTCGCGCTCTTCGGAATATCCGGAATAGGCAATATGCTTTCAGCTATCAAGATGGCCAAGTACTACGAGATGGAAGAGGACGATGTGGTATTCACGATTCTCACAGACAGCACATCGATGTATACTTCCCGCCTTGCAGAGCTTACAGCTGAACAGGGAGCATTTACTGAGATGGAAGCAGCCAAGGTCCATGCCGCAGCGCTTCTCCATCAGGGAATAGACAATGCGCTCGAGCTCGGCTACTACGACAGGCTGAGAATCCACAACCTCAAGTACTATACATGGGTTGAGCAGCAAGGCAAGACCTATGAGGAGCTTAACAGGCAGTGGTACGACAGGGAATACTGGAAGGAGCTTCCAAAGCTCACACCGAAGATCGACAAGCTCATCACAGAATTCAACAACATGATAAAAGGTTGATAGATGCCGGTCACTGACCGGCATTTTCAGGAGTATGCAATGAGATTCCATTATGTATGTTCAGACTGCGGCAAGGTATTCTATACCGATGAGATAATGTATCAGTGCCCTGATTGCGCGAAAGAGAATGACGGCACGCATTTCCCAAAAGGAAATCTTATCGTCGAACTTGAGGATGATGTGCTGAAAGCAGCAAAGGCGAAAGAGCATGTCACACCCGATGATTTCTATCCTTACCCCTCAGATGATCCAGATGTATTCCCTATCGGAATCACACCGCTGATGAGGCCGCGGAGAATCCAGAAGAAACTATCGCTTCCGAAGCTCTCATTCAAGCTCGATAGCCAGCTCATCTCAGGCTCTTTCAAAGACAGGGCAAGCTATGAAGTAGCATTGCAGGCAAAAGCCCATGGAATAAGGAAAATAGCACTTGCTTCCACAGGCAATGCCGGTGCTGCAATGTCCGCAGTAGGCGCGGCAATGGATCTCGATATAATCCTCTTCGTTCCAGCGTCAGCACCTATAAACAAGCTGATGCAAAGCGTTTTATATGGTGCTCATGTCGTTCCTGTCAAAGGCACATACGACGATGCATTCGCGCTTTCAATTGAATACACGAAGCTATTCGGGGGAATAAACAGGAACACGGCATATAACCCGATGACCATAGAGGGAAAGAAGTCAATCTCCATTGAGCTTTTTGAGCAGCTTGGAAGAAAAGCCCCGGATGTCATTTATGTACCTGTTGGTGATGGATGCATAATAGGCGGTGTAGCAAAGGGCTTCTCCGATCTGCTGAAAGCTGGGCTGATTGACAAGGCTCCACGCCTTGTTGCATGTCAGTCAGAGAAATCAGATGCCATCTCAAGAGCTATAAACAGTGATGATACGAGAGCAATAGAAGCCACGACAAGAGCAGATTCAATTTCCGTGGATCTTCCTGCAAACGGACGCATGGCGGCAAGAGCTGTAAAGGAATCTGGAGGATGGACAGTCACTGTAAGCGATGAAGCTATCCTCGACAGCCAGTTAGAGCTTACGTCTCTTTCGGGAGTGCTTGCAGAACCTGCAGCCGCATGCGCTTACGCGGCTCTTCTTAAAGACAGGAATCATCTTGCCGCGGAGCTTGGAGAGAATGCCGAAGCTGTAGTTCTCCTTACAGGAACTGGCTTCAAGGATATGAAGGCATTTGATGGAAGGGCTGTTCTTCCTCCAGCGATAGAGAATTCGATTGAAGAAGTGAAAAAGCTCACATTCTGAAAAAAAAGGACCTGAGGTGAGTCATCCCAGGTCCTTCATTCCTAATCTATGGGCACCAGATTATCAGTATCCGGATAATCCCTGTCATTCAACAGTCACATCAAATGATGAAGACCAGACATCGCCATCCCGATCTGTAACTGTTATATCAAGCGTGTGCGTACCGCTGGATGTACCTACAGCTTTCAATCCTGTGAGAGTGACATCATTGCCATCACCAAGGAATGAGATCCTGCCGCTTCCGGCAAGCACCTGAAAACCATCATCGCCTGTGCATTCAATCTCAAGATTCCTCAGATCCTCTGTTCCGCTGTTTGAAAGCACGAACTGGAGTGATACCTGCGTATTTTCAGGAAGCGATGCGATATCATAGTGCTTGGATGAAAGATCCTTGATCTCAGCTTTCTTCCAGAGAGCCTCAAAGCGGGCACCATTTCCCTCAAGCGTTACAGTCTCATCGTCCGGAGCTATATACTCACCAGAGGATTTATCGACCCAGCCAGAGAAGACATAGCTGTCATCCGGAGCTGAAAGCACAGGTACAGCAACCTCATCACCCGACGCGACATCAGTAACTTCTGAGCTGAAGCCAGTGACACTGTCAGAGAAAACAACCTGGGTTGACCATATAGCGTAATATGTCTGATCTGTGTATGGTGCCTCGATTGTCTCTCCAGGCTGGTATGTGACCTCATCAGGAGTTATGCCCCATCCTGTAAGGACACCAGCCTGTGATGTATTGACACTGATGGAATCAGCATCAGGAAGCGTAAGCTCCTCGCCCGGCGTTACTGAAGAAGAGGACTTGTAGCTGAAACTGAAGTTATCACCATCAGACGACCATGAATATGTTACCATCGGATGGTAGTATCTACTGTTTTCCATCAGCCACAGCGCATCTTCTTTCCTTGCATCACCATCTTCCTTGAGAATTGCTGAGAGGAGTGCGTCACTCTCCTCCTCTGTCATCGGATAGCTTGTGATGCTTCTCATATCATTCCAGGCTTCCCTGGCCTTTGCCATATTTCCTGCATCGAGAGCTTTCTCATAGCTTCTCTGAGCCTTTGTGTATTCCTTTCCAGCCGTTTCGGAAAGCTCTGTGTAGATATCGATTGCCTCTTTCACGTCTCCTGCCGCAACAGCATCGGAGAACTCCTGGTAGAGCGCAGCACTATCAGCAGCGAAAAGCATTGCTGCAGATAATACCAGTGCTACAGAAACAGCTGCAATCTTCTTTATAGAATTCCTTCTCATAACCTTTCCTCCTCGATAGTAATATAACGATGAAGTTGTGAAGGCTTTTCATAGCATCTATGCAGATAATATGAAGAATGGTGTATTTAGCTTTATAATCGTGCTATGAACATTGTGATATTAGATGGACACGTACTTAATCCTGGAGATCTGTCATGGGACGGATTTTCATCTGTCGGGAATCTCACTGTATATGAGAATACAGCTCCTGAAGATGTCGTTGAGCGCTCGAAAGGCGCAGATGCCCTGATAATCAACAAAATCAGGATGGGCGAAGCGGAATTCAGGGAGCTTCCAAAGCTGAAATACATCGGCATTACAGCAACCGGCTACAATATCATCGATATCGATGCGGCGCACCAGTATGGAATCACAGTAACAAATGTTCCGGAATACAGTACAGATGGTGTTGCAGAGACAGTGTTCGCATACATTCTTGCATTCTCACGCCGCGTGAAGGAGCACTCAGATCTTGTAAAGCAGGGAGAATGGGAGAAATCAGGAAGCTTCTCTTTCTGGTATTACCCGCTCTCAGAGCTCTGGGGAAAGAGAATCGGGATCATCGGCATGGGCCATATCGGAATGAGAGTTGCAGAGATTGCATCTGCATTCGGGATGGATGTCGTATACACTTCACGAACCGATAAAAAAGAAGCTGAGATGAAAGGCTATAAACGATATGATCTTGAAAAGCTTCTATCCACTTCAGATTACGTCACAATACATACCCCATTGACTCCAGAAACAAAGAATATGCTCTGTCTTAAAGAGCTTTCGCTTATGAAAGCAAACGCAATCCTCATAAACACAGCACGAGGCGGCATCGTCAATGAAGCCGACCTTTATACAGTACTGAAAGAGAAAAGGATTCAAGGAGCAGCTATAGATGTGATTTCCGAAGAACCTCCGCGGCATTATCATCCGCTCTTTGAGCTTGATAATCTAATTGTCACGCCGCATATCGCATGGACAGCAAAGGAGACAAGGACAAGACTCATGAACGCAGCGCTTGAGAATCTTGTCTCCTATACCATCGGAATAAGGAAGAATGTCATCTGAGGGGTGGCTATCAGAAATAGATATTCCCCTGACTGTCAGCATGCTTGCATAGCCCGATGATGAACTCTATAAGAGAAATGAAGCTCGGGATGAATGTCCAGCAGAAGACGATGTAAAGAACGCCGAGAAGCGTCTTTCCTGCATAGAACTTGTGTATGCCAAGTCCTCCAAGAAAGAAAGCAAGAAGGCAGTATGCGACTTTATTCACAGCTTTCCCGTGCACTGCTGGCATAGCAGGCTGACTCGATGCTGAGGAATACTCTTCTTCAGACACATCATCGGGCTCAGCGGATTTTGAGATGCGCCCATCATCCGATATGTCTACTTCCATTCCTGATTTCACAGCGAAATCGATATTCTCCCTGTCAGCCTCAATGACACTGCCATCCTCTTTTTCGATGAAGACTTTCCCATCTTCTACTTTTGTAATCTTTGCCATGATTTCCTCCCACAGATTCTTTCTTACAAGAAGATTCTTTGTGTATAACCAAAGACTGTCAACAGAAAAGAATGCCGGGAAGGTAATTTCAGCAAAAAGAGGCAGGTTGCCCCGCCTCCTCTGACATCATTCCAGCTCAACAGCTCCTGTGTAAAGCTGGTAATAAACACCATGCTGCGCGATAAGCTGGTCATGGGTTCCACGTTCGATAATGCGTCCATGATCGAGAACCATAATCGCATCAGAATTGCGTACTGTTGAAAGCCTATGCGCAATGACAAACACTGTACGATTTGCCATAAGCTTGTCCATACCGCTCTGGACGAGGGCCTCGGTATGGGTATCAATTGATGAGGTTGCCTCATCCATGACAAGCACTGGAGGGTCTGCGATGGCTGCTCGCGCGATTGAAAGAAGCTGCCGCTGTCCCTGCGAAAGGCTCTCGCCATTATTTGTTATCTTCGTGTCATAACCTTCTGGCATCATCATTATGAAATCATGAGCATTTGCCAGTCTGGCAGCTGATATGACTTCCTCATCCGTTGCGTCCAGCTTTCCAAAACGGATATTCTCACGTATTGTTCCTGTGAAAAGATTCGTATCCTGCAGGATTATACCAAGGGAATGCCTGAGGTCATCCTTCTTTATCTTGTTTATATTGATGCCATCGAATCTTATCTTTCCATCCTGGATGTCATAGAAACGATTGAGAAGGTTTGTAATAGTGGTCTTTCCAGCTCCTGTTGAACCGACGAACGCAATCTTCTGCCCAGGCTTCGCATAAAGCGATATATCATGAAGTACCATCTTGTCGGGAACATAACCGAAGTCGACTTCATTCATGACTATATCACCACGGAGAGGCGTATATGTAACAGGACTTCCATCATGGTGCGGATGCTTCCATGCCCATGTACGTGTCCTCGATTCCGTCTCAGTTACATTTCCATTCTCATCCTCGATGGAATTTACAAGCGTGACATAACCGTTGTCGACTTCACTCTCCTCATCCATGAGATCAAAGATACGCTCTGCGCCAGCAAGCGCCAGAAGAACCATGTTCATCTGCTGTGATATCTGGTTGATATTATTCGAGAACGAGCGTGCCAGCTGCAGGAATGCCGCGAGTCCTCCGATTGTATACCCTACGCTCTGACCGCCAGAGAGAATGACAGCGACAGCTCCTATGATGACAAGAACAACATACTGTATGTTTCCGATATTCATCGTCACAGGTCCCATGATATTAGCAAGCGTGTTGGCTTTTGTCATCGTCTTCCTGAGATTCTCATTCAGCTTGCCGAAATCCTCACGGCTCTGGTCTTCATGGCAGAACACCTTGATGACACGCTGTCCGTTCATCATCTCCTCGATATAGCCATTGACTGCAGCGAGATTCGCCTGCTGAGCAGCAAATTGCTTGCCGGACCTTTTGGCTATAGATGTGGAAGAACGTATTGTCAGGAAGGCAAATACAATCACGACAGCTGTAAGCAGCAGTGAATTCATCAGCATCGCGACGAAAACCATAAGGAGCGTGAATCCGGCCTGCATAAGCTGGACAAGCGAGTTTGATATAAACTGATTGAGAGTGTCTGTATCATTGGAGAATCTCGACATTATTTCGCCATGCTGATGCTGGTCAAAATATGAAATCGGAAGAGACTCCATTTTGCTGAACATCTTCACACGGATATCATAGAGCGTGTCCTGTGATATCGAAGCCATCATTCTTGAAAGGAAGTAATTGAAGATTACTGACACGCTTACTACTGCCGCGAACTGGAAAAGTGCCATGACGACAGGATGCCAATCAGGATTCTTCACCCCGATAAGCGGTGTAACGAAATTATCGATAAACTTACCTAAAAAGCTTGATGAGTAGACTATCGCGAACGACGATATGACTATAGCCACGATAATAAACACGAGCTGCTTCTTTCTTTCACCGAAAACAATACGGAGAACTCTGCCAAGGGCTTTCTTCGGGTCTTTCGCCCTTGCCCCGCCGCCTCTTGTTCTAAGCATCGAGATCACCTCCTCTTGTCTGTGTCTGATAGAGATCGATATAGTCCGCATTGCGCTTCAGAAGCTCTGAATGTGTGCCAATGTCCTCAATCATTCCATTCTTCATGATGATTATCTGATCCGCGTCCATTACAGAGGAAACTCTCTGGCTGATGATGATCTTCGTAAGATCTGTGACATCCTCCCTAAGAGCCTTTCTGATGGAGGCATCTGTCGCAGTATCGACAGCTGATGTCGAATCATCCATGATAAGTATTCTTGGCTTCTTCAGAAGCGCTCTAGCGATACAGAGTCTCTGCTTCTGCCCTCCTGAGAAGTTGGCACCGCCTTGCTCGACGTGGCTTTTATAACCATCCTTCATGGCTTCGACAAATGGTGCCGCTGCCGCGACTTCAGCAGCTTTCCTTATCTCTTCGTCTGTAGCTTCAGGGTTACCCCATCTCAGATTCTCCTCGATAGTTCCCGAGAAGAGCGTGTTCTTCTGCAATACAACAGAGACCTCATTCCTGAGCGCATGCAGGTTATATTCCCTGACATCATGTCCACCAACTTTCACGGAGCCAGACGTCACATCGTAAAGCCTCGCGATAAGTGATATCAAAGATGATTTTCCAGAGCCTGTATTACCGATGATACCGACCATCTCACCGCTCTTTATTTTCAGATTGATATCCGTGAGCACCTTTGATTTCTTTCCGTAGCCAAAAGAGACATGCTCGAACTCAATTGAGCCATCCGGTACTTTCTTCAATCCTTCGGGATTCGGATCCATATCCGGCTTGGTGTTAAGAACCTCGCTTATACGCACCATTGATGCATACGAGATTGAGAACATGACGATAATCATTCCTGTCATTACAAGTGATGAGAGAATCTGTCCCATATATGTGTAGACACTCATCAGCTCGCCTGTGCCCATATGACCGATGTTGATCAGGTGAGCACCGAAGTAACTGATTATTATCATGCATACATATGCCACAGACATCATCAGCGGATTCATAAGAGCCATGATCACCTGACCATGTTTGAAATTACGCCTTATATTATCTGTCGCCTCATCGAATATCTCCTGCTGCTGTTTCTCCCTGACATAAGCTTTTACGGTGCGGATACCCGTAAGATTCTCCTGCACGACCCTGTTGAATACGTCATATCCTCTGAATGCAGCAGTGAATGATGAATAGCTGCTTTTGAAAATAAGATAGATAAGGAAGATAACGATTGGAATCGCGACAGCAAGGACTGTCGAGAGTGAACGGCCATTATGGTATACCATGATGATGGCGAAGATGAACATGACAGGCGCCCTAAAGCAGATTCGTATCATCATCTGGAATGACTGCTGGACATTCTGAACATCCGTAGTCATTCTCGTTATGAGTGAGGAAGTCGAGAAGCGATCGATATCAGAAAAGGAGAAATCCATTATCCTGCTGTAGAGATCTCTTCTTATATTCGATGCAAATCCCGCTGACGCCTTTGATGCTGTCCAAGCCCCAGCCATTCCGAAACCAAGCGACAGAAAAGCTGCGAGTATGATGAGAATCCCTATTTTCATAACCTCATTCATATCCCCGGCAGCCACACCTTTATCGACGATGAAAGCCATGAGCGTTGGAATCATGACTTCCATCGCAACTTCCCCTATCATCAGGAGCGGTGTGATGAATGCATACTTCTTATATTGCTGTACTCTGGATAAAAGTGTTTTCAGCATATCTTTTCCTCCAGTACTTCTCTGATACGTCCAAGCATCTCAACCATGTTCCTCCGTTCTTCAGGAGAGAACACTTCATCGATTGCTTTTTCAGCGTCCATAGCCATTTTTCTGGCCATTTCAAGTTTTGACTTGCCTTCTGGGGTTATCTCGATAATCCGGAGCCGCCTGTCATTGTCAGAAACAACTCTTCTGATAAGTCCGGCATTCTCCATGCTATCAAGAAGCCCTGATACCGCAGCCCTTGAAAGCGAGAATTCATTTTCGATGTCATGCTGGCATATCTCACCACTTTCATTCAGCAGGAACATCACCTGAAACTGTGCGCTTGTGAGTCCGACTGCTTTTACGTGTCTATCACCTAATTTTCTCACCAGTCGGCCTACTGCACCGATTGAGAAGAGAAGCATATCATTAACCATAGTTCGTTTCCGAACATTAAAGCTACAAAGAGTTTCGAATATAGTCAACCGGTATGAGAAAAGCTCACACAAACTCCAGATATGCAAAAAGGCTGCCGAAGCAGCCCTTTGAATGAATACAGGATTTCTTATTTCTCCTCGTCTTTCTTCCTGCCAGTAATCTTATTGAGGACAATAAGAACAACAAAGAGAATTCCGAGAGCTCCAGCAAGGAGTCCCCAGCTTGAGAGTCCGATACCAACGGATGCTGAAGCATGGTAGTTCTCCTCGAGGACAGCTGAGACGATCTCAGATGCTGAGTCACCAGCAGCGTACATCTCTCCAATCATATCAATCTGAGCTTCTGTAAGCTCACCGCTCTCAAGAAGATTATCAACTGTAACTGAATTAAGTTTCTCAATCATATGCGTACCTCCTTAGAGCACTGCGCTGAATGCGTTGATAGCACTTGTCACGCTTTCGACATGCGGGATAAGGCTGGACATAAGCAAGCCACCTGCAAGAACAGAAGCAATCTGGCCCGAGACGTTCGCGCCAAGCGCGAATGGCAGGAGATGATTCTGCTTATTCGCCTCGATACCGACCTTCTGTACAACACGGGAAGACATCGGGAACGCAGAGATTCCAGCTCCGCCGATAAGCGGATTGATCTTCTTCTCCTTCGGAAGGAAGATATTCACTATCTTGAGGAAGATGACACCACATGCCGTGTCGAAAATAAATGCGACAAGACCGAATGCCATGATCATCAGCGTTGCCGGCTGCAGAAGAGCAGGACCAGACATCATTGGGGAGATAGCAAGACCAAGCATAAGTGTGATAAGCGGTGAAAGCATATCCTGAGCCGCTCTTGAAAGGCTATCGAGAACGCCGCACTCACGAAGAAGGTTACCGAACATCAGCATACCAACAAGAGCTGCTGAATCCGGAGCAAGGATGCCACAGACGATTGTTGTAGCAATCGGGAAGAGAATCCTTGTCGTCTTCGATACAGAGCCAGCTGAATAATGCATCTTTATAGCTCTCTCCTTCTTGGTTGTTGTCGCCTTGAGCACAACAGGCTGTATCATAGGAACCAAGGCCATGTAGCAGTAGGCTACAACAAGAATCGCAGCGACATAATTCGAGTTAAGACGCTGGGAAACAAGAATGGCTGTAGGTCCATCTGCAGCTCCGATGATACCGATTGAAGCGGCATCATTGAGAGGGAAGCCTAGAAGCGATGCGATAATCATCGAAATGAAGATACCACCCTGCCCCGCAGCTCCAATGAAGATAAGCCAAGGCTTAGAGATAAGTGGTCCGAAATCAATCATCGCACCTATTCCGATAAAGAGAAGCAGAGGGAATGCCTCAGCGCTCTCGATTCCGACACTGTACAGCCACTGGAGAATTGCATGCTCTTCAAGCATGACAGATCCTGGCAGGTTAACAAGTATCGCGCCGAATCCCATTGGAAGGAGCAACGTTGGCTCCATTTCCTTCTTGATCGCTAGGTAAATCAGGATGAATCCTACAACGATCATAATCAACTGATATACAAGTTCGGTGTCCATAACATTGAAAGTGTACTATGGAGAAAGAAGTTTGTCATCCAAAAGACCGGCTATACTCCTCTTTTTCATCCTGAATTCTGCTTTAATAACTATGGCATCTGAATAGAGAACAGCTTGTCAGCAGCCTCAGAGGGCAGGCATTCAAG
>CALXKJ010000022.1 GCA_944388955.1 uncultured Spirochaetaceae bacterium | reverse complement strand
AGCTGCAGTCTGGTTTCCATTGCCGCTGCTGTGCTGTTCTTCACCGAATAGTGCTTCCCACACCCTTAGGAATAGAATCTCTGCCGCATTCATCCTGCAGGACGAGCCTGGCAGGTTTTCCTGCGGCATATCTTATAAAATAGGCTGCTGCACTCATATTGCACAGCAGCCATATTTTCAGCAGCCTTTAGCTGAGCATGAACAGCCTGAAGGCGGGAGTGCTATGATTCTCTCAAGCTCCGGCTTCTTCTTGAGCTGTTCCTTAAGACCTCTTGCACGTGCCTTGTTCACATATGCTGGATCCTCAAAGGAGTAATGGAAGTTTGTATGGATATCATATGTGCCATTCATCAGTGCGTATGCATCTTCTGTCATGACAAGCTCCTCATCTGTCGGGATGACGAAGATCTTGACAGGGCTTTCATCCTTGGAGATGCATGTCTCTGCGTTGCGGCAATGTGAAAGATCATTCTTCTCTTCATCAATCATGATTCCAAGGTTTTCAAGTCCTTCGCATGCGCCTTTCCTGATGTGTTCGCCCATCTCGCCGACACCGGCTGTGAAGACGATTGCATCGACTCTTCCGAGAAGAGCGGCATAAGCACCGATATACTTCTTGATTCTGTGGATTTCCATATTCACGCCAAGCTGTGCTTTCTTGTCACCATTCTTCGCGGCCTCATGCACATCGCGTCTGTCAGACATGCCGCATATACCTACAAGACCGGACTTCTTGTTAAGCTGTGTGTCCATGTCCTGTGCAGTCATGCCTGTGTTCGTGCAGATGTATGGAATCACTGCCGGGTCGATATCACCGGATCTTGTGCCCATAACGAGGCCCTCAAGCGGAGTAAGACCCATCGATGTCTCAACGCATACGCCATTCTTGACAGCACATGCAGAAGCACCGTTTCCAATGTGGAGGATGATGACATTTGTATCCTCATTCTTCTTTCCAAGAAGGAGAGCTGCACGCTTCGCGCAATAGAGATGGCTTGTCCCGTGGAAGCCATAGCGGCGCACGTTGTATTTTGTATACCACTCATATGGAACAGCGTACATGAATGCTTCTTCTGGCATTGTCTGGTGGAATGCGGTATCCATCACGATAGCCTGTGGCACGTTTGGCATGAGGCTTCTTGCTACCTCAATACCCATGATATTGGCAGGCATGTGGAGCGGTCCGAGAGGGATAAGAGTCTTGAGCTTCTCCACGACATCATCCGTAACGAGAGTGGACTTCTTGAAAAGCTCACCGCCGTGGAGGACACGGTGGCCTACAGCTCCGATTTCAGAGAGGGATTTGATACAGCCATATTTTTCATCGACAAGCATCTTCAGGATGAGCTCGATGGCTTCCTTGTGGGTAGGAGAGATAAATCTCTCATTATATGTTTCCTTGCCGATTGACTTCTGCTCAATCGTCGAGTACTCAAGCCCAATGCGCTCAACAACACCAACACAGAGCACATCCTTTTCTTCCCAGTCATAAACCTGGTACTTGGCAGAAGAGCTGCCGCAGTTCAGAGTAAGTATTACCATTCTTTCATTTCTCCTGGATTATGTTCTGGAATGTTATATCAAAAGGAAATGAAAGTCACTATGAAGCCAGCAATAAGATTGTAAGTTGTTACACTTCTGCCAGAACAGCGCGTATAGAGATATATGAGAATCCTGCTGTTTATCCTTGTTCTTGTTCTGCCGATGAAGCTTTATGCCTTTGTGGATATAGAGAATGGAAATACGCTCATTGGCAGTGAGAGTGTTTCCATTTCCCTTCAGGGCGGGGATGCGTATCTTTCGCTTGGCTCGCTTTCTTATGGTGATATCTCAAGAGAAGGTATTGTCATGTCGATTGCCAATCCCTACAGGCACGGTTTTTCACTGCTTCCCCGGGCTCTGCGCCCAAGACGGACTGGCTCGGTATCAGGATGGGTACTGGATGCAGGGCCGCTTGGTATCATGGCAAGCTTCGATAAGCGTTTTCTCTTCTCATTCACTTACAGTCATGAGTATTTCGATGCCGCCCTGCTATATGCACATGGCGGAAGTAACGAGAAAAGCTTTCATGAGAACTGGATGGGTAGCGGCAGATATGAGACGATGTATACCGTTATTGATGCAAGGTGGAAGTTCTTATGCGGATATGCAATCGCATCATTTTCTCCCGAGCTTGGATACAAGGGGATGTTCTCCATAAGATTGAAGCATGAAGCTTACTCGCTCTCTTTCTTGTATGGTTCTCCGATAGCGCTTTTCGATGATGATGAGGAGCGTACCTGGGGAGTTTCATGGAGCTTCGGCGAGGATTTCTTCTATTCAGATCTTGCTATCTCATTCGGGGAAGCACCAGTGTTCAGCGATGATTATCTCCCATATTCATCAGAGATATATTCAGTCATCGAGAGCGGAGATGTGAGTGTCTTTTCACATCTTGAGCATTCATTCACGAAGAGAGGGCGTTCATATAACTCATATGAGTTTGGATTCAGCTGGGATAGGGTAAGTCTTGGGTATGGAAGCGATGGGTTGTATTTCATGCTGAAGCTTCCATATTTGACGCTTGGCTACAGAAACGGCAGTCCTTTCGTGGCATTCTCAATATCATTCGGATTCGAGAATGGAAGGAGCAGGGTGTCATTCTCGACGGATGGTGAGCTTGACTATATTATCTCGTTAGCTGAAATCACCGAAGACTGATATCGAGCGCTCAAGCTTTATGCCGAGTTCTGATTCGGATTTCTCTTCCGCAAGCTTTATCAGGGAGTGGATCTCATCGGCTTTGCAGCCAGGGAATGTGAATATCGAATTGGGCTGGTAATCGGAGAATGAGGCCCGTCCATATGAGAGCGGACCGATTCTTCTTATGATGCTTGCCGCGCTCATGGCTTCCGGGTCACGGAAAATCTCTCCAGAGAAACGCCTGCAAGGCGGGATGAACATCAGCTCGACATACTTTTCCTTGCTCTTCCTTGCCTCAGCTGATGCCCTTGAGGGGGTAAGCCTGAGCGCTATCGATACCATAATGCCATCAATTCCGAATGCAGTCTTCTGTGCCCTGAAATAATCACCATAGGCGGGACGTCTCATATAAAGCCCGTCAAACGAGAGATAATCGGCATAGAAGAAGACATCAGCAATCTCCCTCCCGTTTGCAGAAGCATTGACTGAGAGCGCACCTCCGACAGTCCCTGGTATTCCCGCAAGCTCCTCAAGACCTATGAGATTGTGCTCAATCGCGATGTTTATGACGTTATCAAAAGGCTCTCCCGGGGCTATTTCCATCAGATTTCCTTTGATGGTTATTCCTTTCATGCTCGCTGTTGAGAGAACAAGACCGGGAATTCCTCTCTCCGAGACGAGGATATGGGTACCAGAGCCGATGACAGTTACTGGAAGGCTCTTCTTGTATGCAAGTTCAAGAACGCTGAGACATTCCTCTGTTGAGCGGGGCTCGGCATAATACTCAGCCTTGCCTCCTGTATAGAAGGATGTACGATCTTTCATGCTGACGCCTTCAGCGATTACGATGCTTTCTGCTTTGCGGTGAACTGAGCTCATGCATTGATTATATCCTCTTCTTGAGGAAAAGTACTGAATCGGCATATTATCATCATAAAAAGACAGGAGGCATTATGAGACTGTATAATACAATGTCGAGAAGCATCGAGGATTTCAACCCTATAGTTCCAGGGAAAGTTTCGATGTATTGCTGTGGACCTACTGTCTACAACTATGCGCATATAGGCAATCTCCGCACATATATTTTCGAGGATCTTCTCAGAAGAACATTTCGCCGTTCAGGCTATGAAGTCAGGCATGTGATGAATATCACGGATGTCGGACATCTCACAGGTGATGGTGATGACGGTGAGGACAAGATGGAGAAGAGCGCCAGGGAGACAGGGCAATCGGTTTGGGATATCGCTGAATTCTATATGAAAGCTTTCTTCCACGATGAGGAAGCCCTGAATATCGAGCGCCCTGATATCGTATGCCGCGCAACCGATCATATTGCTGATATGATTGCTCTTATAAAGAGACTTGAGGATGGCGGGCATACTTATATCTCCGGAGGCAATGTATATTTCTCGATTGATTCGATTTCTGATTACGGCAAGCTTGCACGCCTTAATCTCGACGAGCTCAAGAGCGGAGCGCGTATCGAAGTAGACTCCAACAAGAAGAATCCAAAGGATTTTGTCCTCTGGTTCACGAATTCGAAGTTCAAAGATCAGGCGATGATGTGGGATTCGCCGTGGGGCAGGGGATATCCTGGGTGGCATATCGAGTGCTCTGCGATGTCGATGAAATACCTTGGTGAGCATTTCGATATCCACTGCGGTGGCATCGATGCAATCCCTGTGCACCATACGAATGAGATAGCCCAGTCTGAAGCCGCTACTGGAAAGACATGGGTCAATTACTGGTGCCATGGTGAGTTCCTGCTCATGGGCGGGGCGAAGATGTCAAAATCATCAGGTACATTCGTAACGCTTCCAGTGCTGGAGAAGGAAGGATATGACGCTCTCGATTACCGTTATTTCTGCCTCACAGGCCATTACAGAAGCCAGCTTAGATTCTCATATGAGGCGCTTGATGCGGCACGTACCGCGAGAAAAGGGCTTATGGAGCGTGTTGCGGAGGCAAAGGCGGTATCCTCTCCTTCTTCAGTGCCATCTGCGAAAGCGAAGGAGTACATGGCGGCGTTTGACAGCGAGATGGAGAATGATCTCAACGCTCCGAAAGCGCTTGCTGTGCTATGGCAGATGATGAAGGATCAGGAGATTTCCCCTGAAGACAAGCTCGCCGCCGCGTATTATATGGATGGTGTTCTGGGACTAGGACTGGAAAAAGCCGGGAAGAAGGAAGAAAGCATCGATGCTGAGGCAATGAAACTTCTTGAAGAACGAGCAGAAGCAAAGAAGGCGAAGGACTGGGCGAAAGCTGACGAGATAAGGAATAAGCTTCTCTCGATGGGCTATGCTGTCAAGGACACTCCGTCAGGAGCAGTTCTTCAGAAAGTGTAACCTTCCGGATTATCAGGTGTTAAAGGTATGGAAATAAAAAGCACGGACCGCGATGATTTCAGACGTATCTACGATGCGGATTACCATCTGATTATTCAGGTGATAATGCACATCGTGTACAATGCTGAGATTGCCGAGGATCTCACGCAGGAGACGTTCGAGAGGTTCTATGTGAAGAACATGACCTTCCCGAGCGAGGATGATGCAAAATACTGGCTTCTCAGAGTCGCGAAGAATCTCGCGCTCAACCACATAAGGCACACAAAGCGTGAGACTGAGATGGTTGAGAAGGTGAAGCGCATGCCGTCCCAGACTGTTGATGACAACGATGGCGCGAAAGCTGCAATCGAGGCTGAGAACAGAAGGGAAGTGCGTGCGGCTATAGAATCGCTGCCTGAGAACCTGAGGCTTGTAATCCAGCTGAAGGAGTATTCGGGTCTCGATTACAAAGCTATAGCGAAAGTGCTCGGCATTTCCGAGACGAATGTCAAGGTAAGGGTGTTCCGAGCGCGCAAGAAGCTTGAGGAAGCTCTTTCTACGGAGGATAGAGATGTGTATTGATTCGCAGATGCTCTCAGCTTATCTCGATGGTGAGCTCAAGGAGCCATATAAGACACAGGTAATGGAGCACCTGGAACATTGTGCTGCATGCCAGAAACACCTTGATGCTATGAAAAGAGTCTCCGAGAGGATAAAGAGCGCAGAATATCCATCTGAAGTGCTCATGAAGAGCAAGGATCGCATCTACACGCTTCTGGATAACAAGTACTTCCAGAGTGGGAAGAAGGTCAGTTTCATCAGACGTCGCCTTGAGGTATCGCTTCCAGGGCTTATAACAGCAGCGGCGGCAGTTGTCTTCATCTTCATTGGCGGTTTCATGTTCTTCGGCTCATCTTCCGCGCAGACTGAAGACATTCTCCCTTCATTCGCAATCCAGGCAGACAGCAGCAACGTGCGTTTCGTCTCAGATTCCACAGGATTGGAGAATTATACGCTTGAGGAGATACTGAAATATCTTGACAGCAAGGGCTACAATGTTGATATATCAATCAAGGGGCTTACTCCAATCAGCACAGCGCCTGAAAACGCTGTAGATGCGGAGTAGGCATAACCATTGGGGATTGAAAAGGCCGGGACAACCGGCCTTTTCATATGTCACATCCTCGAGTATAGCTCTTTGTAGATCTCCGCGGATTTCTTCCAGGACCAGTCTTCCTCCATTCCTCGTTTCTGCATATGCTCCCACAGCTCACGTTTCTCGTTGTAGATCCAGTATGCATGCTTTATTCTGTCGAGAAGCTCGTCAGCAGAGTAATTGTGGAATGAGAATCCAGTTCCCTGATCCTCGTATTCATTGAATGGCTTTACAGTATCCCTGAGTCCACCTATTTCATGGACGATAGGAATCATTCCATATCTGAGCGCTATCAGCTGCGTAAGTCCGCATGGCTCAAATGCCGAAGGGACGAGGATTGCATCGGCTCCTGCATAGATGCGATGCGCGAGAGGATCGGAGTAGGCAATGACAGCCCTGACTTTATCAGGGTACTTGCCTTGGTAATACCTGAACATGTTCTCGTAGTACGGATCACCTGTACCGAGTACTATGAGATTGATGTTCATCGAGCAGAGCCTGTCCATGCATCTGTCGATGATATCAAGGCCTTTCTGGTCTGTGAGCCTGGAGACGACGGCAAGTGTCAGCACATCAGGATTCTCCTTGAGTCCCATCTCCTTCTGCAGTGCAAGCTTGTCGGCTTTCCTTCCATTCTTTCTCGTGCGTACCGTATAGTCCTTTGCGAGGTTCTTGTCCGTCTGCGGATTCCATGTGTTGTAGTCTATGCCATTGATGATGCCCCACAAGCGCTCATGTCTCCAGCGGAGGATATCCTCCAGACCTTCTCCGAATTCCGGTGTCTGTATCTCTCCTGCATAGCTGTTGCTTACAGTCGTTATGTAATCTGAATAGACAAGGCCGCCGCGCATCATCGTACAGTTCCAGTCTGATTTCGGAATCGATCTGTCCTGATACGGAGAGACAAGAAGTCCTGGCTCGAACACTTCGTCAGGAAGTGCTGATACCCATCTTATATGTCCAACATCCCATTCGCCTTTGAATCTTATGTTGTGGATCGTGAAGACCGTTCTTATGCCTCTGAAGAAGGGATCCCCCTGGAATACTGTATTGAGATATACAGGAATCAGCGATGTCTGCCAGTCGTGGCAGTGGATTATGTCAGGGCGGAAGCCTATGAGCGGCAGCGCTGAGAGCACAGCTTTTGAAAAATAAGCAAAGCGCTCAAGATCCTGATAGAGATCATAGTATGGGACAAGACCCGAGAAATACTGCTCGTTATCGATGAAGTAATATGTGATGCCATTCATTTCCAGACGATGGACACCTACATATATCCTGTTGTCCATCTGGAAATAATATATGCACTCCATCTTTTCCCTGTATTCCGGCTTTATGGCATGGTAATTCGGGATTATCACACGTATATCATACTCGGACTTGTCAAAAGCCTGAGGCAGGCTTCCAACGACATCAGCAAGCCCCCCTGTCTTCACGAACGGAACGCATTCCGAAGCGGCGAAGAGAATCTTCTTCATAACAACCTCCTCTGGTGTTCTTTTTCATTATATACCGGCATCATGATAAAGGATAGGAAATTGATGCCAGGGTTGGTTGTTCCGTGACCGTATTTTGCGCTAGACTTCAACGGAAAGCTGGAGGATTTTATGAAGGCAGTTGAACTGATGAGGAATTACGACCCTAAGGATTTTGAGGAGCGTATATATTCAGAATGGAAGGAGAAGGGTGAGTTCTCTCCATCATCTTCCGACAAAGAGCATTTCTCAGTAGTCATGCCACCACCGAATGTCACAGGCATTCTCCATATGGGACATGCTCTCAATAATAGCCTTCAGGATATAATCGTGCGCTATCAGCGTATGCATGGACGTCCAACACTCTGGGTCCCTGGAACTGACCATGCTGGCATCGCCACTCAGAATGTCGTTGAAAGACAGCTGCAGAAGGAAGGCCTCAGACGCCAGGACCTCGGACGCGAGAAGTTCATCGAGCGCACTTGGAGCGTGAAGGAAAAGCATCACGATATCATCGCGAGGCAGCTTGAGAAGATGGGCTGTTCCTGCGATTGGAAGCATGAGCGCTTCACAATGGACGAAGGTCTATCGAGAGCTGTAAGGGAAGCATTTGTCACGCTTTACGAGCGTGGCCTCATCTACAAGGGTATGTATCTCGTCAATTACTGCCCGAAGTGCGGCACAGCGCTTGCTGATGACGAGGTTGAGTACGAGAATGTTCCCGGAAAGCTTTATGATGTCAGATACCCATATGCTGATGGCTCTGGGTATATCACAGTCGCGACCACACGTCCTGAGACGATGTTCGGAGATGTTGCTGTCGCTGTTCATCCAGATGACGAGCGTTATAAATCAGTTGTCGGCAAAGAGCTTTCGCTCCCGCTCACAGACAAGAAGATTCCTATCATCACAGACCGCTTTGTCGATATGGAATTCGGAACGGGTATGGTCAAGATCACTCCGGCACATGACCCGAATGACTGGGAATGCGGCAAGAGACATAATCTCGAGGCGATAAACCTTCTCAATCCAGATGGCACGCTCAATGGGAATGTGCCTGAGAAGTACAGAGGCATGAAAGCTGAAGAGGCGAGGGCACTTGTCGTGGAGGATCTCGAGAAGGGCGGATACCTCGTGAAAATCACTGACCATGCACACGATGTAGGACACTGCTACCGCTGTCATACGACTGTCGAGCCGTATCTTTCAGAGCAGTGGTTCGTGAGCATGAAATCATTGGCTGACAAGGCGCTCAAGGCCTGGAAGGATGGAGATATCGTATTCTATCCGAGAAGATGGGAGAATACTTATCAGCACTGGATGGAGAACATCCGTGACTGGTGTATCTCACGTCAGCTCTGGTGGGGTCATAGGATTCCAGTCTGGTATTGTCAGGACTGCGGCAAGATGATTGTCTCCCGCACTGACCCGGATGAATGCCCAGAGTGTCACAGCCATAGCCTGAAGCAGGATTCTGATGTCCTTGACACATGGTTCTCTTCATGGCTCTGGCCGTTCTCGACGCTTGGCTGGCCTGATAAAACACCTGATCTCGAGAAATTCTTCCCTACGAACACTCTTGTGTCCGCGTATGACATCATCTTCTTCTGGATTTCCAGAATGATAATGGCTTCCGAGGAATTCCTTGGCAAAGCTCCATTCCGCGATATAGTCATCACAGGACTTGTCAGGGATATCCAGGGACGGAAGATGTCGAAGTCGCTTGGGAATGGTATCGATCCGATTGAGGTCATCGACAAGTATGGCGCTGACGCGATGAAGTTCACGCTCTGCTATCTTGCCGCTCAGGGGCAGGATGTGATGATTGATATGGATTCATTCCGCCTCGGCTCGAGATTCGCTAACAAAATCTGGAATGCGGCGCGCTACCTTCTGATGAATATCGAAGGCAGGAATCTCGTGGAGATAAAGCGCGAAAAGCTCAATGTGATGGATCGCTGGATTTACTCAAGATTCAATGATTCGGCAAGGGAAATTGCTGATGCGATGGCCAATTACCGCTTCAATGAAAGCGCTCAGGCAATCTATTCATTCTTCTGGAATGATTTCTGTGACTGGTATATAGAGGCGTCGAAAGACAGGCTCTTCCATGGCTCTGACGAGGAGAAGGATCTTCAGGTCTCCATTCTTATGGATATACTCGAGAAGAGCATGAGGCTCATGCATCCATTCCTCTCTTTCATCACGGAAGAAATCTATCAGAAGCTTCCTAACCATAAAGGTGATGTGATTGCTTCTTCATATCCTGAATATGATCCGCTGCTCGATGATAAGGAGGCGATGACGCTTGTCTCATCCCTTCAGGAAGCATCGAGAGTCGTAAGGGCCGCACGCGCAAGCCTGCAGATACCGCCTGAGAAGAAGCTCAAGGTTGTCGTCCGTATCGGAAAGGACAATGCGGCGTCATCATTTATGAATGACGAGCTTTCTCTTCTTTCTTCCTTCATGAACGCGTCGGAAGTGATTATCGATATGGAAGGAAAAGAGGATGTTAAAGGTGCGCTTCCCGCATCAGGCATCGGATTCGAGGCATTTGTCTTCGTGCGTGAGGCTATCGATATAGAGTCTGAGATAAAGAAGCTCGAAGGCGAGATCGAAAAGAATGAGAAGCTGCTGGAAGGCTCAGTGAAGAAACTCTCTAATGAAGCATTTGTCTCTCACGCGAAGCCTGAGGCTGTAGAGAAGGAAAAATCGAAGAAAGCAGAATTCGAGGACAAAATCGAGAAGGCCAAGGCCCATATCGAATTATTGAAATCATTCTGAATGAAGACGGCTCCAGGAAATCCCGGAGCCGCTGTTTTCTCATTTCACTAGGTTCGTGAGCTCTCTTCCTTCTGCAAATTCCCTGATGTTGCTGAGCGTTGTCTGGCTTATCGCCCTGAGCGCCTCCTCCGTAAGATATCCCTGGTGTGATGTGATTATCACATTGGGCATGCTTATGAGACGGGCCAGCGTGTCATCTTCTATGCCTGTGTCGCTCTGGTCTGTGTAGAAGATTCCCGTCTCCTCTTCGTAGACATCGAGGGCAGCTGCCCTGATTTTCTTCTCCTTGAGCGCATCAAGAAGCGCCTCGCTGTCAATAAGCGCGCCTCTGGATGTATTCACTATGACAGCGCTTGGTTTCATCATCTTGAGCGTCCCTCTGTTTATCATGTGCTTGTTATCGTTTGTGAGAGGGCAGTAGAGACTGACGATATCGCTCTGCTGGAGAAGAGTATCGAGATCTGTGAATTCAACTCCTTTGATTGCTGATGGGAATGGATCGTAGGCGAGGACCTTCATCCCAAAGCCTTTTGCTATGGAAATAGCAGCTTTGCCTATCTTTCCTGTTCCAATGATCCCGATTGTCTTTCCATTGAGATCAAAACCTACAAGTCCGTTAAGCGAGAAGTTGAATTCTCTTGTCCTTACGTATGCATGTGTGAGTTTCCTTACTATTGCAAGGAGCAGGGCGAACGAATGCTCCGCGACGGCATGCGGACTATATGCCGGAACTCTCACAACTGGTATTGATAGTGATTCAGCATAATGGTAATCGACATTATTGTAGCCCGCAGAGCGCAGTGCTATGATCTTCACACCCTCGTTCTTCAGAGTGTCAATCACCTTCTTATCGACAGTGCAATCAACGAAAGGGCATACCGCGTCATAGCCAGAGGCGAGAATTGCAGTGTGCTCTGATAGCGTGGAATCAGTGTAGCTTATCTCGAAACCGAAATCCTTATTTGCTTCTTCAAAGTAGAGTCTGTCATAAGGTTTTGCATCAAAAAGCATTATTTTCATGGAATGCCTCCTTACTGAAAGATAATACGCAAAGAGGCATGTGTCACTTAGATTGTTTTCATTCTTCTTATAAGCTCATCGATATGCTCATGGGTAAGGTGTGGATTAAGAAGCGTGAACTTGAGCATGACACGGCCCTGGAACACTGTCTGCCCGATGACAATACCGTCTTTAAGCAAAGCTTTCCTGATATGTCGGTTTCTTTCGTCACCACCTTCGAGCGCGAAGACAACAGAGCTGAGTTCAGGCTCTATTGGAGCGTAGAATGCGCTGTCATTCTGTATGCGATGATAGAAATATTCCGCGTTGCCAATCGAGGTGTCCATTATACTCCTGAATCCATCGCGTCCTCTCATCCGGAAAGACATGTAAACCTTGAGCGCATCAAAGCGTCTTGTAGTCTGCATCGATTTGCCCACCAGGTTTATATATCCTTCTTCCTCATCCTCTTCTCTGTTGAGGTAATCAGCATGAAGCATGAAGGAATCAAGAAGCGTCGCATCTTTCACAAGCAGCACAGAGCATGATATCGGCAAGAGGAACATCTTGTGGAAGTCGATAGTAATCGTATCTGCAAGAGAGAGATTCCCCAGTCTTCCGCTATATGATGAGAGTATAGCTCCAGAGCCATACGCGGCATCAGCGTGAAGGTACATGCCGTTGCTGTCGGCAATATCTCTGAGTCTGGAAATATCATCAATACTGCCGAAATCCGTTGTGCCTATAGTCGCCGCTATCATGAAAGGCTCATAGCCATCAGCTTTATCCTTGCTGATGATTCTCTCAGCTTCCGCGATGTCTATCCTGCACTTCGTGTCTACAGGAAGCCTTATAACGCTTTCGTAGCCAAGCCCCATGAGATGAGCGGCTTTTTCGAAAGAGAAATGGGATAGCTCTGACACATAAAGCCGTAATTTCCTGAAATCGGGAGGAAGTCCATTCTTCTTCGCATCCCAGCCATGGCACTTTGACAGGAATCTGTCTCTCAGGACGATGCATGCCGAGATATTCGACTGGCTTCCTCCTGATGTGAAGACACCGTCGGCTTCTTCTGGATAGCCGAAAAGCCTGCAAAGCTCTTTTATCGTCCTCACTTCGATTTCAGTCGCAGCAGGACCTTGGTCCCAGCTGTCCATCGAAGAGTTGAATGCTGTGATGATAAGCTCTGAGGCTATGGACTCAATGAGAGCGGGGGAGTGCAGATGCGGCATATATGAAGGAGACCATGTGCGGAGCATGTCAGGAAGAATGATGTTTCTCACGCTCTCCATCATCCTGTCCCAGCCATCTCCTGTCTCGGAGAGAAATGGGAGACTTCCGATTCTCTCCCTCACTTCATGAGGACTTCTCCCTGAGAAGGCACTCTCGTCATCAAATGATTCAAGAATTGCCTCAGCAGTCTCCTCAACAGCTTTCCTGAAGGCATTTCTGTCACTCTCGCGGTCAGAGAGGATTGTGGCGTTATCTATTACGGATTTCACTATCGATTTCCTTTACGGCAGAAGAGAAGATTCCAAGCATCGTATTGATATCCTCCTTGGAGACATTGAGAGCGCATAAGCACCTCATGACACTTCCGTTTCTTCCGCCTTTCTCCATTACAAGCTTATGCTCGAAGCAGCGCTTCTGCACTTCTGCAGCGATGCTTCCCGAGGCTTCAGGATGACCCATTATATCTTTCTTCCCTTCGGGATCGATGAATTCGATGCCAATCATCAGGCCTCTGCCTCTTATATCGCCAATGATGGATACTTCCTTCTTCAGCTGATTCAGCGCTTCTGTTATATAAACACCTTTCTCTCTTACTGAAGCAAGGAAAGCAGGATCTGACACACGTCTGAGCACGACAGTCCCCGCCGCCATCGCGAGCTGGTTGCCCCTGAATGTTCCAGCATGGGCGCCTGCTGTCCATTTATCGAGATCCTTGTTATAGACAACGATGCTCATCGGCTGGCTTCCGCCTATGGCTTTGCTCATGAGAATGACATCCGGAATGATTCCGCTCTCCTCGAAAGCGAACATCTGTCCGCTTCTCCCGATACCGCACTGGATTTCATCGACTATCATCGGAATCCCGAGTTCTTTCGTGACTCTTCTTATTGTCTGCATGAATTTTCTTGGCGCAGGGATAACACCGCCTTCCCCCTGTATTGGCTCTATGATTACAGCCGCAGGCGGTGTCACACCACTTTCAGGATCTTTCAGCATCCTCTCGAAGTACGCGCATGCCGCATCGGTACCTGCCTCACCTCCGAGACCGAATGGGCATCGATAAGAATTTGGGTAGGGCATGAACTGCACTCCTGGCATGAGGTTCTGCACCTTCATCTTCGCGTTCAGGTTGCCTGTAAGTGACAGCGCTCCATGTCCCATACCATGGTATCCGCCAGAGAAAGCGATAACACTTCCTCTTCCAGTTGCAGTCTTGCATAGCTTTATAGCGGCATCGGTTGCGTCTGTTCCTGAAGGTGAGCAGAACTGTATCTTCACATTTCCCCTCATCTCTTCTGGAAGAATGGATATTACTGTCTCGACGAATCTGTCTTTCACAGGTGTTGTGAGATCTAGTGTGTGCAATGGGGCTCCTGATGAGATAAGCTCAATCATCGCTTTGTTGACTTCATCATCATTATGTCCGAGAGCGAGCGTTCCAGCACCGCATAGGAAATCAAGATATCTGTTTCCCTCTACATCCTCAACCCATGATCCCTTCGCTTTTGAGAGTGCAAACGGGAATTTCCTGGGGTAGCTTCTGGCAGAAGACTCTGTGTCATTCTGACGTCCGATGAACCAATCGTTGGTATAGGATCTGCTGTTCACTTCTTTTCGTCCTTATTCCATAAATATCTGTCTGGCAATGCCAGCCCTTATTTTCGCTAAGACTCGCGTAAAACGCGGTGCAAATGGAATGTTACAGTCAATACAGCAAGTTGGCTAGATGCAAAGGCAGCGAAAATGGCGGTTGCCCGCCATTTCCTTCACATTATTCTTGATACAGGCCGTTCCCTGATTGCTATCTTCATCGAACAGCCTTCGCCGAAGAGGTTTTCCATCGCTTTGATGTATTTATCTGTCAGGTGTTCTGGTACATATGCCTGTATGGTCCCCGCGAAGCCTCCACCATGCACGCGTACAGCACCTTCTCCCTGAAGCACTTTCTCAGATAGTGCTATTGCGAGCGAAAGTCCCTGATTCGCAGGCGATGAGGCAGGGTATACGTTCTGCAGGAAGCGGAAAGAGCTGTTCCCGGATTCCTGTACGAATCCCAGGAATCCATCTATGTCGCCTTCCTTCAGCGCCTGAAGCATGTAATCGACGCGCTCATTCTCCGTGAAGAAATGATATGCCCTCAGAAGTGCTCTGTCGTTCTGCACCTTCTCGCGTATTGCCTTCATATCGTGGATGAAGTCACTGAACTCGACTTCCCTGAGATTCGCTTTGCCATAGAATGCAGCAACTTCTCTCATCTCCGGTGGCACGGCTGCATATTCTCCTGTAAGGTCGGCATGCGAGCCTCTTGTGTCAGTGATGATCATCTTGTAGCCATATTCTTCGAATGAGAATCTGATTGGCGTCAGAAGCGGGTTCTCCGTATCTTTGAAATCTATTCCTACGACGCCGCCTAAAGCGCACGAAGCCTGATCGAGGAGCCCTGATGGTTTTCCGAAATAGACATTCTCTGCATATTTTCCCATCTTCGCTATCTCAATAGGAGGGAGCTTGTCATCATTGTAGAGATTGTTGAAGATTTCACCGATGAGAACCTCGATAGCGGCGCTCGACGAGAGTCCTGAGCCGCCAAGAACTTTTGTCGTCGTGTTCGCTTCCCATCCGCCTATTGATAGGCCTTTATTGACAAAAGCCTTCGCGATTCCCCTTACAAGGCTGTCCGTACCGTTTTTCTCGCCTTGCTTTATCTCCAGATCGGAGATGTCGACATCAACGACGGGAAAACCCTCGCTTGCGATAATGACGCGCATATCGCTGCGTTTTGAAACAGCGCCGATTGTGTCGAGGTTGACAGAGCCACCTATTACCTTCCCCAGATTATGATCAGTGTGGTTTCCTCCTATCTCTGTCCTTCCAGGTGCTGAGAATAGAGCGGCATCATCCTTGCCGAATATTTCCTTATGCTTTTTGACAAGCGATTCGAAACGCTCATCCATCTCCTTTTCAGAGTATTCCTTCCCATAGAGTGACGGATAGATGTCTCTGAGACATGAAATCATATGATCCTCCTTCGTTTCCAATGATTATATGCCGCTTCTGTCTTGAAGAAAACCTCATCAGGTGATATAAAATCCCTGTTTGACATTGCCTTTGGTTAAAAGGTAGTATCTTTCAGCTAGTTATTAGTCGGAGGACATATATGGCAGGTAACGTATCAAAGAACGCTCATCGTGAAGGAGCAAAGGTTCTTATGAGCAGATGGGGCGGCGCTATCAAGATGAAGAGCGTCTTCGAGAATGGCAAGCTTCGCCATGTTGCATACTGTGAGAAGACAGGCAATACAGCACGCAAGCCAAAGGATCTGATGTAATAGACATCATCAGGGCTCATGCATGGTCATGAGCCTTTTTAATACATAATCGGAGGTCTTAAATGAAATCAACAGCACTTGTCGCACTTGTTGCTCTCCTTGCGCTTCTTTGCGGATGCCAGAGCATAGATTCAATGGCTACATCAACGGAAATCGTGAGAGTGTCTTCTGTGGAAGAGACTGCACCGGCACCAGCTCCGGCTCCAGCGCCAGCACCGGTAGAGGAAGCAGCTCCTGCTGCAGATGAGGAGCAGAGCCATGTTCATGAATTCTATTACAGAGGTTATGTGCTCACTATAACAGATGCAGATGGAAGTGCTGTTATCGAATATCCTTCAATTGCTACAGAGGATGATGTTGTTGCATTCTTCACATCTGAGGTAGAGAAGCATGGAGATGCCCTCAGCGGTGTCTACTATGAGTTCGGTGGCGACAACACAGTAGTCCTTACATATCCTGAGGGAGTAGAGGAGAGTGTGAGAGATGAGTATGTGGATCTTTTCGCTGCTGATCTCTTAAGCTACGTTGAGCCTCTCAATCTCGCTCCTAACCAGAACTGAAATAAGAAGCTCTGAATGAAAGCCTGTCCTTCAAAGGGCAGGTTTTTTGCTTTTCTTATACCTATTTCCTGTTTTCTTCCTGATTTGCTGTGCTATGATATTGGAGATTAGCCTTGCTTTAGAGGAGGACGGAATTGAAACGCTTTTCGAAGAATTTACTGTTTGTGCTTCTTTCGCTGATGATTGTCTTCATCTCAGTCAGCTGCCAGAGCACTGCAGATAGTACAGCTGTGATTCCTCCCGCTGTCCAGACAGAGGAAATTTCGGAAGATACAGCAACCCAGGTTGAGGAAAACGCAGAAAGCGCACCGATTATCCGTGATTATGATGTCGCTGGGTACAATCTCAGAGCCATCATAACAGAGGGTAAGACAGTTCTTGAGTATCCTGATTTCATTCTGGACAGCGAAGTTGATGAGTTCTTCGCTGTTGAGAATGCGAAGTACGGTCTTGGAGAACTTGGTGTTGTATATATGATTGAAGGTGAAGGCAGAGTCGCTATTGGCTATCCTCTGGCATATACACCTGAAGTCGTGGGTTCCGAGCTCGATATGCTCGTTGCTGACCTCGTGGCGTATGTGACAACACCTGTTGAGACGCCGGTAGAGACAGTAGAGGCAGAAACTGCTGACCAGCCGATCGTAAAGGAATATGAGGTTGCTTCCTACACGCTCCGCGCTGAGATTGACAATGGTGTCACGACTCTCGATTACCCATCATTCATAAGCGACGATGATGTCATAGCATTCTTTGCGCTTGAGAATGAGAAGTACGGACTTGCGGATCTCGGCGTAGTATATACGCTTGAGGATGGTGGAAGAGCAGTCCTCACATATCCTGAGACATATACAAAGGATGAGGTAGCCGCTGAGCTTGATATGCTTATCACGGATCTCGTGGCATATGTGGCAGTACCGGTTGAGGAAGAAGCAGTAGTATCTGTACAGGAAAAGCCAGCTCCTGAGCCTTCAATCGTAAAAGAGTACGAGGTTGCTTCCTACACGCTTCGCGCTGAGATCGACAATGGTGTCACGACTCTTGATTACCCATCATTCATAAGTGATGAGGACGTCACTCTGTTCTTCGCGGTGGAGAATGAGAAGTATGGTCTTGCAGATCTCGGCGTTATGTACACGCTCGAGGATGGTGGAAGGGCAGTTCTTACATATCCTGAGACATATACAAAGGATGAGGTAGCCGCTGAGCTTGATATGCTTATCGCGGATCTCGTGGCATATGTGGCAGTACCGGTTGAGGAAGAAGCAGTAGTAGCTGTACAGGAAGAGCCAGCTCCTGAGCCTTCAATCGTAAAAGAGTACGAGGTTGCTTCCTACACGCTTCGCGCTGAGATCGACAATGGTGTCACGACTCTTGATTACCCATCATTCATAAGTGATGAGGACGTCACTCTGTTCTTCGCGGTGGAGAATGAGAAGTATGGTCTTGCAGATCTCGGCGTTATGTACACGCTCGAGGATGGTGGAAGGGCAGTTCTTACATATCCTGAGACATACACAAAGGAAGAAGTTGCAGCAGAACTCGATATGCTCGTTGCGGACCTTGTTGTTTATGTGACGACACCTGTAGAAGTAGAAGCAGTCGCTGAAGCTGTTCTTCCGGAGGAACCTGCTGAAGAGGTGATTGAATATCCATATGGTATCGAGCCGATAGTCAAGGCTGAAGGTGATACAGATGGTTTTGATCTCTATGTAGTCCACACTAACGATGTGCATGGAAGAATCATCTCCGGCGAGGACGGCAGCATGGGATACGCTAAGCTTGACACGCTTCTGGAAGAAGCACGCGAAGTGTTCCCAAACATCCTTCTTCTCGATGGCGGTGACACGCTTCATGGAACAAACCTCGCCAATATGTTCGAGGGCCAGACTGTTCTCGATATCATGAACATGCTTGGCTACGATGCCATGGTCCCCGGAAACCATGATTTCAATTACGGCTCTGAGAGGCTTTTCGAGGCCGCAGACTGGGCGGAAGAGAATGCTTCTTTCAGAATTCTCGGTGCCAATGTTACAGATGAGGATGGCTACATGCTCCTTCAGCCGTATCAGATTTATGACTTCAACGGTTTCAAGGTATGCGTGCTCGGTTTGACAACACCTGATACAAAGACAAAGTCTCATCCGAAGAACACTGTCGGTGTCGAGTTCCTCCATCAGGCAGTTATCGATAACGCGCAGTATGCTATCGATCTTGCCCATGAGTATGCAGATTTCGTCATCGTGCTTGGTCATATAGGAGTTGTCGCTGATGGTGAGAGCGGAATCACATCCGAGTACATCGCAGAGAATCTTGATGGAATCGATCTCTTTGTCGATGGCCACAGCCATACAGTCATGGATGGCGGTGAGATGGTCAATGGTACGCTTATCACATCTACCGGTCAGTACATGAACAACGTCGGAATCGTGGAAATCCATGTCGATGCGGACAATAACGCAGAAATCACAGATGCATTCCTTCTTCCGGCAGCTGAAGTTCTCGATCCATCCACAAGTGATATCCTCAGCTATTATGGCATTTCCGAAGTCCCTGATGACCCTGATGTAGATGCTTATATAGCCGAGAAAGAGGCTGAGCTTGATACGATTCTCAATCGTGTGGTTGCCCGTATTCCTATGGATCTCAATGGTGAAAGAGCTGATGTGAGAACGAGGAAGACGAATCTTTCCAAGCTTATATGTGATGCGATGACTGCTGAAAGCGGTGCTGACTTCACTATAATGAATGGCGGTGGTATAAGAGCTTCCCTCAAAGCGGGGTATGTGACGCTTGGGAATATCAACGATGTTCTCCCATTCACGAATACAATCACTGTATGCAGAATCACACCAAGTGATGTCTACAAGGCGCTCGAGCATGGATACTCAATGCTTCCAGAGCAGAATGGCGCTTACGCTCAGACAGATCTCAGCGTGGTATATTCCGCATCAGCTCCAGCTGGAGAGAAGATAAAGAGAGTATACCTTGATGGCACACTCCTCGATAAGAATGACACTACGACAGAGTATCTTGTAGCGACTAACGACTTCATGGCTGCTGGTGGTGACGGATACACAATGTTCGGAAGTGTCGTCACAGAAGGGAATATGCTCAATGAGGTCTTTATCGATTATCTTACTGAACTCTATCCCATCAACTGATAGGATATGTAAGTGAGAGTCATTGGCCTGCTTCCGAGCAGGCCAATTTCGATAATCCCCAAACCTTCCTTTCAGTTTCGCGATATGATATCCTTAAGCACGTAAAGGGAGGATTTTATGTCCAGAAGGAAAGATGATGATTTCAGGGAAATAAATGAAGAATTCAATGATATTGACAACTTCTATTTCCCATTTAATGAGGATGCCTCCTTTGACGATTATGAGCCTCCGACTCAGGAAGAGATGATGGATCTGGCGCTGAATGTCAGTGATATGATGAGCACGATTATCTCCAGAGGTCTGAATTATCTGCCGAAGGAGATGCAGGATGTAGCATCTGTTGCTTTTGACGCAGCATTTCTGGAGGTTACAGGAGATGCTGAGGAGAGCCATGAGCTGATCAAGAAGCTTATTAAGGACGATAAGAATAATCCGTCGCTGCATCTTGCGGAGGCGAGGTATATAAAAGAGCGAATCGTGGATGAGCTGAAGAGCAAGGATTCAATTTCCCCAGAGCTTCTGAAGAAGGAAAGGAAAGCTCTTCAGTCTTTTCTTAAGCATGAGGATGGTTACGAGTATATAAATATCAAGGATTACATCTGGGCCCGTATAGAGAATGCGAGAGTTGCTCTTCTGCAGGGAGAGGTGAAGGGCATATTCAATGCTTATATCGAAATACCTGATGATGATTTCGATATGATGGATTTATGTGACGCGATAAACGAATATTATGAGGACTCAGATAGTGACATTGTCAGCGAGAATGGATATATGTTCCTCACCGAGTCCGGTTCCGCTGTCGCTATTGAATATACAGATCCTACCGCCCTTGTATCCGAATTGAGTCCTGAGCTGAAGACAAAGTATATCGAGATGTTCAATTCCCTTTCGGCAGGTCGTCATTCACTCTCGATTATTGTTGCCGCTGGGGATGAGCTTGTTGAGTCCTCATTCGATTTCCAGCAGGTTCTCCTCGCTGTCTGGTCTGTATGCGGAAATTCTGATTTCTCAATCATCTATGACACTCCATGCAAGTCTGAAGACTATGAGAGGATAAAACTTGCTGAAGATGATGGTGAGCTGTGCATTCCTTATCTTGCGGATTTCTTTATTGAAAATGTCGACGGCAAGAATATTGTGATGACTTTTGCTGCGAGACGATGGGGAAGGATTGAGCTGGGAATAGAGTGCAATGATGACATGGCTAATGCGATGGTGCTGCTGGGCAATATATTCTACAACCATCTCTTCAGAGCTTATAAAGAAGGGAATACCATCAGGATTGATGATAAGGATTACATATTCCGCAAGAAAGTGTTTGAGGATCATGATTATCTCTTGATAGAGAAGGTGGAATAATATGCACGATACTGCAAAAACTGAGAGTATGTTCTACAGTGCGATGGAAATGCTGCCTTGTGATATGGCAAAGGCTGCAGATGCAGCTTATAAAGCCGTAACTGAGTTGGAAAGATGCGAGCCTGATAAGGCGCTTTCTTATCTGAAGGCATTCAGAAGATCATCAGGAGAGGCCGGGGCAGCTTATTATTTTCATAAGGCCAGAGCAGAGCTGATGATACTCGAAAGGCTTTCTTCACATTCACCGGAGCAGGCTTATTACCTGAGGGCTGCAAGGCGTGATTTCAGTAAATTCCTTTCCCTTCATAGCGGTGATAGCAAATGCGAGATGCGCCTTTACGCTTCAATCGAGAAAGCCCGGCTGGATTATATCGCAGGGCACCGGAAAGGGATATTCATGGGGATTATTGAAGCTCCAGATAGCGATGAGATTGTGCAGGCTATCTCTGGCAGTATAAATATGAAAGGCCTTAAAGCTATCTATCACAGCGACAATGGTCTGCTTTTTATGACGAAAAGCGGTAGTATAATCGGTGCGGATCTCAATAGACTTCCATCCCTCCAGAGCGGTAGTCGGAGCGATAATCTCATTCTCATCATAGCTATAACAGGTGAGAGCGGAGCTGTTGAAACCGCGGAAGGATTCATAGAGGCTGCATACTCGATTATGAAAGATGTCGGCTCTGATACTATCTATATCAATGGTACGGTGCTGACAGCTGATGATGTGAAGGAGGCTGTCACTGACATTGCATCTGATGCTTTTCCGATATGGTTCTTTGCCAGAGGAATGGAAGATGACGATGGCGATAGCTTCAGCTACACTGCAGAAGGCGCCTCAAGCTTTGGCGTTAAAACGATTGTGATAGAAAATGTCCCAGCTGCAAGACGCGCGGATGCGGCTTCGGCTCTTTCTGTCATATTGATGCTCTATATCTATAGTCCGTCATCGCGGAATGAGGATATATTTACATTTGAAGGGACGCGCTACAGGAAGGTTTCTTCCGATGCCTCCCGTATTGTATTCCATATGGAGGAATAGAAATGGACGAGATAGATGAAAGAAGGAATGAGGAGAAGAGCATTGCAGGCTTTGTGCTGAGCATCCTCTCTCTTGTGTGTATATTCATGCTTCCGCTGGCAGGCCTCATAATGGGGATAATCGGCATAAGGAAAGCGAAAACCGATGCTTATCCTAATGCGACGCTCACGATGTCTATTATCGGTGTAGTGGTCAATGGATTTCTGATGCTTTTATTCATCCCTGTCTGCGGTTTTGCAATGCTCGTGTAAGAAAATGGAAGAGATTGACAGGATAATCGAGGAACAGGAAAAACTACTCCGTTTCAGATATATAGATCTCGATATGATTGCCCGCATCTGCAGGAATGCTGCGAGAATAGTGCGGGAGAATAATGCAATCGGGTATGTCAGGGCTTGTGTGAACAAGACATTGCTCTATGCCGAATGCATTCCAGGTGGAAGCAGGAATAATGAGACATGGGCAAGGCGGAAAGCGAATCTTGCGGAATACTATTGGATGAGCTCTCTCCATGCCACACGCCTTATGGAGCGGAAAGGCAACACGCTTGAAACCTGTGGGCTCAATAGTACCGACTATGCTCTTTCCGGTGGCTCTTTCCCAATACTGCTGGAGTCCGGAATATGCATAGGAAGCATCACTGTATCTGGAATGAAAGGCGAGGAAGACCATCAGATTGTAGCCTCCGCGATAGCAAAAGAGCTTGGTGTCGTGATTGAGAGCGTTCTGCCTTATAGCATTGTAGGTATCTGACAAATCGTAATGACATTCCTTTGCTGAGCTATTAAGGATACCCGAGATACAACTCCTCATGATAGAATCATAATGAGGAGTTTTTATATGCATTTTGTACCAGAGAATCCGGATTATAGCCTGAGTCCATACACAGGACTGACAAGAAAGCATTGGATTGATGCCGCGAAATATATTCTCGGTGGAGTATTCAGGCATGTTAAGACGATGGATTCGCCAGTTCTTGTTCCTCGCTATGAGACGGAAATCACATACCCTAACAGCCATACCCCTGCATGGAAGGTCCAGGCGGAATATTATGAGGGGCTTGCACGCAGTTTCTTCATCGCCGCGCCTCTTATTGCAAACGAGCCGGATGTGGTGCTTAATGGCAAGAATCTGAGAGAGTATTACAAGAAGCATATCCTCCGTTCGTGTACTCCTGGTGATGAGCAGTATGTGCTGAGCTACAGTGACATGGATAAGGATTCTGCGCCTTCGTTCGGCCTTCATACATATCAGCAGACTGTAGAGACCTGTGCGATAGTAATCGGGCTTGTCACTACGAAGAAGGAAATCTGGGACACATATACAAAGGAAGAGAAAGACATAATCGCCAGTTTCATCCATGATTACGCTGAAGGTACAACCGCGACACAGAACTGGCGTCTTTTCAACATGCTCGATCTGGCATTCCTTCACATGATGGGATATGAAATCGACAAGTCAATCATGAGAGAGCACGCACAGGCGATTCTCTCTTATTACGCAGGAGATGGCTGGTATCGTGATGGCCATACATTCGATTACTATTCCGCATGGGCTTTCCAGGTTTATGGAGCTATCTGGTGCAAGTGGTATGGCTATGATAACGAGCCATATATAGCGGCTGCATTCGAAAAGAACTCAAATGAGCTCATGAAGACATATGACAGATTCTTCGACAAGGATGGACATGTGACGATGTGGGGCAGAAGCAGCATCTACCGCAATGCGGCAACAGCCGCTTTCGCTGCTAATTTCAATTTACAGAATCCCACTGTGAATCCGGGTCTTGCAAGGCGAATCGCGTCAGGCGCTCTCATGCAGTTCTTCAGCCGCGATGATATCCTTTATGAAGGTGCTCCTGTATTAGGCTTCTATGGGCCATTCACGCCGATGGTGCAGGGCTACAGCTGTGCGGAGAGCCCCCTTTGGCTTGGAAAGGCTTTCCTCTGCCTCGAACTCGATGAGAATCATCCATTCTGGACTGCGAAGGAAGAGAATGGCGTATGGGATAAGATGGAAGACGGAGAGTCTCTTGAGACTGTGCTTGATGGGCCCGCGCTTGATATCGTGAATCACCACGATAATGGCTCGATGGAGCTGAGGACGGGAAAGATTCTGAAGAAAGCAGGGGATAGCAACGCAAGGTGGTGTTACGCGAAGCTTTCATATAATAGCCATTACCCCTGGGAATCAGATTTGCCATCCGGACTCAGCGCTTCAGCATATGTCCTCAAGGAGGATGATATCTCCAGAACAGAGCAGATTAACAGCATACTCTGGAGCGGAGTTAGAAATGATGTTCTTTATCGCCGTGCGATGTTCGATTTCGACACATCAATGGATTACCATTGGACAAGCATTATCGATCTTGCTGATTTCCCTGTCGCGAATGGTCTTATGAGAGCTGATAAACTCAGACTCTTCCATAAGCCAGTTGATATTTATCTTGGCTCATATGGCTTCCCATGCCCTGATGCCGAGTATCATATCGAAAGCTGTGGAAATGCGAAGGCTGTCGTAATTTCAGGTCATGGAAGCGATGGGAAGTGGCGGCATATGGCGATGACCATATATGGAGGCTGGGATGATATCTTTGTTGAGAAGAGCCAAGGCACCAATCCCGATACATCGGAAAGCTTCATCATCTTCGCACATGCGAGAAGGGAAAAAGTATTCTCATATGATCCATATGTCCTCATAAGTCAGGTTATCACGAAAGAAGGGGAGATAGGCTTTTCCGAGGATGATGTCTTCAGTATCAGTGAAGTAAAGTACACTGATAAAGAAGAGTGCGGAGGCTATGGCCCTGTGACTATGAAGATGAAAACAGGAAAGAGCTATATCATCGATTTCAGCTTGATTGAAGGGCGTATAATGCTTTAATTGAAAAGGAGGTTGTCTGTGAATCTGTATTTGGGTGTCGATCTTGGAACGTCTGGCGTCAAGGTGATTCTTGCTGATGAGGAAGGCGCTGTTCTTAACACTGTGACCAAGGAGTATGAACTCTGTTTTCCACATCCCGGATGGGCTGAGGAGAATGCCTTGGACTGGTGGGAGATGACAAAGGAGGGAATCAAGGAGGTTGTTTCCGGCTTTGATTCCTCTGCTGTCAAGGCAATATCCGTTGCGGGGCAGATGCATGGACTTGTCGCGCTTGATGAAAATGGTGATGTTATAAGACCTGCGATACTCTGGAATGATGGCCGCTGTGATAAGGAAACGGATTATCTCAATAATACTATCGGAAGGGAATATCTTTCCGCGCATTCTGCCAATATAGCTTTCGCGGGCTTCACGCTTCCGAAGATTCTCTGGATGCGGAATAACGAGAAGGATAGATTTGAACGCATCAGGAAGATAATGCTCCCTAAAGACTATATCAATTACAGGCTTACAGGAGAATTCTCGACTGATTATTCGGATGCTTCCGGAATGCTTCTGCTGGATGTGAAGAATAAGCGCTGGTCTGATGAGATGATAGCAATCGCAGGCATAGAGAAGGATATGCTATGCACACTTCATGAAAGCTTTGACGTTATCGGGACAGTGAAGGCTGATGTCGCAGCAGAGCTTGGACTTGGAAAGAATGTACTTGTTACAGCCGGTGCTGGCGACAATGCCGCAGCCGCGCTTGGAACAGGTACGGTTGGCAGTGGAAGGTGCAATATAAGTATTGGAACAAGCGGAACGATATTCATCTCTTCTGATACTTTCAGTGTCGATAAGAACAATGCATTGCACAGCTTTGCGCATTCAGACGGACATTATCATCTGATGGGATGCATGCTCTCTGCGGGTTCTGCAAGCAGATGGTGGATGAGGGATATTCTCGGTACCCACGATTATCCATCGCTTGAAGCGAGGATATCAGAATCAAGGCTGGGCAGGAACAATGTCTATTTCCTTCCATATCTCATGGGTGAGCGGAGCCCTATCAATGACACTGACGCTCGCGGTACGTTCACAGGTATCACCATGGATACGACAACTGCAGATCTTACCCAGAGCGTACTGGAAGGTGTTGCTTTTGCATTCCGCGACAGCTTTGAGATTGCAGCATCCCTCGGCCTTGATATAAAGAAAAGCACGATATGCGGAGGAGGAAGCAGAAGCCCTCTTTGGCGCAGGATCATGGCTAACGTGCTTGCAATCCCTCTGGAGATTCCCGAGACAGAACAGGGACCGGGTTATGGCGCGTGCATCCTATCAATGGTTGCTGATGGCAGATTCAGCAGCGTGAAGGAAGCTTCCGACGCTCTGGTGCGTATAAAGGATGTCACATATCCTGATGATGAGCTTGTCAGAGCATACGACGATAGATATGGACGTTTCAGGGAAATCTATCCTGCGATGCGTGGTTTATTCAAAACATTGGGAGGCAAATGACGGCTTCAGAAAATAGAAGAATATGCTGAAGTATGCCTATTGCTGTTTTATAATCTGTTTGAAATGGAGGTGTGAGAATGAATAATATCCCGCAGATAAAACTAGGACTTATAGCCGTAAGCAGAGGGTGCTTCCCGAAAGAGCTTTCCGAGAGAAGAAGGGATGCCATCAGGAAAGCTTATTCGGGAAAACTGTATACATCGAAGATAATCGTTACAACGGAAAAGGATGCAGCAGCAGCTGTTGAAGATATCAAGGGTAATGGTGTCGATGCGCTTGTTGTATTTCTTGGTAATTTCGGGCCTGAGACGCCTGAGACTCTGATAAGTGAATACTTTGATGGCCCGATAATGTATGTTGCCGCGGCAGAAGGCGATGGGGATCTCTTTGATGGAAGAGGCGATGCATATTGCGGACTTCTCAACTGCTCATATAATCTTGGACTCAGGAAGAAGAAGGCATATATCCCTGAGCATCCTGTTGCAAATTCTTCCCAGCTTGCAAAGCGCATTGAGGATTTTGTCCCTGTAGCTACAGCGATTGTCGGGCTTAAGAATCTCAAGATTATCGCATTCGGACCGCGTCCTGATGATTTCCTCGCTTGCAATGCGCCTATAAAAGCGCTCTACGATCTCGGGGTAGCTGTGGAGGAGAACAGCGAGCTTGATCTTCTCGCGGCATACAATAAGCATTCAGGAGATGCCCGCATTCCTGATAAAGTCAGGGAAATGGAGGCTGAACTCGGATCAGACAATAAATACGCAGGAGTGCTTCCACGCCTCGCACAGTACGAGCTCACGCTTCTTGACTGGGCAGAGAATCATAAGGGAAACAGGAAATATGTTGCGTTTGCAAATAAATGCTGGCCTGCATTCCAGACTGAATTCAAGTTCGTGCCGTGCTATGTGAACAGCCGGCTTGTGCAGAGAGGAATACCTGTATCATGCGAAGTCGATATCTATGGTGCACTCTCTGAGTACATTGGCCTTTGTGTGTCATCTAAGCCAGTAACGCTCCTTGATATAAACAATACAGTTCCAGAGAGCATGTATGATAAATCCATAAAGGAGAAGTATGGCTGCCGTCTTGAGGAAGTCTTCATGGGCTTCCATTGCGGAAATACAAGCTGCAGTCTTCTTAAGAATCCTCATATGGGCTATCAGCTGATAATGAAGAGGGATCTGGAGCCTGAGCTGAAGGAGCCTGACATCACTCGTGGAACGATGGAAGGCAATATCAAGGCCGGTGATATCACTTTCTTCAGGCTGCAGAGCGGTGCGGACACATCGCTCAAGGCTTATGTCGCAGAAGGTGAGGTTCTCGATGTGGATTGTGAGAGCTTTGGCTCCATCGGCGTATTCAGAATCAGTGAGATGGACAGATTCTATCGTCATGTGCTTCTGGAGAAGCAGTTCCCGCATCATGGAGCTGTCGCTTTTGGCCATTATGGAAAAGCATTGTTCTCTGTATTCAGATATCTCGGCATCGCGGATATCTCATATAATCAGCCGAGAACCCTGCCTTATCCTAGTGAGAATCCATTTGAGAGGTGATTCTCAGCTTATGAAATAGATTATCAATGGTACGGACATCATGTTCTGCCATTGATAATCCCATCTACCGGAGATTTATCCGGATTGCAGTCGCACTGTCTTCTATCGGCAGTGCCTTTTCTTTCCTTTCCTGCTAGACTTCAAGCATGTTCGAATTAAAGGAAGCGAAAGGAAACAGCTATTATATCGAGAGTCCTGCGAAGATAGGACTTCTCCGGGTAAATGATGACGAGGTCTGTCTCATAGACAGCGGCAGCGATAAGGATGCTGGCCGCAAGGTCAGACAGATACTCGATGCAAATGGCTGGAAGCTTAAGGCGATATTCAACACGCACTCGAATGCAGATCATATTGGAGGGAACAGTTACCTGCAAAAGCAGACAGGATGCAGAATCTACGCTCCTGGAATCGAGTGCAGCTTTATCCGCCATCCTGTGCTTGAGCCTTCATTCCTGTATGGAGGATATCCTTTCAGTGAATTAAGGCATAAGTTCCTGCTGGCACAGGAAAGCGTTGCTGAGTATCTGACAGATGATGTACTTCCAGAAGGCATGTCTGTTATTCCTCTTCCTGGTCATTTCTTCGACATGGTAGGATTCCGCACTTCTGATGATGCTGTGTATCTTGCAGACTGCCTCTCAAGCCGTGAGACATTGGATAAATACGGTATCACATTCATTCATGATGTTGAGGAGTATCTGAAGACATTGGAGAAAGTGAAGACGATGGAAGCAGCTATCTTCATTCCAGCGCATGCTGCGGCCACTGATGATATCACAGAGCTCGTTGAATACAATATCAGCAGAGTGCATGAGACTGCAGAGCGTATTCTCTCCATCTGCAGAGAAGCCCTGTCAGGAGAAGCCGTGATAAAGAAAATCTTCCAGGCTTATGGTCTTGCTATGAATGCACAGCAGTATGTCCTCATCGGGAGTACTGTAAGATCATATCTGTCATGGCTTAAGGATAAAGGGCTGCTTGAGATTGCAATTGATGACAGCATGCTTTTATGGAGAACTGTCTGAAGTATAGGGAGTGAAATGTCTGCAACATAGGGAGTGAAATGTCTGCAATTTAGGGAGTTTGCTGACAATCTGCTTATAATATAAGAAAATATACTTATGGAGAAATATCTGCCCAGAATTGTAGATAATGTACTTGAGTTAAGCTAAAAAGCAAAGGTGCTGTTCTTGTAGAGGGACCAAAATGGTGTGGAAAATCAACAACATGCAAGCGTCAGGCGAAATCCGCCATCTTTTTGCAGGATACGGAGACGAGAGAGCAGAATATTGCATTGGCTTACATATCTGCATCCATTCTGCTTGCTAAAGAGCCGCCTCTCCTGATAGACGAATGGCAGGAAGCTCCTATTCTGTGGGATGCAGTGAGAAATGAAGTGGATCGAAGAGATAGCTTCGACCAGTTTCTACTGACTGGTTCTGTTTCACCTCTTGATGAGAATGCAAAATCAGAAATTCATCACTCAGGTATTGGACGTATTGCGAGAATGACAATGAAACCAATGTCTCTCTACGAATCTGGAGATTCTGATGGTACAGTTTCACTACAAGATTTGTTTGATGGAAAAAATGCTGCGGCATCTTCAGACAGGAATTTGAAGGATTATGCCTTCTTTTTGTGTCGAGGAGGCTGGCCCAAGGCCGTTGGTCTGAAGGAAGAGATTGCTCTAGAGCAGGCTTATGATTATTACAATCAGCTTGTAAATACAGATTTTGCAAAAGCCGTGAATGGAGGATATTCCCCGCATACGCTTCAAAGACTCCTACAGTCTTACTCGCGTAATATTAGTACATCAGCTTCGAAAGCTATAATCAGAAGAGACGTTGGGAATGAAACATTCTCAGAAAAAACCTTCGACAGATATTACGATGCATTGAAGAAGCTTTTTGTCATTGATGATATCCCCGCATGGAATCCGAATATAAGATCAAAGGCTCGTATCCAGACTTCTCCTACTAGGCAGTTCTGCGATCCTTCAATTGCTACGGCTGCATTGGGACTCTGTCCGCAGGATTTAATCGATGATTTGAAGACATTCGGTCTTTTCTTCGAATCCATGTGCGACCGAGATTTGAGTGTCTATGGATCTGCAATGAATGGCACACTGTACCACTACCGAGACAGCAACGGTCTTAAAGCAGATGCTGTCATTCATCTGAGAAATGGTAAATATTGTCTTATTGAAGTGAAGATGGGAAGGCAGAGTGACATCGATTCAGCCGCGGAACATCTCAAGGAACTGGCACAGATTATCGATACAGAATACATGAAGTCACCATCCTTCCTCATGGTTATCACTGCAAAGAATGCAGCATACACAAGAGCGGATGGCGTGCATGTTGTACCTCTTGCATGTTTGAAGCCATGACGGAATACCTTGGAAAAGTTTTTAGCGATTTTGTAATTATTGCCTACAATAAACGTTCTGTTCTGACAGGTCTGCGAATCTGGCTGTCGGAAAAAATCTCAATGCTGTCTGGCAATCAGACATGGATTGTGATATTTCGTCTCTTCAATTTATAAGATATGCCGCGAAAAAACCTGTCAGGCTCGTCCTGCAGGATGAATGCGGCAAAGCTTCTATTCCTAAGGGTGTGGGAAGCACTATTCGGTGAAGAACAGCACAGCAGCGGCAATGGAAACCAGACTGCAGCT
>CALXKJ010000021.1 GCA_944388955.1 uncultured Spirochaetaceae bacterium | reverse complement strand
TAGGATTCCCCTCCAGTACTATGAGAACCTGTTCCATCATACCTCGCCATGTATTGGAGATCGCCTGATTTCGGTTTCCGACAATAGAACTTGAGATTCTTGCCACAGAGCTTCTTATCCTTCATGAGGACGTTGTAAACAGCCTTGATGAAGGTTTCCGTCTCTTCAGTTGTCTCAATGTATTTGTGAAGAGACGGGTCAAGGATCACAAGCTCATATCTGAACGTGTTAGAGGCCATCGGATATCTCCCAAGAATCTGTCATCAACTGATACCACGGATTTCCCTGGGACATTCCTTTGCTGCGGTTCCGCTGAATTTCTTCATGCAATATCACCAATGTACAGTCTCTTCCCCAATACAGAAAGCACTTTTGTAACGGTTGCAATGGAGGGGGAATTTTCTCCTTTCTCAATCCTGGCGATTGCCGATTGAGGCAACCCGCAGAGTTCCCCAAGCTGTTTCTGGGTCATCTTCTTCTCTTTGCGTGCCGCTGTCAGCTCCTTCATGAGCTGGACTTCAAGGGCTATTTCAGCTTTCTCGTCCTTAGTGAGGAAACTGTTGACATAAGCAAGTGCATCGTCACCGACAGGGCTCTGATCCTTTCTGATTTCGTCACTCATTTTTCAGTCTCTCCTTGTAATCACGCAGTTCATGCTCTGCTTTTTCAATCTCCTCTTGCGGTGTCTTCTGTGTTTTCTTCAGAAAGACATGCAGAAGTATGAACGTGTCATCGACCAATGCAGCGAAGAGAATCCTGTTTCTCAGAGGTCTGAGTTCCCAGATTTCTCCTCTCAGGTGCTTCATGTAAGGCTCTCCTCCAGCAAGGCCGACTTCAGCAAGATAGTTGATGTATGAAGCGACCTTCTTGTAGTTGATGCGTGCATCTTTGCCTGACTGGGAGAGGAGTCCGTCGATGAAGTCCTTGACTGGCTGCCTTCCTTTCCTGTCCTTGTAGAACACTATGCGCTTTGGCATCTGCTCCTCCTAAAATATAACAAATTTCATATATTCTGGCAATCAAAATCTTTCTTGGAGATGCTCAGGAGTTTTCCACATCATGCCTGTGAAAACGAGGAGTCTTCAGCGTACCTTTGGAAGAAAGGATAGCGTACCTTTAGAAGACAAACGGCGTACCTTTGGAAGATATTAGCGTACCTTTAGAAGAAAAAACCTCGCATAATGCGCGCGCGTGATAATAGTAAGCACTAGTAATAATAGTACTCTCAGTAGTAGAGGCGACAAAGATGTGGAAAACTCGTTCTGACTGTCATTTCATCCCATTTATGAACTCCTTTCCCTTAGAGCTCTGGAGCTCATTGATCTGAGAGGCGATGTCACGTTCCGCATTGAGATCCGTGTACCTGGAGAGCATCTCCATTGAGTGGTGTCCGGTAAGCGCCATAATCTTCTCCGGATGCATGTTCGATCTGACGCAATCAGTTGTGAATTTATGTCTCCAGGAATGGAATGTGATTCCACGTCTCTTCCTTTCAGCCTCTGAGATGCCGATCTTCTCCATGGCCTTGTAGAACGCAGCCCTTGCTCTTCCCTCGTTCATCGGTTTCTTGCCATCAAAGGAGAAGATGAAGTCCTCCTCATCGTTGGGATGACTTTGCCAGGCTACGTAGAGATAGCGGTAGATTTCATCTGTGATGGGCACGACCCTTTCCTCTGAAGTCTTTGTCGTAGTCATGCCATAGGACTCGTTGTAGCTTCTCTTCACGACGATCTTGTTCGGATACACCTCGTTGATTGTCAGGGCAAGCAGCTCTCCAGCCCTCAGACCTGTAAGCCCTGCAACGAAGCTGTAGACGTAATAGACGATCCTGTCATTCCAGAGATCCTTGATCCTTTCGATATCAAAAAGCCTTGCACACTCCTCGTCGGTGAGAAGTTCCTGTTTCTTCTTGTCAACTGTTCTAGCGATTGTCATTTCCACCGGATTCCTTTCTATGAGACCTTTCGAGACAGCTTCCTTCATCATGATGATGAACACGGATCTGATGTTGTTGATTGACTTGGGAGCAAGGCCATGCTTGTCCTTCAGCACTTGCCAGAATGAATTGATCATGTCAGGCGTGATCTCATTGATCTTGCATTTGCCGAAATAGGGGATGAGGTATTTTCTAGTCCAGAGTTCGTTGCATGTCACATAGCTCTTCTTGATTCCTGGATGGGACTCTGTTCCGGCAGATCTTCTGGCAAGGACGTAGGGACATGTATCCCAATGCCACCATGGCTTTGCGAATTCCCCGAAGGTCGGGACATCTGCATTTGATTCTGGAACATTAGACTTGAGGAGCGAGTTTGAGCTGTCTATCCTGATCACCAGATCCGATTCGAAAACCTTGCGTAGAAGGTTCTCGTTGTTGAGCAGTTCCTCAACATAGATGCGAGCCTTTTCCTTTGATGTGCATCCTGTGCTTTTGGCTCTTCGCTTTCCGTCTGGAAGATAAACACGGAAATACCAGATCGGTTTGCCTTTGACAGCCTTGTCTGAATACAAAGTGTACTGTCTTCTGAATCTCATCTCACACTCCTATAAATGTAATAGCGTTGTAGATGGAGTTCAGATAGTCCTTATTTTGAGCAACGACGTTACAATAGTGTGCAACGCCGGATTCAATTGGTCAGCTTTTGGTCAGCTTTTGGTCAGCCGAGGCCAAAAACAACCCCTTTAGAAAAGAAATAAGTCCTTACTGAGTAAGGACTTATTCGAATTCGTGAGAGACGGGGCTCGAACCCGCGATCTCCGGCGTGACAGGCCAGCGCGATAACCAGCTTCGCTACTCCCACAAGCGATGTTTATTTTGCAGGAAGGAGATGGTTGTGTCAATAGATTTGAAGAAATAATTGTGGAAAAAATATTGAATAGTATCTATTCTATTTCGATATAAAGAATTATTTCGAGAATGCATCTGCATTCCATTTGCGAGAATTTAAAATTCTTACCAGAAATGGTCATATTGTGGATAAGAACACTATTTATTCTGATAATCATTGTATGCGACGGAAAGATAGAGAAATAACAGACAAGCAAAAGATAATTGAGCTTATAAAGAGAATGAAGACAATAAGGCTTGCATTGAATTCAGATGAAGCTCCGTACATTGTTCCTCTTTCATTTGGCATGGAGTGTGAAAATGGAATGATTATTTTTTATGTTCATTCTGCCATCGAAGGAAGGAAGATTGATCTGATCAGAAGAAATCGAATCGTCGGGTTTGAAATGGATACAGCAGGTTCATTAATGGGAGGCTCCGAAGCTTGTTCTTGGACTACTGAATATGCATCCGTAATCGGAACATGCAAAGCGGAAATTCTAGAGGATGGGGAGCTGAAGAAACATGGTCTTGAGGTTTTGATGAAAACAATGACTGGACGTGATTTTGTTATACCGCAAGCTGCATTGCATGGTGTTGCTGTGATAAAACTCAGCGTCTTGACTATAAGTGCGAAAGCTAATGGCAGTTTCATCGATTTTTAATCTTCTTGTGATTATTATTTGATTATGCGGATTCTTTTAGCTGAGGATGAGAAAGACTTGGCCTCAATCATAAAGAGAAGGCTTGAGGATGAAGGGTATGCTGTCGATGCAGTGAACAACGGTGATGATGCGTTGGTATATCTGCAGGAAGGCTCATATGATGCTGTGATACTCGATGTGATGATGCCGGGAAAAGATGGGTTTTCTGTTCTTCGGGAATACAGAGAAGGCGGCGGTGTCTCGCCGGTTCTATTTCTTACAGCAAGGGATTCGATTGATGATCGTGTTGCTGGGCTTGATACCGGTGCTGATGATTATCTTATTAAGCCATTCTCTTTTAAGGAGCTTATTGCGAGGCTCCGTGCGATAATGCGTCGGCCAAGAAATAATTCGGTTAGCAGTATTTTGCAGGTTGGAGATCTTAAGCTTGATCTGCTTTCTCATAAAGCATATAGAAGCGGGGAAGAAATAGATCTCTCTTCCAAGGAGTTTTCGATTCTTGAATACATGATGCGCTCTGAAGGCGTCGTCCTTGATAGAGAAAGCATCAGGGAACATGTCTGGTCATGGGATTATGATGGCGAATCGAATGTTGTTGATGTGTATATCCGATTCCTTAGGAAAAAGATCGATGAAAAATATGATAAAAAGCTCATCCATACAATCAGGGGCTCTGGTTATATGATAAAAGGAAATTGAGATGACTATCAGGAAGCGAATCGTCATTTGGTACACAGTATGGATGTCTTTGCTGGTAATTGTCGCATCCGCTTTATATATATATGGAAGCGGTATTCTTCTTCGGCATGAGTCGGAAGTTGATCTTGAGGAGCGTGTCTACGATGCTCTTGGCTCTGTGTGGTATGCAGATGGTGTTCTCCGATTGGCTGATAACCTTGAATTCGTAGATGATGGAATTTATATCTCAGTTTGGGATGACAATGGCAATATGCTGGCCGGAAGGGTCCCTGATACGGTTTCTGCCCTGCCTTTCAGTATTGGCATCATACAGGAGGAAAACAGCCAGAATGGCAACTGGCTTGTTTTTGATGAAACTCCATTCGGCTCAGGAAATTTCATTATCCGAGGTGCTTCGAGGACATATAACCTCAGTACATTCATGGGTTCTATGAGGGTTTATTCTATGTTCATTTTGCCTTTTATTGTCGCTTTTGCTGCAATTGGTGGCTATATGATAGTACGAAGGGCATTCAGGCCAGCTGCAAAGATAGTCGCTACTGCTGAAACGATTCTTGATGGTCATGATCTGTCTCAGAGGATAAAGCCGGAAGCCGGAAGCGGTGAAATCCATGATATGGCTTTAGCTTTTGACTCGATGCTTGATCGTCTTGAAGCATCATTCAATAACGAGAAGCGATTCGTTTCCGATGCTTCTCATGAACTCAGGACCCCGATTTCGATAATCATAGCAGAAAGTGAATATGCACTTGAGCACAAAGATGACTGCAGCAAGATGGCAGAGTCCATGGAAGTCATAATGGAGCAGAGTTCTCGCATGTCCAGACTTATTTCCGAGCTTTTGACTATTGCTCGCAACGATAATGGAACTATGACCGTTGAGAAAAGCAGATTCTGTCTCCTTGATTTAGCTGAGATGACAGTTCATTCGCTTGATGACAAGGCTATGCAAAAGAATATAACGCTTTCGGTTTCTGGCGATTCTTTCGATGTATATGCGGATTTTGATATGCTGACACGGGTCATAATCAACTTTGTGCAGAATTCGATATCGTATGGCGTAGACGGTGGTAAAACAGCTGTTCGTATCTATGAAAGGAATGGTTATGCCGTTATTGAAGTACAAGATGACGGTATTGGGATAAAAGAGGAAGACATCGCTCATATATGGGACAGGTTTTATCAGGTTGATGTCTCACGGTCATCTGCGGGAAGCGGCTTGGGGCTGGCAATAGTCAAAGGAATTGCCGAAAAACATGGTGGCTGCACCGAGTGTGAAAGCGTATTAGGCAAAGGAAGTGTCTTCCGCTTTATTTTCCCTAGTGTGCAATAAATGGTGCTATTGACTCTCTTGAAATACTTCATTATTGTTTCTGACGAAAATATAAAAAATGTCAAAAATGGAGAATGGAATGTATCACACGCTTGTTCAGCTGTTTGATGATAGAGTTAAAGCCGAGCCATCATTGACTATACAGATGGGGAAAAATGCAAAGGGCGCATTTATTCCGAAGAGCTTATCCGAACTGCAGGAGGAATCCAGGGCAATTGCGGCTTTTCTTCGTAAGAGAGGTATCTCGCGAGGAGCGAATATAGGGCTTATAAGCGATAACCGTCCAGAATGGCTTGCTATAGATCTTGGTGTTCTCGCGCTTGGATGTGCAGATGTTCCTAGGGGCCGCGACGCGATGCCGTATGAGATCAGGCACATACTGTCTGTTACCGAAGCTTCAATTGTATTTGCGGAAAACAATGAGCAATGCATGAAGATAATAGGGCAGAAAGATGACCTGCCATCCTTGAAGATGATTGTAGTGATTGATGGGGACATTGCAGCCTCGGATGATCTGGAGATTATCGGTTACAAAGCTGTGATTGACGAAGGCAAAGAGCTTCTCTCTCATGGTATGAATGCGGAAATAGAGAATGAAATAGCTCTGGGAAAAGATGATGATACTGCCACGATCATCTTTACTTCAGGAACAACAGGATTGCCTAAAGGTGTAATGCTTTCTCATCGCAATATGATTTATCAGCTGGGTGAGATTGATAAGATAATTGATTTCCAGCCTGGCTGGAAATGGCTTTCAGTCCTGCCTGTGTGGCATTCTTTTGAGAGAATAATCCAGTATGTTGCAATTTATGAGAAAAGCATCCTTGCATATTCAAAGCCGATTGGGAAAATCATGCTTACAGACCTTCTTAGAGTCAATCCGGAGCTGATGTGTTCTGTGCCGAGAATATGGGAGACCGTAAAGGCTGGTGTCAATCAGATTCTGAAGCAGAAAAAACCATTCGAGCGCAAAGCTTTCGAGTTCTTTCTTTCAGCCGCAAAGAAATATAGAAAGGCTGAGGATGCTGTATTCGGCCTGAATCCTCGTTTCAGAAAAACACACGACATACCTAGACGTGTCGTATGGTTCATCCCATATCTTGTTTTGGCTCTGATTTATCGGATCGGAGACAAGGTGGCATTCCGTCAGATAAAAGAGAAGTTCGGTACATCTTTCATTGCTGGTATCTCTGGTGGTGGTTCAATGCCAAAGGATGTCGATGAATTTTTCTCGGCAATTGGCGTGAAACTCCTCAATGGATATGGAATGACTGAAACTGCCCCCGTTATTGGTGTGCAGAGTTATCCAAAATCTGTCAGAGGGTTTATGCATCCGTTTGCAGGCACGGAGCTGAAGGTAATCAGCACAGAAGATGGACATGTTCTCAAACCAGGAGAGAAGGGAGAGCTTCTTGTGCGTGGGCCTCAGATAATGAAGGGTTATTATAATGATCCTGAAAGAACAAACAGGATAATCGACAGGGATGGATTCCTGCATACAGGTGATTTTGCTGTTCTTGATGCCCGTGGTGAATTCTCAATAGTTGGTAGGGCAAAAGATACGATTGTTCTTTCTGGAGGTGAGAATATTGAGCCTGTTCCTATTGAGGCAGCTCTCCAGCAGAGTGAGTATATAGAGACTGCGGTTGTCGTAGGGCAGGATGAGAAATATCTTGGTGCTCTTATCGTTCCGGCAGAGAAGAATGTTGAAAGATATCTTAAAGATAACCATATTCCATATGTCAGCAGGGAAGGGCTTTCAGAGATGGAAGAAGTCCGTCATCTGATTTCCTCTGAAATCATGAATTATGTGTCAAAGGAAAAAGGCTTCAAGTCATTTGAGCAGATTTCGCGTTTTGCTCTTCTTGACGAAAGCTTTAAAGTGGGAAAAGAGCTTTCCGCAAAGCAAGAGGTTAAGCGCAGTGAAATCCATAAGCTTTACAAGGATAAGATAGAGTCTATTTACCGTTGATGTGCTAATATTGGCCTATGAAAGTTCTTGTAGGAATGTCTGGAGGAATCGATTCTTCAGTTGCTGCTTATCTTCTGAAGAAAGAAGGATATGATGTCGAGGGTATTACGATGCTTATCTGGAAGCCTGATTCACCATATCCTGCTCCGCTTTCTCCGGGGAGCTGCTATTCTCCTGATAAAACCGAAGATCTCGAGAAAATATGTGAAGTATCGGAAAAACTCGGGATAAAGCATCATACAGTAGATTGCTCCGATCTTTTTGAAAGCGAAGTTCTGCATGCATTCCGCCGTGATTACATGGATGGACGCACGCCTAATCCATGTATCTGGTGCAACCAGAAGATAAAATTCGGGGCAATGATTGAATATGCCTCATCATTTCTTTCGTTCGACTATTTCGCAACCGGTCATTATGCCCGCATAAGAAAGACAGATTGCGGAAGATATAGTGTCTCCAAGGCAAAGGATCTGAAGAAGGATCAGAGCTATTTTCTTTCACGTTTGTCGCAGCAGCAGCTTTCGTCAGTACTTTTTCCTCTAGGTGATTATCTTAAGAGCGAGATCCGGGAGATTGATGAAAAACTTGGCTTTCATGAGAAAGGACAGAGCGAAAGCCAGGATTTCTACGGCGGTGATTATTCAGAGCTTCTTGACGCTGATGACAGGACAGGTGAGATTGTTCTTGAGAATGGCCAGGTTCTTGGACAGCATAATGGGTATTGGCATTATACGATAGGGCAGAGAAAAGGGCTCGGTGTTTCGTATTCAGAACCTCTTTATGTAGTCAGGATTGATAGCGCGAATAACCGCGTTATCGTTGGAGTGGAGAAGGACACTCATTCCTCACATATCATCTGCTCTGATGCTGTGTTTGGTGGATATGACGATTTTGATGAGACAAAAATATATCAGGTGAAGATCCGGAGTACATCCCCCGGTCTCGATGCTAGAGTCAGGAGGGCAGGCGATGGGTTTGAGCTGGAATTTATCGACTATGCTAAAGGTGCTGCTCCCGGACAGAGTGCTGTGGTCTATGACGGAGATATGGTTGTTGCCTCCGGAATCATTGAAAGCGCTTTCTGAATAGGCTCGAACTTGCAGATGGTACGAAACCGTGGTACTTTCTGAATAACACTAGCTTCTGGAGTCTTATGATTTCCGTGGTGAAAGTAAATGATGGATTCAGCCATCACGATAAAAAGGAGAGTTACGCGGATGAGAGTGATTATCGAACCGGATTATGAGAAACTGTCACTGTGGGCAGCTCGCTATATAGCTTCCAGACTCAAAGCCCATGAGAGAAGCGGTGAGAAAAGGCCGTTTGTTCTAGGATTGCCGACAGGCTCATCACCACTTGGAACATATAAGGAGCTGATAAAGCTCAACAAATCTGGATATATTTCCTTCAAAAATGTAGTGACATTCAATATGGATGAGTATGTCGGTCTTCCTCGTGATCACGAGCAGAGCTATTACACATTCATGCACACTAATTTCTTTGATCATATCGATATTCTTCCAGAGAACACGAATCTGCTTGATGGCAATGCACTTGATCCTGAGAAGGAATGCCAGAGGTATGAAGATAAAATCGCGTCATACGGCGGTATTGATCTTTTTATGGGTGGAATCGGGGCAGATGGACATATTGCTTTCAATGAACCTTTCAGCTCGCTTGCATCCAGAACAAGACAGAAGTCTCTTACCTACGATACAAAAGTCATGAATTCCAGATTCTTCGGCGGCAATATATCGAGTGTACCATCAACAGCTCTTACAGTTGGTGTGCAGACTGTTATGGATGCAAAAGAAGTGATGATTCTTGTCAATGGACACAATAAGGCCATAGCTCTCCAGCATACAATCGAAGGCGGTGTGTCTCAGGCTTGGACATGTTCCGCACTGCAGATGCACAAAAGAGCGATAATTGTCTGCGATGAGCCAAGCTGTGACGAGCTTAAAGTGTCTACATATAGGTATTTCAAGGATATTGAACAGGCAAATCTGGATCCTAATACACTCTGAGGATAAATTACTGATTCAAGATAGCTGCCCCTGAATATTCCGGGGCAGTTGTTTTACAGGAAGCTCTCCCGTATCTTTATCGTATTCTCAAGAATCAAATCGGAAGGCTTTTTATTGTGGTGTAGTCCATTTCTTCTGATCTTATTTGACTGTTATAAGATTGTATTCTCTCGTTCCCAGGCCGATTGACTCGGCATATTTCAGTCCCTGTTTCCAGTTTGTATCAGGGTGTACATCATCGAAATGGTCATGATGCCTGTGCTCTGCCTGACTGAGCATAGTGCCTGGATTCATTGGCATTCTGTTCACGGCATCCGCACATGCCTGATCAAGCGCTACTGGGTCGAAAGAAGCGAAGATTCCGATATTCGGTACAATCGGGGCATCATTTTCGGCATGGCAATCACAGTTCGGTGATATATCAATAGCAATCGAGATATGGAATGATGGTCTATCCTGAAGTACTGCTTTTGCGTATTCCATCATCCTGCAGTTGAGAATGTCATTTGAGTTAGCTGTTCCCTCGACGATAGCATTCTTTGGGCATATTGCGAGACAGCGTCCGCAGCCAACACATTTGTCATGGTCAATTCTGCATTTGCCATTCTCAATTACCGGACCGCCATGTGCGCATATCTTCTCGCATTTGTGACAGCCTATGCACTTGTCTGTAATGACAGTCGGCTTTCCAGCAGCATGCATTTCCATCTTCCCTCGTCTGGAACCGCATCCCATACCGATATTCTTCAAAGCTCCTCCGAATCCTGTTGCCTCATGTCCTTTGAAGTGATTGAGGGAGATGAAGATATCTGCATCCATGATGGCCCTGCCTATTTTTGCCTTTTTTACATATTCCCCATCTACAGGTACCTCGACGTCATCCAGTCCCTTGAGTCCATCACCGATGATAATCTGACAACCAGTTGAAAGTGGAGAAAAGCCATTTGCAGCGGCTGAGTCAAGGTGGTCAAGGGCATTCTTGCGTCCCCCTACATAAAGCGTGTTGCAATCTGAGAGAAAAGGCTTGCCACCTTTTTCCTTTACCTTGTCAGCGACTGCTTTCGCCCAGTTTGGACGAAGGAAAGCAAGGTTGCCGGGCTCGCCGAAATGCATTTTTATCACAGCGTACTTGTCTTCGAAGTCAATAGAGCCGAATCCGGCTTTATCCATTACTCTTCCTAGTTTATCGAGAAGGGAATTGTTGAAACCTGTCCTTAGGTCGGTGAAGAAAACATCACTTGCCATAGCTGTCTCCTTATTTTCTGAGTTGTATTTCCTTGGCTGTATTGATGAGCAGCCGTGGATTATCTGTCATTATCGTATCCACACCTAGAGAGAAGAGCCGTTTCATTTCTTCTTTTTCGTTAATGGTCCACACCATTACAATTGCATTTCTCTTGTGCATTTCATCCACAAAGGACTTGTCGATTATATTTATGCCATACATCCTTATGGGAACCTGAAAAATCATGGTGCGCTCAAAGGTTGATGGCAGGAGATGCAGTTTCTTTTTCAGCAGAAGAGGGGCGACTTCCAGCGTGGAGAGAGATGTAAGCAAATCTGGAGCGGCTTTCCTAAGTCTCTTGAGGTTTGAAAGATGGAAAGAAGCTGTGCACACTCTGTCTTCCGCATTGTTGCGGTGTATTACATCGATATACTCCGTCACGATTTCATTTTCTTTGCTTTTAAGGTCGATATTGAACTTCATGCCGGGGCATGCTTTGAGAGCTTCATCCAATAATGCCAGATGAATACCTTTTCCTCTGAAAGGGTATGTCTCTCCATCTGTCGTGAAATTGTATCCAGCATCATACTCAAGAAGCTCACTGTATGTATGATCTTCTATGCGTCCTTTTCCATCTGTATTACGCTCAAGAGTTGGATCGTGCCAGATAACGATTTTCCCATCTTTCGTAAGATGTACATCGGTTTCTATGACATCAACACCAAGCTCTGCCGCTGACTGGAAAGCTGGAATCGTGTTTTCCGGGAAAAAGGCTGAATCACCTCTATGGGCAACAATACGTGGTAAAGGCTCAAGGAATTTATGCATTTTCTCCTCTCTTGTGCATTGCAATCAACTCGGATTTCCTGAAGATTTTCTCGAATCTTCTGAGTTCCTCTCCTGTAAGTCCCGCGCGCTCGATTATGTCTCCCAGAAGCTGTTCAGTCCACTTCTTTTCATCGGCCATCTTGAAATACCCGATATTATCAAGATGCAGAGCCATTTCAGCAGCGCTCTCCCTCGCTTTCTCATGTGTGATTGTTACCATGCCCTGATTGTACACAAGAGCGTTTCTGAAAAGTACGTAGCATATAATCTGTACGGCTTGTGAGAGATTGAGTGATGGAAATCGCTCTGATGTAGGAATCGTGACGATTGAAGAGCATGCAGCTACTTCATCATCTCTCAGACCATCAGATTCGCGACCGAAAACGATTGAAATCCGTCCATCTGGGAGTTTTGATATTTTCTCCGCAAGCTGCTCTGGAGAATAAGCGCTGAGTTTTCTGAATTTGCCTCTGCGTCTTGTCGCTCCGACTGTGAAGATGCTTCCGTCCAGAGCTTCCTCAAGCGTACTGAATCGTTTTGCATTCTCGTAGACATCCGCCGCGTGAAGTGCGAGTGTCCTGACTCTGTCTTCGTCATAGATTCTATCTGAGACGAGGGCAAGATCCTCGATGCCCATTGTCTTCATTGCCCTGCATACAGAGCCTATATTTGCTCCGTCCTGAGTGTCGACAAGGACAATCCTTATCCTCTTGAGATAAGCCTCTGTTTCCATAGTATGGGAGTTTATATCATATTGCGGTGCTTTGCCATAGGCGGTACAATCTGGGCATGAACCAGCCTATCCAGGACAATACTAGAAAACAGATAAGGAATATACTTGCTTTCATTGCAGCCGTGCTTTTCCTTGCCATTCTCAAGATAAGTTCGGGCTTCATTATACCTATAGTAGTAGCATTCTTTGTTTTTGTGCTGGTTAATCCTATTCTTGCGAAGCTTGATCAGCTGAAGGTGCCAAGGATTATCTCAACTATTTTTGTCATGCTCCTTGTCCTTGTTGTGTTCATACTCTTCGTGTATGTGTTTTTCCTCATGGTGAATATGCTTATCCAGCCAGATGGAATTCCCGCATATGTTTCTCGTATCCAGAATTTCGATAGATATGCATCGTCCTTCATCGCTCCATATATAGATGAGGATCCAGAGACTTTCACAATACTTGGCTTCCTGAATATCGACTGGTATGGAGTGCTGATGGCATCGCTGACATCGATTTCAGGTAAATTCATAAGCATTCTCTCAGATGTGCTTCTTGTGTATGTCTATCTGCTCTTTATTATCCTTGAGCGTCAGACGATATTTCCTAAGCTGCTGGAGGCGCTTCCTCGGGGAAAAGCCCAGAGAGCAGGGCAGCTTGTTTCGCGAATGAACAGGCAGATGTCGAAGTATCTTGAGCTCAAAGTGATAATAAGCGTTGCAACAGGCGTGCTTTTCTACTTTGTCTCCGTCATCGCAGGCCTTGATTTCGCGCTTGTCTGGGGCGTTCTTGCAATGATTCTCAATTTCATACCTACTATCGGCTCGATTGTCTCTACTGCGGGTACGATTATGATGGCGTTCATCCAGTTTGCTCCTGATTGGAGCCATGTGATTTATATATCGCTGCTTATGATTGCCATCGAGATGGTGCTCGGGAATATCATAGATCCTCGTCTTCAGGGCGTTCAGCTGAATATCTCGCCGCTTGTGATATTGATTTCCCTTGCTGTCTGGGGATATATATGGGGCCTTGCTGGAATGTTCTTAGCTGTCCCTCTCACATCGATTATCCAGATAATCTCTGCAAACATTCCATCTCTCAAGCCCATTGCCATCATGCTCTCTGAGGGTGCCGATTATAGGAAGCGATTCTATTCAAAGCGTAAGAAAGCACGGTTTCATCAGGAAACAAGAAGCGAGTCGCATGATAACCTTCCAGATGATTCAAAATGAAAAGCGATTTCTCCTGTTGACCATAATCGATAGTGATATGTAATCTTGCATTATGGAAATCGTAACTCTTGATCTCGAGGGTGTACTTGTACCCGAAATATGGATTGCATTTGCCGAAAAGACAGGAATCCCTGAATTGAAGCGGACAACACGGGATGAACCTGATTATCACAAACTTATGGCTTATCGTATTGGTATTCTCAAAGAGCATGGACTTAAGCTTGGGGATATCCAGAATGTGATTTCCACGATAAAGCCACTGGAAGGCGCTTCGGCTTTTCTTTCTGCTCTGCGTGAAATGACGCAGGTTATAATCCTTTCGGACACTTTCTCTGAATTTGCCTTGCCTTTGATGAGGCAGCTTGGTTATCCCACGATATTCTGCAATAGCCTTCAGGTGTCAGATGATGGGACGATTGAGGATGTGGCAATGCGGATTGAGAATGGTAAGCTGCATGCTGTAAAAGCACTTCAGGATATCGGATTCAGGGTATTCGCCTCAGGTGATAGCTATAATGACCTTGCGATGATCCATCAAGCTGATGGTGGCTGTCTCTTCAGGGCTCCTGAGAAAATCCTCGAAGAGGAGAAGAATCTGAAGCTTGTCACGGATTATGACGATCTTCTTGAAGAGATAAAGGCTTTTATCAATGGCTGATTCACGTAAATGGAAATTCATTATCTCTATAGCAATGCTGTATATTGGTATGACAGCAGGTTTTCTCCTGCTTGCGCTTGTCTATACGGGGCCTGAATGGGTTAAAGCAGTAGTCGCATTTGTTTATTTTCTGGTTGCCGCGCTTGTCTATAGAGCCTCTAAACGATATCTGGAAGTGCTGAAGAAGTCAGAAAAACCATAATTCCACCTATATTACATATTTATTCTCTTGACTTCTGGTGTTTCTTTAGGCAGATTATGTCCGTTACCTTAAAAGGGGGAACGGAAGTATGGATGCTTTTACAGAAGAAATGAAGGCTGAGCTTCTCAAGGAGAGAGAGGAGCTTCTTCGAAAGCTTAATAATGAAGGTGCGGATTTCCGATCAGAGGCTATGGCCTCGTCTGGAAGAGGGGATTCAAGCGATCTTGCATCAGATGAGGGTGCTTACAGGAAGATGGAGGCGATGAACGCTCTTGATGCAAAGAAGCTCAGAGCTGTTGAGAATGCTCTCAAGCGCATCAGTGATGGAAAATATGGCTATTGCCTGCAGTGCGGGAAGAAAATCCCCGAAGGAAGACTTCGCGCGATTCCTGAAGCTGTGCTTTGTGTGGATTGTAAATCCGCTAATGAGAGAATGAGCTGAATTCAATCTCCCCGTCTGGGGAGATTGCTGTTCTTCACTGCTATCATCCCTTGCAGAACGGATTTGATATGCGCTCCGTCCTGATATCTGTCATCGGACCATGTCCAGGTATTACAAGTGTTTCATCAGGCAGTTTCATGAGGCTCTTCAGCGATTGAAGAAGAGCTTCTTCCGACCCGCCGAGATCACATCGTCCGGCGCTGCCTTTGAATAATGTATCACCAGAGAAAACAACGCTCTCACTTTCAGAATACAGTGATACAGAGCCTGGCGTATGCCCTGGTGTCTTCAGCACGGTAAACGGATAAACTTCCGACTCATAATCAGCATATATTTCAGGCATAGACGCTATGAGCGGCTTTGCTATTTCTGTAAGAAAGTACGGATCATGAATAGACAGAAGATCAAGCGTGCGTCTGTATCCATCTTCTATAAAGAGTCTGTCTTCCTCAGATAGATAGATCTTCATATCAGGGAAGGCTTCCTTGAGTCCGGGCAATCCGAATATGTGATCATAATGACCGTGAGTCAGATAAACGGCCTCAGGTTCCAGCGAATTCTTCTTAAGATATGAAAGGACTGTATCGGAAGGAAAAGGTGCGTCAATGAGAACGCACCTTCCGCTTGTTTCAACTACTGATGTGATTGTTCCGTACGGGCCTATGGAGAAAGGCTGAATCTTCATTTTTCGGAATATGTCACCTTCGCGACTCTGCCATTGATTGTGCTGTTGTTGAGTTTCTCAATAGCCTTGCCGCAGTTCTCCTCGCTCATCGTCACAAACGAGTACTTGTCATGAACGCGGATCTGATAGATATCAGAACGTGTGATTCCGAGTTCAGCCTGAAGCAGCTTTGATAGATCCTTCGCATAGAGGTGCTTCATTTTCCCGACGTTCAGATAGAGTGTCTTTGCACCTTCTGGGATAACGATTTCCTGCTTTTCATTCTTTTCCTGTGGCTTCCGGCTCTCTTCTTTTTCCTGGCGCCTTGGCTGATTCTGCTTTTTTTCTCTTGGCATGTTCTTCTCTGTGATGCATTTCAGGAGATATGCAGAGAATGCGCTTCTTGTAAAGAACGGGACTTTCTTTCTTATGATTGATTTGATGTTCTCAAGTTCTACAGGATCGGCTCCTTTCATTGCTATAAGGAGTTCTTCAATCTTCTTTTCCATAGCATCCCCTGAGAGCGGGATGCTGGTCTTGTCTTCCATCTGTTTGCTCCAAATGCCTGATACAGGCGTTGAAATATGCCCCTACAGGGCATGAGACCGCGTTGTTTCCACTCAATAAGGACAGACGCGGGATGTTCTGAGCTTAAATTCTACATTGTGTCTTTGTCAATAAACGGAAAGCCTGATACACTTGCCGCATGGCCTATGAAGATGAAATAGAAGAAATTGAGAAGGGTATGGATGAGAGTGAGAAATCTTTCTCTCTCCTTGCCGTCTCTTTAGGTTCCTCGGCAAGCAGTCTGGATTGTCTCCCAGAGAGTGCATCAGCTCCTATAGAGCGAATCACGGAGATACGCAATGAGAGGAAAAGCGCGCAAGCGGAACTGCAGCTCATGAAGGAGACTGTCATCTCATTCGAGGAACGCAAGGCCAGAGTAAGCAGTCTGGAGCAGCAGATTAAGGAAGATTCGGATAAAGCTGAAAAGCTTTTGCTGAGACTTGGTGCTGTTATTTATGAGAAATGCTCATTTGCTCTGCTCGATAAATCCATTTTCTCATCTGTTTATGAGGATGTCGAAGAGGATAGGAAACTACAGGAAGCTTCTTCTCCATTTCATAGGATTCTCAATCATGGACGGAATGCAATAAGAAGACTTGGAAGGGATTCTCGGTACATTTCATATGCAGAAACAGCATTATCTGCTGATGTGCAGCTTGATGGGAATGCCTCGTCTATTATTTCTGAGCTGCTTGAACTGCGGAAGAGAATGGAGACAATGATTGCAGAGAAGAAAGCGATAGAGACTTCAATCGAATCTGATAGTGAAAGCTACAGGGATTTAGTCAGGAAAAAGATTTCGGAAACTGAAGAATCGATACGCGATCTTGATGATGCAGAGAAGGCAGGCGAGGAGGAGCTGGGAAGGCTTCTCTTTTCCACCGGTGGCGATTGGATCGGGGAGGATACACCCCACGATATCCTCGATATCATAGAGCAGATGCTTGGTATAATGCAGCGCCTCGATGAGCTTCGCTATAAGCACGGCTGTCTGGAGCGTAATGCAAAGCGTGATGAGTATCTGGCGATGATTGAGAGTGAAGCTGGCAAGATAAAAGTACTTGAGGACGATAAAGCAAGGATTGAGCAGGAGATAGAGGATATACGTCTGGAGATAGCAAGACTTCAGCGTGAAGCAGATAAGCTTGCAGGAGACGAGTATGTATAATCTTCATACACATTCTTTTTACTGTGGACATGGCAGTGGAACAATAAAGGAATATGCGGATAGAGCAGAAGAAGCGGGATTCGATGTCCTTGGTTTTTCCGAGCACATACCATTTTGCGATGGGTTTCTTTCGAAGTCGCGTATGGCGTTTGACGATTTCGCCTTGTATGAATCCGATGTAATGGAAGAGAAAAGCAATCGAGCCTTTCCTGTTCTGCTCGGGTATGAGGTCGATTATTTCGATTCAAGGCGCGCTTATTACGAGGAAGTGAAGAACCGCGTGGATTACCTTATCGCAGGTACTCACTATATATTCCGCAGTGATGGAAGCGTGAAAGGTGCGTTTGCGCCTCTTGATAAGGAAGATATGAAATATTATGCGAAGCAGACAATAAAAGCGCTTTCTTCGGGGCTGTTTTCATTCTTTGCCCATCCTGATGCTTATCTCTCCGCAACACCATTCGATATGGAGGCTAAGGCTATAGCCATAGACATTCTCGATGCTGCGGAGGATTGTGGTGTGCCACTTGAGATAAACGGAAATGGAATCGCAGCGGGAAGGGGGTATCCTTCGGAGGATTTCTGGCGTCTTGCCGCTGAGAGAGGGATGCCTGCCGTGATTTCCTCAGATGCCCATAAAGTCAGTAATCTCGATAAATCACTGCTGGCGGCTGAAGCTTTTGCGGAAAAAATGGGTATTGATATCCTCTATCCTGATAAATGCAATCCGCTTTCGTTCAGAAAGGTGCCCTCGAAGAGAAGCTGACTCTTTCTCCAGAATCGGGATCTGTGAATTCTATTGCTGCGGCATGAAGCATCATCCTTTCTCCATCCCGTCTCTTTCCATATAGCCGGTCGCCTATTATCGGATGACCTATGGCGGCAGAATGCACTCTGAGCTGATGCGTTCTGCCTGTTTCAGGGAAGAATCTTACCCTAGTGCATTTTCTCCCGTCTCTTACTTCCACGGAAAGCCTTTTCCATCTGGTGATTGCTTTCTTTCCATGTTCCATATCGATTATCTGATACGGCCTGTGCTCCGTATCAAGGCGCATTGGAAGATCGATGACTCCATCTTCATCTGTTAAGACGCCTTCAAGGAGAGCCTCGTATTCCTTCTTTACACTCTTTTCCTCAAATTGCATGGATATTTCCCTGTGTGCATCTTTTGTGAAGGCGAGAACCAGAATGCCGGATGTATCCATATCAAGGCGATGTGTATGACATACTTCAGGGCTTGATGGGAATAGTGAATGGAATCGATAGGATACACTATCTTTTTTCTCTTCTCCTTTGCCTGGTACAGATAGCATTCCTTCTGCTTTATTCACAACAGCATAGGATGAGTTGGCGTAAATGAAATCAAGTCCAAGCATCCGCGGCAGAAGACGGGAGCAGCGCGTCTGGCATGGGGGCATGTATAGAGGTTTCCCATCAGAAATCCTGAATTCGGCAAGCCCTTTTATCTCCCAGCCTTTTCTCAGTGCCGTGTTTATAGCACGGAGACCTGCGCAGTCACCTGTTCCAGTCGGAGCATGTTCGGGAAGACCGATTTTCCTTCCGTCCCATGTGGAGAAATTATATAGGCTTTCAAGATTTTTAAGACTGTCGGCTGTGAGGCTTTTTCGTTCATCCTCGAGATTCTCTCCCTTTGCGATTCTCTCTGTAAGGTCATGAATCTTATTGTCATTGATCTGGAGTGTTTTCTTCCACTCGTTGATGGAGAAACATGGATTGACAAAGCCTGGGATGGTGTATCTTCCTCCTGCGGATCCTGAGAATCCTCTTAGAATCCTGTGCTCTATCGATGATGGCGGTGCAGCTATAAGCACAGCAAATGTCATGTCATCTGCCAATGAGAGCGGATACTCATCAGATGGAGGGAAAGATATCGACCTTGAGCTGAGCATTTCAGCTATCATCTTCTTAGCTTCTTCTCTAGCTTCATCGGTCTCCAGAAATGAAATCATGGATAGAATGATAACTTTTCATTAGTAGATGGACAAGGAGCGATATTCTGATTATAATCGCATTGTTTTTGAGTCCGGGTAGTAGCGCAGGGGCTAGCGCACTTGGTTCGGGACCAAGGGGTCGGAGGTTCAAATCCTCTCTGCCCGATTAATGCAGAATCCCTTATTCCGTGTTTGGATAAGGGATTTGTTTTCACTCTGCATCTCCGTTTTCACTATTTGTGCTATATTTTGCTTTGGAGGTGTATATGGAATCTACGATTACAGATCTTCTTGAAAGGAGAAGCTGCCGAAGCTATCTAGACAATCAGATTACAGATGAAGAGCTTGGAAAAATCCTGAAAGCAGGGCTTGCTGCGCCATCAGCGATGAATAGGCAGAGCGCAGTATTCGTTGTTGTCCAGGATAAGAAGACAATAGCGAAGCTCTCGAAGCTCAATGCAGAAGTCATGAACTCCGATAAAGATCCGTTTTATGGAGCTCCGACTGTTATTGTCGTTCTTGCAGACAGAAATAATGCCAATGCCGTTCAGGATGGAAGCCTGGCAATGGGAAACCTTATGAATGCAGCGCATGCCCTTGGGATAGGCTCCTGCTGGATCAATAGGGCGTATGAGGTTTTCGAGAAGGAAGAAGGCAAGGCTCTCTTATCTGAATGGGGGCTTAAAGACGAGTATATAGGTGTCGGAAACTGCATTCTTGGGTATCCGAAGGAAGAATCACAGCCTCACCCGATAAGAGAAGGCCGTGTTTTCTTCGTCAGATAAAATCTGCATATTCCGCGTCAGCTGCTCTTCTGAGATCATCTGGGCTGAGTTCGAGCTGCATGCCTCTCTGTCCTGCACTGACGCAGATGCTTTCCTCCAGTTCTGCCAGATCGGAAATGAATGTGGGGTAGTGCTTTTTCATCCCAAGCGGTGAGCAGCCTCCTCGTATGTAGCCTGTAAGTTTCAGCAAGTCATCCATCTTGATCAGATCTATCTCCTTGCTTCCTGTAAGAGCTCTCGCTTTCTTGAGCGATACACTGAATTCGGCAGGCAGGCAGAAGACGAAAATCTTTTTCTCGCTGTTCTGCATGACGATTGTCTTATATACCTTCTCGAGTTCGAGCCCGGCTTTTTCTGCCGCATGCACAGCGTCAAGATGCTCTTCATCCCATTCATATGTGTGTATGGTGTAGTCGATGCCAAGGCTATCGAGAATCCTCATCGCGTTTGTCTTCATGCCCTGATTCTAGGAAATCATTGAAGGAAGAACAATGAATAGCCGATAAAGAATGAGAGACTGCCGCCAAGTACAAAGATATGCCATATGAGATGATGGTGAGGGAGTTTCCTGAAGGAGTAGAATATTACACCTATGGTATAAATGACTCCGCCTGTAATGATATATGGAAACAGTTCATGTGGAAGACATGGGATGACTTTGTCCGATACGGATATTATCGACCATCCCATAGCCAGATAGAGTGCGATATGCAGTGGATAGAATCGCCCCCAGAATCTTATTGTCAGAATCATGCCAATCAGAGCCGCGCTCCAGATTCCGGCGATATATCTCAGAGCTGAATCGTTTCCTATATAAAGCATCACCGGTGTGTATGAGCCCGCTATAAGAATATAAATCGAAAGATGATCTATAACGCGTAGAATTCTTTTCGCAATGCCATATCCAAGATAATGATAGAATCCTGATGCCGCATAAAGCAGTATGCTGCTGAATTCGAAGATTATCATTCCGGTTTTTGCCATTGGATGCCCTGTGGCACTTGTCTTTCCAGCTATGAAAAGCATGCCTATAAGAGCGAGGAATAATCCGATGAAATGCGAAACGGCATTTTCTTTCTCATCGGATGCCGTAACAGATTCAGGAAGTGTGATGTTTGCTTCTATCCATGTGCCCATGTGCTGGAATATATGTGCAAGGAGCAGGGATGTAAAAAGCGTATTTTCACTATTTGCGCAGAATAGGGGAAGATTGCTACATGCTTTTCCATACTAGTCAATGATAGCTAGCAGGTATTGAGATACCTAGTGGAGATATCATCACAAATGATTTTGGCTGTATTTGCATAAAATCAAATCAATGGGAATAAGCCAGATGCAAGGTACTGACTGATAAGCCAATCTGTATTTGTGTGCTCATTGTTTTGGATAATTGTTTCTTTGCCAGTTTGCGATTTCTGTCATCATAGATATGCCGGCAGCCGGACTCGGACCGGCAAGGGGAATCCCCGGCAGATTTTGAGTCTGCTGTGTCTACCAATTTCACCATGCCGGCATATAAGCTGATGATACCAGAATAGGCATCGTACAGGCAATAGGAATATTGTCTACAGCCGGAGAAAAGGGTAATGTGTAAACATGTTCAGAAAAATCATTCTGATAATAATTGCGCTCTGCTGTGCGTTAAGCATATATTCTTCGGATCCGGATCTGCAGTCTGCGATTCTTGTCTCCGATGTCCCCGTCACATATGGTGATGAGTCGTTTAGAGAGAGGATATTGGAGCGGACGAAAGGTGAGCGTGATCCTATCGGACTGGTACTTACAGGAGGATCTGCAAGGGCTTTCGCCCACCTTGGTGTCCTTGAATATCTTGAGAAAGAAGGTATCGTGCCTGATTTCATAGTCTCGAATTCAATGGGCTCGATTATCGCTATGCTTTATGCTGCCGGGGTGTCTCCGGAAGATATCATGGATTTGCTGGAGTCTGTTGAGCTTTCGGATCTTTTCACTTTCACGCTTCCAATCAGGGGAGGGCTTCTCATACCAGATGGTTTTGAAGCTCTGGTGGAATCTGTAATCGGGGCAGATACACGTCTGGAGAATCTTGATATTCCTGTCATGGTCATCTGTGATGACCTTGTTACTAAGAGGGAAATCCGCATAACAGAGGGTGATTTCACTGATGTCCTTGTCGCATCTTTCGCGCTTCCTGTTTATTTCGAGCCGACTCTGTACAATGGACATCTGCTAATCGATGGCGGTGTTGTCTCTCTTCTGCCGCTTGAGGCTGCGTATGAATATTCCGATACCATTATCGTCTCAACTACATTCTATAGTGTGCCTTCTCTCAATCTTCTCAATCCGATAACCATACTCAATGGTGCTTTTGATATAGGCAAGAATCAGAATGCAGCGAAGGATATACGTAATCATCCTTTCATCTGGATACGCTGTGATGTCGAGGATTTCTCCTTTATGGAGTTTGGCAAATCACGGGAGATGGCTGAAATCGGTTATGAGAGCGCTGCCGCTGTATCATCTGAGCTTGCGGATATTTATCGCTCAGAGCTTCCTGAGAGCTTTGCCTCAAAAAGACGCGTATATGGTCTCAGGATAGATGAAGCGGCAAAAGATCTTACTTATTTCCATCATATCTCACCACCGACACCATCAATGAGTCTTGGTTTTGTCTTCGATTCGGATCATGGAACTGAGTTCCGCAGATATCTGTCGGATAAAGCAGATCTTGCTATTGAGCTGAGATATAGAACCCGGACGCTTGATATGGGTATCAGGACAGGTGGCTCATTTGACTTCTCATCCAATGGAACGACAGGCGCTTATGGCCTTCTTGGTGCAGATATCGCGTATTATCCACTGAACAGTCTACGCTTCACGCTCGAGTCTTCAGTTACAATCGGTTATGAGCCATGGTATATCCCGTCAATCTATACAAGGCAGGGCTTTGACTGGATAATCCTCTCCGATACTTATTATTCCCTTGCATTCAAGGAAGCATTGGAGCACACAACGGATTTCAAGTCTGAAGATGCTATGCTGCTCACAGCATTCGTTGATGGAGAATATTCCGTCTGGTTCTTTGATTTCTATGCTTCTTTTGGATATATGCTTATGCTTGATGACGGCTCTGATACGAAATTCAGGAACTATATGGATGTCGATTTCGCCTTCAGATTCTCCATGCCGTTCTATGAGCCGCTTTTCCTTGATACATCGTTATTCTCCAGATTTTCCGTCGATGGACGTGGCAATGTGCCGCTTTTCATTGATGATGGCTACTCGTCGAAGATTCTTGGCGTTGGAGCTGATTTCTATAAGCTTCTTAGCCAGCGCCATAATACGATTCTCTCTTTTGCTGTCGGATATGATGTCCCTGTGAATCCGGCATTCTCAGAGTTCGTCATATTCGAGGATCTCGAGGCTGCGGTTTTCTGTGATATCCTCTTCCACGATAATCTTGTGGATGTATCGACGGGAGTTGAATTCCAGACGGCATTCTCTCTCATCGGATTGCTGAATGTGCCTTTCAGGATGAGGCTTGGCTACGATACGCTCTCATCCTCATTTGCAGGCACATTCCTGCTTTCACTGAAATACTGAGTTTTATTCCTCTGCTTGATGCTTTCTCAGCCATTCCTCATCTTCTTCCGTGAGGTCTGTGCTTATCTCGCCACCTTCTTCTTCAGGTATTTCATTGTAAGCTTCTATCTCAAAGCCTTCCATCGCAGGATATCCTGGAAGCTTCATATCATTGCATTCAGTCTCCGAGGCATTCCATTGTGGAAGCTTTCCATTGATGATAAGCAGCGGAGAGTCATTCACTGCTTCTGTAAATGGCACTCGCTCCTTTGGATTCTCAAGAGCTGAAATCATAGTCTCTATATACTCAGCACTGTAGATTGAGAATCTCGTGAATCGTTTGTCCTTTCCTTCGTTGAGTTTTTTCAGGGCGTTCTCTATATCACCATAATGGAGATAAACCTCTGCTGAATGCACATATGGATCAGCAAAGTCAGGAATGTGATGCTCGAAAAGCCGCTGCAGATAACCGCCAGCTGATCTGAATTTACCGGAAAGTATGTCGTCTATTGCGAGGAAATCGAGCATTGCAGGAGAAGAATCGGCTTTTGCCTCCAGCTCTTTGCACAGGATGCGGAATTCCTTTACTTTTCCAGCAGCTAGATAATAGGTTGCCAGATCGATGAGAAGATTGTGGTTCTTGTATCCGAACTCTTTAGCTTTCTCGCATAGGGAAATGGCTTTTTCGTAATCAGCTTTGCTGTAATAATACATTGAAAGGGATGTCATTGCTGGTGCGGAAAGCTTCGGATCCTTTCTGGCTGTAATAGGCTCTAGTACATTCTTTCCCAGTTCAGCATCATCCTGCTGTATGAAGAATGTTCCTGCATATAATGCATAATTCTCAGGAAGCCCCGCCTTGAGCGCTTTCCTGAATAGCACGGAAGCTTTCGCTATGCTTTCCTTATCCTTCATGCTTACGTATTTCGCGCCTTTTGAGAAGTAATAAGCGCCACGGCTTCCATAGATAAGACATAGAGCTGCTCCGAATAGCAGTATGAAGCTGATCCAATATGGAAGACTCTCTGTCAGCATGATAATAACAGCGGCTGCAAGAAGCAGCGCCCCAGGAATGAATCTTGCTCTTTTCATAAAACCCCTTTGTTGCGATACATCTGGCAATATGCTAGCATCCACTTCCGATATGGGAAAGAGGATACTGCTACATGTATGCTGCGGACCATGCTCCACTTCATCTGTGGAGCGGCTTATCGCGGAAGGATATACACCTGTTCTCTTTTTCTCTGATAGCAACATTTTCCCATATGAGGAATTCAGAAAGCGCTATGATAATCTCCTCATTGTTGCCGAGCATTACAATCTTGATGTGATTCTTGATGATTGGGAGCACGATAAGTGGCTGAAAGCTGTGGAAGGGCACGAGAAAGACCCTGAGCATGGGGCACGCTGCTCAATCTGCTTTGATTATAATCTTCATCGCGCTGCTGCGAAGGCTGAGGAACTCGGTATCGATGAGTTCACGACGACGCTTACAGTCTCGCGCTTCAAGAAATCTGAGAGTATTTTCTCAGAAGGACGTAAATACGCTGGATTCAAGGAAATTGATTTCAAGAAGAAAGATGGCTTCAATAAATCGATAATCCTCTCTCGTGAGCTTGGGCTGTATAGACAGCAATGGTGTGGATGCGAGTTTTCCAGGAGGCGTGAATGAACTTCAGGAAAGTACTCAGGCTTCTCTCTGGGCGTCTGTTCTGGATTGCGCTTCTTATCCTCATCCAGTTCTTTGTCCTTATGTATGTTGTCCTCTGGGCGAGCTACAAACAGGGGTTATATATAGCATTTTCATTTCTGTCCATTCTGATGCTTTTCGGCGTTTTCACAAGACAGGAGAAACCGGCATATAAGATGGTGTGGCTTTTCCTTATAGGTATATTCCCTGTTTTCGGCGGGGTTCTCTATCTTGTTATGGCCAATAAGAAGCTTGGATATTTCTCGCGCAAGAAGACCGCGAAATTCAGGCAATCCCTGCCTGATTCTTCTTTGTTCGCAGACGATGCTGATTCGTCTATCCCTGAATATGCTTATGACTACCATCGCATTTCGCAATATATCAAGAATGTGACAGGACTTCCTGCCTGGGGCAATACAGAATGCAGATACTTCCCTTACAGTGAGGAATTCTTCCTGGATGTTATCGATGAGATAAGGAAAGCAGAGCGTTTTATTTTCATTGAGTATTTCATCATTGGCGAAGGAAAGTGGTGGGATTCGATTCTCAAGGAACTGCGGAAGAAAGCTGATGAAGGTGTTGATGTGCGAATAATCTACGATGATCTCGGCTCCATCAATGCGCTTCCTCCAAAATATGATCGGACGCTGAGAAGCTATGGGATAAAAGCGATTGCATTCAATAGGGTGAGAATCCATCTCAATCCCCGTCTGAACTTCCGCGATCACAGGAAAATCTTCGATATTGACGGAAATGTATGCTACACAGGAGGTCTCAATCTTTCCGATGAGTACGCAAATGATGTGATACGATTCGGATACTGGAAAGATAATGCTGTCCGGTTCAGAGGTGCTGCTGTCTGGAATTTCACATATCTCTTTCTTGAGATGTGGTTCATGCTCACAAGCGAGAGTGAGGATCTGAGCGCTTTCGTCCCGACCGTTTCCACTATGCATGATGGAGTTGTGCAGCCTTTTGGGGATAACCCTCTGGACGATGTCAGCACAGCAGAGGATGTTTATGTGCAGATGATTTCCAGCGCGAGGAAATATGTGTGGATAACAACACCATATCTTGTACCAGACGATCAGATTACAGGTGCGCTGATGATAGCTGCTGCAGCAGGTGTTGATGTAAGAATCATCACCCCGCGTCATCCGGATAAGAAGACGGTTTTTGAAGTCTCACGCTCGAATTATGCCTCCCTTATAAAGGCTGGTGTCAAAATATATGAATATATACCAGGTTTTATACATGCAAAGACATTCATCGCTGACGATTGCGCCGCTGTTGTTGGAACAACGAATATAGATTACAGATCCTTCTATCTTCATTTTGAATTATCTGTCCTATTCCTTCATTCCTCTGTTGTCTCCAGCGTGAAGAGCGACTTTGAGCATACGCTTATGCTGTCAGAGGAGATGACTCCTGAAATGGTTCAGGCAAAAGGCGTAAGGAAGCTGTTCAGGGCTTTTCTCAGGCTTTTCTCTCCAGCTTTCTGATTTTTTCTTTCTTGACCACGGAATTTGCATACAGTACTTTAGTAATATGCCTAGTGAGAAGAAAAGCAAAACATCTGTACTTGATAAAGAAAAAGAAGCGGAGAAAGCGTTTGAGGATATTATCGATATTTTCGCATCTGTTACCGATAAAGATGAAATGAAGGCTCTCTTTGATGATATGTTCACTCCCGCTGAGATGAATGATATGGTCAACAGATGGCTTCTTATGAATGATATCTACACAGGCAAGCCCCAGCGTGCTATAGCGAAGGATAGGAATCTGTCGCTATGCAAGATAACAAGAGGCTCTAAGATGCTGAAAAAGGAGAACGGCTTTATGCACCGTCTCCTTTCTTCACGTTATGATGATCATATACACATCTGATTAGCGTCTTCTTCTCGCTTTTCCTTTTCCCTTTCTGTCAGGGAATCTGTATCTGCCATCTTCTCCATCGCGGGTGTCACGTCCATATGGCTGGTAATCCTCTTCCCAGCTCTTTCTTCTTTTGCCTTTTCCCCTGAAGGCTTCTCGTCTTCCAGCGCTCTTCTTCTTTGAGTCCTGGCGGCTTTCAGGCTTTGCTCTTGAGACAATCGGCTTGCCCTTCACCGCTCTGTCTGAATAAGCGTGAAGGATTGTCTCCGCTATAGCGAAAGGAGCTGATATGAATGAGGACGTCTCATTGATCTCTATGTCCCTGATATCCTCATCTCTGATTCCTGTCTGGTCGATTATTATATTGCTGAGCATAGCCTTTGTAAGACCGTCTTTTCTTCCTCTCGCAATATAAAGACGTGTTATTCCACCTTCATCCATTGAAGGAGCTTTCGTTTTGTCGAAGCGCTCCTTATTTCTGGCAGCCTCTCTGCGCTCGTGTCTGGATTTCTCCTTCTTCTGCGGTATGACAGTGATTTCCCTGTATTTGGTGGCATCAAGTTCGTTTTTGTATATGGTTGAGAGAAAAGCTGCAAAAGCCTCTTCCGCATCTCTTCCTTCAAGCACTTCACGAGCAATCTCAATATATTCCGTCTTCGGCTCGTTTGATAAAGCATTCAGGATTTCATCCTTTATTCTTTCTTTCTTTTTCTCGATGATTTCCTCTGCTCCCGGTACTTCTTCTTTTCTGATATCTGTACGAGCGGCTTTGCGTATATATGAGAATTTCCTTGCCTCCGATGGCGTGATGAATGTTATAGCTGTTCCATTCTTTCCTGCTCGTCCGGTTCTTCCGACTCTGTGAATATAGATTTCCGGATCCTGGGGAATAGAGTAGTTGATGACATGCGTCAGGTCCTGGATATCAAGGCCACGGGCTGCGACATCTGTCGCGACAAGTATAGATATCTGATGCTCCTTCATCTTGTGAAGTATTGCTTCTCTCTCCCTTTGAGAAAGATCGCCGTGGAGAGCCGCTGCATCATAGCCCCTGTCGTGAAGCTTTTTGCCTATTTCATCGCATTGGAGCTTTGTCCGGCAGAATACAACGCCATAGAAATCACTTTCCCTGTCGATGATCCTAGTAAGAGCCTCGAGCTTGTCTGCTTCTCGTACTTCATAGTAGATCTGGTCAGTTGCAAGATTTGCTGAATCCTGTTTCTGCGTCCTGATGATCTCAGGAGTTTTCATGAATTGCGATGCAAGCTTCATGATAGCAGGAGGCATAGTCGCGGAGAAAAGCATCATTCTCCGTTTCTCTGGTACTGCTCTCAGCACTGCCTCGATATCATCAATGAAGCCCATGTCGAGCATCTCGTCAGCCTCATCGAGGACAAGGAATTCAAGATCTCTGAGAATAAGCGAACCTCGGCTGATGTGATCAAGCACCCTTCCTGGCGTCCCAACAACAATTTCAACGCCACGCTTAAGTTTTCGCAGCTGCTGGCTCATTGAGGCACCGCCATAGATCGGTGCGATTTCAAGTTTTCTCTCTCCTTTGAGCGAGCTCATCTCCTCGCTGACCTGGCTTGCAAGCTCTCTTGTAGGTACCAATATGAGAGCCTGTACATTTCCGCTTTCCTTTACGGTTTCAAGTATGGGAAGTGCGAATGCTGCTGTCTTACCCGTTCCTGTCTGAGCCTGACCTACGATTTCCGTTCCCTCTTTAAGAAGGAGTGGAATCGCTCTTCTCTGTATTTCCGTAGGCTCTTCAAATCCTTTTTTCCTAAGTGCTTCAATTGACTTATCTGTAAGTCCTAATTCTCTGAATTCTTCAAGTGACATAACAAGATGATTATGCCGAGAGTTCACCCAAGCGGCAAGCATGGTATTCAATAGTACAAGAAATTTCATGCATGGTCTTTTTTCCTGCTTGTTAACATGGTAAACTCCCTCCATAACCAATGGAGAACAAATATTTATGAAGACAGTCGCATATAGAGATGGTTGGAGTTTTCTTGACGAATTCCGTGGGAAGGATTTCCAGGGAAAGTGGCCAACTGTACCAGAGCTCTTCCGGCTTACAGCAAGAAGATTCCCTGATAAAGTCTGTTTCAGGGCTTTTGATCCAGATGTTTCATATACATATAAAGAAACCCTGGACATTATGGAGCGTATTGCTAGGGCTTTGAAAAGTGCTGGTTTCGTGAAAGGCGACAAGATTGCTGTATCGGGAAAGAATAGTCCTGAGTGGGCAATCGCATATTTTGCTATAATGTTTGCCGGATGTGTGACAGTTCCTCTCGATTGCACTCTCCATGATAACGAGATTGAGCATTTCATTGAGTTTGGCGATGTGAAGGCTCTTTTTATAGATGCGGACAGAATTGATTCCATCGATAATGATGGCCACCTTGGTATAAAGAAATACTCTCTTGAGAAATGCGATGGCTATGATTTCCTTCTTGATCTCGATGGTCCCGAAACTGCTATAGAGCTTCTGGGGAATGACGATGTTGCAGCTATCCTCTTCACATCAGGAACCACAGGTATACCAAAAGGAGTAATGCTCACTAATGACAATCTGGTGTCGGACTGCTTCGAGACACAGGCCAATCTTGACTTCACAGGAACAACAATCTACGCGATCTTGCCTTTGCACCATGCATATACGATGGAGGCTGTTGTCTATATTTCCATCAGTATTGGAAACACAGTTGTTTTTGGGCGGAAACTTGCAATGAGCCGTATATTCAAGGAGATAAGGGAAGGCGAGGTTACTATATTCATGGCCGTGCCTATGCTTTACAACAAGATGATATCTTCCCTTATGGCTGGCGTGAAGAAGAAAGGCATGCTTGTATATCTAGGCGTCAGGGGATTGATGCTCTTTTCCGGTTTCTGGCAGTCACTGACAGGAAAGAATATCGGGAAGAAGCTTTTTCATTCCCTGCTGGAGAAGGTCTCTTTTGAGAATATAAGGGTATGCATCTCCGGAGGTGGACCGCTTCCTGTATCGACATTCAGGATGTACAATCAGCTTGGTGTGAATTTCGTTCAGGGATATGGCTTGACAGAGGCTTCTCCAATAACCCATGTCAATCCTGTCGAGGCATTCCGTCCCGCTTCTGTCGGCAAGAGATTCCCAGATGTTGAAGTGAAGATAGTCAATCCTGATAGTGACGGCAACGGCATTATCTATATCAAAGGACCAATGGTTATGAAGGGTTATTATAAGAATCCTGAGGCCACTTCCGAGGTGCTTACAGATGATGGATGGCTGAATACAGGGGATGTAGGGTATCAGGATAAGGATGGGTATCTATATCTTACAGGAAGGGCTAAAAGCGTTATCGTTACAGAAGGTGGAAAGAATGTATTCCCTGAGGAGATTGAGGATCAGTTCCAGCTTCTCAATGAGCTTGAGCAGGTATGTGTTATAGGATACATGGCTGATAAGGCTCTTAGAAAGGAAGGCATAAGGATTATTCTTGTTCCATCAAAGGAGTACATGGATTCTGTTGGAAATGATAAGGCTGTTGCCGAACGTCATCTCAACGAGATTGTAGACGGCGTCAATAGAGGTTTGCAGAATTATAAAAGGATAACAAAAGTTGATGTTTACTATTCTCCTCTTCCGATGACAAGCACAAAGAAAGTGAAGAGAAATGAGGTGGCAAAACTTTTCGAGAATATGTAAGATTCTGCAACAGAAGGAATTACAGAAAATAATTGAGAAAAAAGAGTAATTTGTTGTTTTTCCTGTTGACAATTCCTTCTGTTTCTGAGATATTCGTTGACGTTGAAATTGCTAGGCAACGCCAAGCTTTCCATCATGGTGGAAGTAGTTCAGCGGTAGAGCGGCAGATTGTGGATC
>CALXKJ010000020.1 GCA_944388955.1 uncultured Spirochaetaceae bacterium | reverse complement strand
AACTTGAAGATGCAAAGCTTATAATATAGCTTAAAAGAAGGTCTGGTAGTGTCTACCTTCAGGGGGTTAGTTCATATTTGGTGATGTGACAGTCAAGCCCATTTCCAATCTGAACCCATATTTCATATGGGATAATTATCCTCATACACCTCTTAGCAGACTTTCTGAAGGAGACAAGAAAATAATCTTCGAAGAGCTTGATGATTTTGTAGAATTATCACAGCAGAAATACATGCGCTACTATGATTCCGCTTCTTTGCTTGATTTGGGCCTTGAGCTGACAAGCGATCATGTTGGACTCGTTGTTCTTCTTGATCTACAGCAGGATATTGTTACGTATTTTGAGGAGACACAATGGACAAATATACCTTTTATCGGTAACAACCTTTATGCCATTGCTGACATGAACTGGACAAAGCTCGGCTATGTCGACTTCAATTTCTGGAATGTGTATGCCTCTGTTGGAAGAAGAGCCCTGAAATGGGGACCCGCAAGCTATGATTTCGCGATAAATGATTCAGCTCCATTCTTAGACAGTATTTATATAGACATCAATTTCCCCGTTTCTTTCGGTAATATCTGGTATAACTACATTGTCACAGGCTTTAATAACACGTCACTTGGATATCCTGAAAACCATGATAATGACTTTGATGGAGCGGATCTGAATTCCAAGACTCTTTTCTCCCATAAGCTTGGCTGGGAGAATGAAACCTGGAGAGTAAGTTTCAGCGAGCTTAATCTCATTTATAACAAAATTCCGAGTCTCCTTGATGCTTCACCTCTTGCATTCTGGCATAATAATTACCAGCATGATCGCTCAAATGTCATGATTGAGCTGGCAGTTGAGAAGCTATTTCTCTTAAACCCCCTCGATTTCCGAGTCTATGGTCTTTTCGCAATGGATGATTTTGTTTTTGGCAGTGAAGATGTGAACTCAAAACCATCAGCCATGGGATTCGCTGCAGGTATTGAATTCCATTTCTTAGATGGTGATAAACAGCAGAAAACAGTAGCAGTGCGTAAAGATTATACCCTCAGAGAAGATAGCTTTAAGTTCTCAGGAGGATTAAACCTTTCGCTTGAATGGTATTGGGCAACAGCTTTTCTTTACAGCCGTGATGTTGACAGCGGTAAGTTCACAGTTCCCATGTGGGTATACAACTTCTCCGATGGCGGATATGTAGCTGACAAGAATGCTTTCTTCATAGGTTTCCCCTATGGACCAGATACGATGGTCGGTAAAATCCTTCTTGAATATGAGGACGATCCAATCAAGGCATGGTTCAATTTCGAGCTGATTTTCAAAGGCTCTTATAGAATAGATGAAGAATATAACAAAGAAAACAATTCGAAATTCTCTTCATTTGCTTTGAATGGCGATGTGGCAACAATCATTAAGAGTGATATCGGATGCTCATATGCCATAAAGGATTCAATTCTTCTGAAAGGACAGTTTGGCCTTTATAGCGATATCAAGAATAGACAGACAGCGGTTTCATTCACTATCGGTTGTTCTCTTGATCTGTGGAATCTCTGTAAATGAAGAAATATATATTGCTTTTGGTAATATCCCTGCTTTCAGTGCCTCTGTCTGCAGGGACAGTGGAAGTTTATCCACTGGACAGCCCTTTGTATGATGAAATGGAGATTCTATATCTTAGTGCAGGGTATGGAACCCCATCCAATTCAAGGCCTTGGTCAAAAGCTGAGGCTGTGATGATTCTGGAGCGTATCGATAAATCAGCACTGGATAAAGCGGAAGTGGAGCTTTATGAGTCAATTTCTGATCTGCTGTCTGATGAGCCATTGCTGAATCTTGATAGCATCGTCTCTCTTGATCTCGGTGCTGATTTGGCACTTGAAAGCTATATACATACAAACCCATCTTTCAATCATGAGTCTGACTGGATATATGGGTACGACGAAAGATTGCCATTGTTCAGGGGGTATATCGCAATAGATATGCTTGATATGTTCTACACTTTCTGTGATATCAGAGTTGCCAATGGCAAGTATCGTGGAAGTGATACTGCTTATATGGTTGCAGACATCCATCCTGATGGAATTGGAGCTGTGGTTCCTCCTGCTGGTGAACTTGCAGATGCAGATGTGAAAATGATTGAAGAGAGTGGTATGTATTCTCCATATTTCACACACAATATTCTCCTTGATGTCGATGATTTTGATTCTATATTTCCCAAACGTGCATATGTATCTACAGGTGGCAAGCATTGGAGTCTTGTTTTAGGCAGAGATCGTATCAACTGGGGAAATTCCCATATCGGTAATTTCGTAGTTGATAACCATTTGGATTACAATGATTTCCTTCGCTTTGTTTTCTTCTCTGATAAGTTCAAATATGAATTTCTGACACTGTTTCTTGAATATGACTACAGTTGTCGTCAGACAGAAGATTCTGGATCTAAATTTCTGATTGCACATCGTCTCGAATTCAGGCCTTTGAAAAACCTTACGTTCTCTGTCAGCGAGAATGTTATGTATGTTTCCAAAACAGGCGTTGAGCTTAAGTATTTCAATCCGGCATTCATTTTCCATAATCTCGATAACCGCTCTTTATTTAACGCAATAGCGAGCGTCGATCTCGATTGGCAATTTGCCAAGGGCTTCAATCTGTATGCGCAGGCTGTGCTTGATCAGGCAACAGCTCCTGGAGAGGGTGATGACCAGAGTCCTGCTTGGGGGATTCTTGGTGGCATTGAGTATGCAAATGCAGGGGAATCAGGGGTTTTCTCTGGCTCTCTTGAGGTTGCATATACTTCGCCTCTTCTATACAGAAGGAATAATGTTGATTTTCTTGTAATTGATAAAAACAAGCTTTCGACAACAGGTGGGTATGTGATAGACATAGACTTCCTTGGCTTCCCGTATGGAAATGATTCTCTTGTAGTTCAGCTTCAGGCTGATTATGAATTCAAGAATGGTATTGGATTGGGATTTACAGCAAAAGAGATTATAAAAGGCTCTCTTGATATCTTCACTTCCCATAACACGAGCGGAAATAACAGTGAGTTCCCTGATATTGCTGCCGGGATGTTCTATGGTGATATCACCTGTAAGACAGTGCTTTCGCTTATTTCGGAGATCCCTATTTCTGAGATATGCTCGTTCACTTGGCCTCAGCTTGATTTCATGCTTGGATTAAACGGCATATTGAGACATCGGGAGAATACGAATGATTTGCAGATTGTCTTATCTCTTGCGGCTCATTTCTGAATAGAATGATATGGATTGATTTCAGAACTGGGGAGGCGCAATTGTAAAAGAGCGTTCCCAGTCGGAATCGAACCGGCATCCTTCCCTCCGGAGGGGAATGCACTATCCATTATGCTATGGGAACGTATGCCATATCTTTATCATAAAACCAAGCTACAGGAAAAGACGTATTGCCAGAAGTACAAGTGAGAGTGAAAGAATCGTGCAGACTGTTCTTCGGTGGCGGGCATAGAGTCTTGAGAGAAGCGAGCCTCCCACAGCCCATACAAGGCCGGTAAGAAAGCATATGATAGGAATAAGCGTGCTGAGAAGAACAGTTTTGTAACTATTGCCTGTGAGTGGAAAGATATAGCTTACAAGACATGTGAGCGCCAGCATGTATACTTTTGCATTTACAAGCTGCAGCAGCATGCCATCAAGGAAAGTGGCGCTTTTCTTATCTGTAGTCAAATCGCCTTTTCTGTATGTTTTCCATGCCAGATACAGAAGGTATATGAATGTTATCACTCGGAGGATCGGCTCTGCTTTCGGCACATATGAATAGAGGAAGAGCGCAATGAAGAAATCTATTGCTGTGATTATCGCAATACCCGCAAGCATGCCGAAATTGAGTCTTATCCCTCTTCTCAGTCCCACTTCCGCTGCATTTGCCATCGAGAGTATTGGATTCGGCCCTGGGGTTATGGACATTACTGTAAGGTATATAAGGTAATCAAGCATGCTTTTATGATAGCAATGTATTCTTTTTCTGCAAATTCCTTCTTAATTGTGCTATCATTCAGAAAATGCCTAAGAAGATAGATCACGAGGAAAGGAAGGAGCATATACTTCATACAGCTCTCTCTGTTTTTGCAGAGGAGGGTTATCATAATTCGAATCTTTCGCTTATCGCAGAAAGAACGGGTATCTCACGTCCGACAATCTATCAGTATTTCCATGATAAAGACGAAATCTATTATTATGCGGTGAAGCTAGTTACCGGACGTCTGTTCACAAAATACTCTGAGATAGCCTGGGGGACGGAAGGCGGAACGGAAATAGAGAGAATGAAGATGATTCTCCAGGATATCATCGATACAGCGAAGGCAAATGACAGCTCTCTCATGAACCTCATGGATGTGATGATAAGCGCGAAGCGTGAGGGTGTTGATTCCGCTGATGCCATCCATCATCGCACAGCCAAGTTCACTATTCTGTTCAAGCGGATTATCAGGCAGGGAATCGCCAATGGCACGATAAAGCATATTGATATCGATACTGCCGCTTCCTTCATCTTCAATCTTGCGGAGCTTGCATGTTTCCAGATTGCCTTCTTCCGCACCTTTGATAAAGAAGAAGCGATGAATCAGATTTCTGATTATCTTGACAGCATAAAAGCTTAACGATTCAGTGTCTCATTATTATATTTTCACTGTGCAGAGGATGCACATATAGAACTCTGGAGGTGGAAATATGAACTACGATAAATTTACGCTTAAGCTACAGAGTGCTATAGAGGAAGCTGCGAGCGAGGCTCAGAGCAGTAAGCACTCTGAAGTAACGCCAGCACATATAATCAAAGCACTCACTAGCCAGAAAGATGGGGTACTGAGACCCCTCTTCGAGAAGCTTGGAGTATCACCGGAACAGGTGATTCAGGCGATGGATAAAATCCTTTCATCGCTCCCTAAGCTCTATGGGGATGCCCAGGTCTCATTCTCCCGTTCAGCAGCGAGAATTCTCTCTTCGTGCGATAAAATCGCCGCGGATTTCAAGGATGAATACATTTCAGCGGAGCATTTCCTTATTGCGCTGCTCACTGATGAATGTCAGGAAAAAGATGCCCTTATAGCGCTTGGTGTGACAAAAGATGAGGTCTTTAAGGCTCTTCAGGCTATCAGAGGTAATCAGAGAATCACATCTCAGGATCCTGAAGCTGGATATCAGTCCCTCGATAAGTATTGCAAGGATCTGACACGTCTTGCCGCTGAAGACAAGCTTGATCCTGTCATCGGAAGGGAAGACGAGATAAGACGTGTAATGCAGGTTCTCTGCAGAAGAACGAAGAACAATCCTGTCCTCATTGGTGAGCCGGGTGTTGGAAAGACAGCAATAGTCGAGGGGCTTGCAGAGCGTATCGCGAAAGGTGATGTGCCTGAGTCTCTTGCTGATAAGCGCCTTCTTTCACTTGATCTCGGCTCTCTTATCGCGGGTGCTAAGTTCCGTGGCGAATTCGAGGAAAGGCTGAAAGGCGTTATCAATGAAGTCACTAAGAGCGAGGGAAAGATAATTCTCTTCATCGATGAGCTTCATACGATTGTTGGTGCTGGAGCTGCGGAAGGCTCGACAGATGCATCGAATCTTATCAAGCCGGCCTTGGCTAGAGGGGAACTTCATGCAATTGGAGCGACCACTCTTGATGAGTACAGGAAATACATCGAGTCGGATAAAGCTCTTGAGAGAAGATTCCAGCCAGTATATACAAAAGAGCCATCTGTAGAGGACACGATTTCAATACTCCGTGGCCTGCAGCCAAAGTATGAGCTTCATCATGGCGTGAGAATCAAGGATGAGGCTCTTGTCGCAGCTGCTGTGCTTTCGGATAGGTATCTGACGAATCGTTTCCTTCCAGATAAAGCCATCGACCTTGTCGATGAGGCTGCATCGCAGATAAAGATGGAGATTGAGTCTCAGCCTGCTGAACTTGACAATCTCCACAGGAAGATGCTGCAGCTTTCAATAGAGAAGCAAGCGCTTTCGAGAGAAGATGATGCGTCATCAAAGGAAAGGCTCCAGAAGATAGAAGCTGAGCTTGCTGAGATGCAATCAAGCTATGACGCACTTCATCTTGAATGGCAGAACGAGAGAGGAGCTATACTTCAGCTTAGAGAGAAGAAAGGCGAGCTTGAGAAGCTCAGGACTGAGGAGCAGAATGCTGAGCGTAAAGGCGATCTCAATACCGCAGCCATGATAAAGCATGGACGTATACCTGCGATCCAGAATGAGATAAAGAGTGCTGAGGATAAGGTCAATTCCTTCACGAAGGATGGCAGGAGGCTTCTGAGAGAGGAAGTCACTGAGGATGATATAGCGAAGGTTGTCTCTGCATGGACTGGCGTTCCTGTGCAGAAGATGATGGGCTCCGAGATGGATAAGTACCTCAATCTTGAGAAGACGCTCTCAGCTTCCGTAATCGGGCAGGAGAAGGCGATTGAAGCTGTCTCGAATGCAATAAGAAGGAATAAGGCAGGGATAGGCGATGAGCATCGTCCGCTTGGCTCATTCCTTTTCGCCGGTCCTACCGGTGTTGGAAAGACGCTTCTCGCGAAGGTCCTTGCCGGATTCCTTTTCGATGACGAGAAGGCACTGACAAGAATAGATATGTCTGAGTACATGGAGAAGTTCTCAGTCTCGCGTCTTATCGGGGCGCCTCCAGGATATGTCGGTTATGACCAAGGTGGACAGCTTACGGAAGTCGTGAGAAGAAGGCCATACTCAGTCATTCTCTTTGATGAGATAGAAAAAGCGCATCCTGATGTCTTCAATATCCTTCTGCAGGTTCTTGATGATGGGCGGCTGACGGATGGACAGGGCCGTGTCGTGGATTTCACGAATACGATTATCATCATGACATCGAATCTCGGCTCTGAGGAAATCCTCAGGGATCCTGAGCATGCAGATGAGAATGTTATGGAAATCATAAGGCACACGTTCAAGCCTGAGTTCATCAACAGAATCGATGAGATTGTCATCTTCAATCCGCTTGGCGAGAACGAGATAAAGAAGATTGTTCATCTGCAGCTTGAGACTCTCAGGGAGAGAGTAGAAAGACGTGGTTATAAGCTTACGTGGGATGATGATACGGAAAGCTATATCGCTAAAGTCGGTTTCGATCCGCAGTTTGGTGCACGTCCGATCAGGAGATGCATCCAGAATGAGGTCGAGAATGAGCTATCGAAGAGTATGCTTTCAGGAGCACTTATGGATGGCGCAGATATCCATCTTTCAGTGAAGGACGGAAAGATCAAGGTTTCCGTTTAAAAGCATTCTGTATCGCTCTGGGGTATCGGCATCGAAGACGGAGCCGATACTCGCGTTGTAGGTTGAGATATCATAGAGCGAAAGATAGTCTTTCATGGTGCCGTGGAAGGAGAGTATCCTTTCACGGTGCTCTTTTCTTATCATGACAGGGTGTCCTGGAATACCATGCGATACGCAGCGCGCAGCCTGATGCCCGGAAAGGGCATTCTCGCAGCCGATGAAATCATCAAGCGTTATAAGAGGGAGATCTCCCGGGAGTATTGCGAAATCATCATCGCACACAGCTTCTATGCCGCGTTTTGTGCTTACCATCTGTCCAGCAAGATAATCAGGGGCATAAACGATTTCTGAGCCTGAATCCATAAGGACTTCTTCCATTCTTTCCTTCTGATATCCGATTACAGTTATTACGTTATCTGTATACAGAAGTGCTTTGCTTATGGTCTCAAGTATGAGCTCATGACCATTGAAAGGAAGAAGCATCTTATTCTCTCCCATTCTCTCTGAAAGCCCTGCCGCAAGTATTATTACAGTCATCGCAGTTATTCTAACAGAAACTCATTTCGTGTAGAATGCAGTAATGGCAAGAGTACATAGCAATGCATTTCTCAGGGAAGCAAGGCGGAAGATTCTTGATAATCCCCGTGCTGATTATGATGATGAGCTCTTTTACGCTCTCGTGAGAGCTACATGGCTTCTTACGGAAGTCTATACTGATGACAGAATCAGGGAAGATCACGGTAAGAAGTATCTTTCCGTGCATTTTGATGGCTCTGGAAAGAAAGAAACTCTTCGCCGCATAATCCTTGATTTCGCAGATAAGTACCTTCTTCTCGACGGGCTTATCCTTGATGGCCTTATAATAGAGAAAGGCTTCATTGAGGAAATCATATCAGCAGTGGACAGCAGTATGATGACAGCAATCGCTGATGATATCTCATCATATGAGACAGATGCTGCTGCAGTTGCTGATGAAAGTCTTTCCATGTTTCCTTCAATCCAGAAATGGAATTCAGAAGCTGTCCTTACAATCAGCAGGGTAGCTTCTGGTGACCGCTTCACAGAGCGGCTTTCATCGGCGTACAGGAATCTCTTGGATAAAACAAAGGAAGCGGGGTACAGAACACTCTCTATCGCACCGCTTTCCGATGCCACACTTCAGGATGAGAGTGCAATTGCAACGTCAGCTGTAAGTATCTGGTTCTCTCTTCATCCGGACTATCCTCTTGCTGTCACGTTTGTCCTTCCTGGAGAGCAAGAGCTTCAGGCATTCCTCTCATGATGAAGAATCAGAAATGATATCAGAAGGAGAAATGAAGATACCCAGATTGCCCTGAGCGAGAAGAGAGAGACAAGAAACGAGCCAGCGGCTGCCCCAAGCGCGAATGCGAGGATTACAAGGAAATAGTGCGATGCGTTTATGAGTGCGGCCCTGTCCTTCGTGTTCATGAAGGATGATAAACTTTCCATTCCGCTTCTGAGATTGCCTATGCACATAGTGCTCGCATATGTTCTGCCATGGAATTTCCTGAAAGACTGGACTTGCATTGCGCATGAGAATGAGACAAGTGCGTTAGCATAGTGAGCAGTGCTTTCTGGCATGAAGCCGACAATGAGAAGGAGTATCATCTCCAGCATGAGGACCACCTCTCTCCATCTCTTCATTCCTCTTTCTTCCATGCGGAAACGTATACTCTCCGATACCATGATTCCAAGAGCGAATGAGATTATCGGGAAGAGGTAAGAGATGATCATCCGTCCATCCCATTCGACAATGTAGTGCATCAACAGCACGATATTCCCCGTCTGTGCGTTAGCAAACACATGACCTCGTGTAAGGTACGTGTAGGCATCCTGCAGACCTCCCGAGAGTGTGACGAATAGCATTATCAGAAAGCTCTCATGGCGCTCATATGAAATAAGGGGCTTCGCGCCCCTTACTCCGTTACTGGATCTTCTTTGCATCTTCAAGCACGCTGTCTGTCGATGACTTCCTGACCTTGCATGGCTTTATGTGCCATATCTCATCTGCGTATTCCTTTATGGTTCTGTCAGAAGAGAACTTTCCGGACGACGCGATGTTTATGACAGCCTTTCTATTCCATTCAGCTGGATTGTCACGATAGAGCTGCGTCGCTTTCTCATGTACATCATGGTACATTCTGAGATCTGCGAAGAGGTAGTATCTATCATTGCCATAACCGAAGAGTGAATCCTTCAGCGGCTGGAAGATATGCGGCTCGTTGATTGAGAAGTAGCCGGAATCAATAAGGCTTATCATATCCTTGATCTCCTGATCGCTATCAACCCACTCACGCGGATTGTAGCCAGAGGAAGCAAGTGCTGAAATCTCATCTTCTGTGTGACCGAAGATGAAGATGTTATCCTTTCCGACTTCTTCAGCGATCTCAACATTAGCACCATCGAGCGTTCCGACTGTAAGTGCGCCATTGAACATGAATTTCATGTTTCCTGTACCTGAAGCCTCTGTTCCCGCTGTTGAAATCTGCTCGGAGATATTTGTTGCTGGAATGACTGCCTCCGCCATTGTCACGCGGTAATCAGGCATGAACGCGACCTTGAGCTTGCTGCTTATCGCCTTATCGCTCGCGATGACCTTTGAAACATTTGAGATGAACTTTATGATGAGCTTTGCGTTCACATATCCAGGAGCAGCCTTTCCTCCAAAAAGGAATGTCGTCGGCTGGAATGCGTCGAGGTAAGCTTTGTCATTCTTCATCCTGCAATAGATCATCAGGATATTGAGTGCATTGAGAAGCTGTCTCTTATACTCATGGATTCTCTTTACCTGCACATCAATAAGAGTTGATGTGTCCAGGATGTATCCAGAATCATTCCTGAGGAATACAGCGGCATTCTCCTTTGCTATCTGCTTGACGCGACCGAACTTCTCCACGAATGCAGAGTCATCCGCGAATGGTCTGAGGTCCGCGATTCTGGAGTAGTCTGTAATCCACTTGTCACCTATAGCTTCTGTAATAAGCGATGAAAGCGCGGGGTTCGCATCGAGGAGCCAGCGGCGCTGTGTTATTCCATTCGTCTTATTGTTGAAGCGCTCAGGGAAGATTGTGCTGAACTCGGGGAACATGTCCTTTCTCAGCAGCTCTGAGTGGAGTGCGGCGACTCCGTTTGTGGAATGTGAGCCGATAATCGATAAGTTAGCCATCCTTACCATCTTCGGATTCGATTCCTCGATGATGGATACCTTCGCAATCTTGTCATTCTGCATTGGGAAGAACGAGACAGCATAATCAAGGAAGCGCTGATTGATCTCATAGATAATCTGCATATGGCGTGGAAGGAGTTTCTCGAGCATCGGCAGTGGCCATTTCTCAAGTGCTTCTGGCATGAGCGTGTGGTTGGTATATCCCATTGTCTTCACTGTGATATCCCATGCCTCATCCCATCCAAGTCCTTCCTTGTCTATGAGAAGTCTCATAAGCTCAGGAACTGCAAGTGATGGGTGTGTGTCGTTGAGCTGGATTGCCGCGATATCAGCAAACTCGGACCATTTGTAATCTGGATTTCTCTTGAATCTCCTGAGGATATCCTGCAGTGAGCAAGAAACGAAGAAATACTGCTGCTTGAGTCTCAGCTCCTTACCCATGTAAAGGGTATCATTAGGATAGAGAACCTGCGAAATTGTCTCCGCGTTGATTTTATTCCTTACCGCCTCTGTGTAATCACCGGAATTGAACTCCTCGAAAGAGAATCCCTCTGGAGACTGTGCTGACCATAGGCGGAGTGTGTTTACAGTCTTTCCGCCGTAACCAACAATCGGGGTATCGTAAGCTATACCGTCAACTGTCTCGTCTGGAATCCAGCGGAAGATATCCTTTCCATTTTCCTTGATCTCTTTTACTGAGCCGCCGAAGAAAACAGGGTAGACAAGGTCCGGTCTCTTTACTTCCCAAGGGTTTCCATCCTTGAGCCAGTTGTCAGGGAATTCAACCTGCTGTCCGTTTCTTATCTGCTGGCGGAAAATGCCATAGTTGTATCTGATTCCATAGCCATATGCTGGGTATTCAAGAGAAGCAAGGGAATCGAGGAAGCATGCTGCAAGTCTTCCAAGTCCTCCGTTGCCCAGTCCTGCATCCGGCTCGACATCCCTCAGTTCCTCAAGCGTGTAGCCGAGAGAGGAAAGGGCCTCGCGCACAGGCTTCTCGAGTCCAAGATTGATGATGTTGTTTGTCATCGCCCTTCCCATGAGGAACTCCAGCGAAAGGTAATATACTCTCTTCGAATGTTTTGCCCTCTGTGTTTTTCTGGAAAGATCCCACTGGTGGATTATCCTGTCACGTATTGCATATGCCAGCGCCTGGTACCTTGCTTCTGCTGTTGTATGGTAAATATCTGAATCAAGGCTATACTTAAGCTGCTCTGCGAAATCCTGAGCAATATCCTTTGCTCCATGTCCGTAGCGTGTGTTCAGTGCTTTATCAGCCATTGTTTTCTCCTTGTTCCTGTAGGAACAGCAACCAGATTATGATAGTTAATTTTCAGCAATGAATGCAATAAGAGAAATCATGTTAGAAAAAACTTAGCCGTGGTGATTCCTTTTTCCGCTGAATGCTATCAGAAAGTGGATTTCCGAATCATTTAACATTACTATGCATGATATAATATTCCGATAACGGCTCTTATCATACGCTTATGCTTACACCAATAGCTAGCTGAAAATCATGATTGCCTTCATCGTAGATATATGCAATATTCACGAACCCTTCCAATGCGAAAATAGAGAATGAATATGGATAGCGAGCGTCTAAAGCGAGAACCACATGATGCGTAGCATTGCCTGTAGGTGTGGCTCCGTGTATATCAGGAGCTTTGTTATTGTCACCAGTAGATGAATGTGATGCTAGCATCGTGACTTCTCCATGAAGAAGGTACATACATGAAAGTGTAATAGAAAGAGAATCAGGCATTCTGTAGCCAACATCGAAGCAGGCTGCAATGCTGTCACCACCATATGGAAAGCCTATATACGTGAATATAGGGATTTTCCTGTAGATCACATTCGTTGAATATCGGTTAAAGACAATGAAGTCCACTTTGTCCCGTCTATATAGATAAGGGGAAGTATAAGCACCTTCCGCGAAGAAGGAGAGAATGCCATTTCCAAGCCTCATAGCGTACTCGGCGCTCAGTGAGACTCCGAAGGCCATTGGCTGTGCGTCAGGCTCTGTGATTATCGTTGCCTGATCGAGTGCAAACTGCGTGTATAATCTTAAACCTCTAGTGGGTACGTATTCAATTTCAAGATGTGCAATCGCATTGAGCGTCTCTGAATTATTCAGATTATGGAAAATCATCGAGGGATTGAATTGGAATAACTCTCCTGTCTTGTAAGCATACATGATATTCTCTGAGACAGCCATCGATAGATTATCGAGAATCCTGAATGAAAGCATATGCGCAAGCATTATTCTGTTTCTTCCATCATAAACATTGCTGTTTCCATTGGAATAATCTACCTCTGGCAGGTATAGAACATAATCAAAGCTGAAGCGATCGTAATATAGTTTCAGAAAGAGATAATCCATCTTGGAAACGTGGTCATCGAAGATGAAATTCCCTAGTTTTGATCTACCCCAGGAGAGTTTATCCCTGAGAAAACCGAATGTCATATCTTCGAAACCGAATGTGAAGGATGTGCGTCTTGGCATATCGATTTCAAGCATCGTCAGCTTCGGGAAATTGAATAAGAATGCAGATGAATACACTGCAGATTTATCAAGCAGCTCAAGGTTTTTATCTGTTTCTGGCACTATTGCCCCGATTCCGCAGTAATTCTCGATGTCTCCTGTCTTGATAAACGTATCATAGCCGGTCGCTCTTCCATAGCCGAATGCAAGCTCTGAATATGTGTAGAATGGGTCGAGTCCTGCTTCAATAGATGCGAGAGCGAAAGGATTTCGCTCGTTGAATCCATAGTGCCAGTAAGTATCATGCCTGAAATGCTCTCCATTCGTGTGGTAGTAAATTTCAGGCGATATACTGAGTGATGGTACAAAGTAGTACTTTTCCTCACGCAGTTTTCCCTTGATGCTGTCAAAGAGGGTTTTGCTTAATGAATCGAGTGAATCGTAGGTGAGTCGGGAAAGCATCATCTTCACTTCGCTTTCGCTCCATGGCCTTGATGATGAGAGCCCGGAGAGACCATTCAGAAGGTATAGATCCTCCATGTCCTCATAGAGCGTGTCGCTAAGCTTGATCATTCTTCCGCCTTCTGCTGAAAGCGGAAGTATAACAAGAAGCATGAATAGGATAAGCAATGCCTTCCTCATATTAGATGCTCCAGGCAATCCCAAGCGACCATTGCAGATCGAATGCACATCCATTTGCTTTCACGTTACCAGGATGCACGACAGTCATGAAGTGGATATCTGTGTAGATGCTGAAGCCGTATGGAAGATAAACACCTCCATTGAGCCCCACATCTATTACATGCCTTACGCTATCGCGTTCTTCTGCATTATTTCCAGGATAGTTGTTTTCAGTCTGATGTTCTGTTGTCGGTGTCGTGACATTATTGTAATCACCATTTACACGTGTCCATACTGTCCACTTGTCATGCGTGCCATGTGCCATGTAGAAAAGCGAAGCACCAGCAAAGAATGAGTCTGGCCTTCTGTAGCTTGCTGAAAGCTGGGCAACGATTGCATCTCCTCCCCATCTGTAGCCTAGGAACTGCTCATCAAAGTACTGCTTGCCGCCTGTGTTGATCATCTCCCTTGTCGGTACGACGAAGTTTATTCCCCAGTCTCCCTCATGCTGCTCTCTCTTGGATGTGCCATTCACCTGTGCGTCTCCATCCCTGAGATAGAGATATGGATCTGTATACGCACCTTCGAGATTGAATGAGAGAATACCATCCCAGGCTTCCATTGTGTAAGTCGCACCAAGCATGTAACCCATAGCCGATGGCTCAGCAAGCTTAGTGTCTTTCCCTGGTTTTGGTTCTCCTGGCAGTACCATCTCATCCATTACGATCTCTGTGTAGAGATTGAGACCTGAGATGGGTGTGTAATCGACTTCAAGGCTCAGAATCGAATTTGTAAGCGATCTTGTGTATGAATTGTGGAAGAGGTGTGCAGGGGAGAGTGCTATGAGGTCAATCCTGTTGTCTTTCGACATATACATCACGCCTTCTGTGAGTGCTATGCCTACTTTGTTCTGGAATAGTCTCCATTCGAGCCTATGGGCGATGAACGCGCTGATTCCATTGAGATAAGCACTCTGTCCGTCAGACGAGCCATTAGGATGGAGGTATGATGTTCCTCCTTCCTCGTCTGCAAAGTAATAATTCTGCGGATGTATGAAGCTGAGAACGAGGAATGTGTACTTGAAGTTCTTTGAGAACGCTGTCACGCGCGCAGAGTTATGATACTTGATATGGTCGCCTAGGATGAAGTTTCCCGTATGTCCCGGTCCCCATGAGTAACGCTCCCTTCCTACCTGAAGACTCCAGTTCTTTCCGCCTGCTGCTACAAATGCTCGATACGGGAAGTTGAAATCGAGATTGCTCATGATTGCAATCGGGATGTTTGTCTCGATTATCCTATCACCGAAGGCAACACCTGATTGTGTCTTGCTCGATTTCGTTTTCGTCGTGCCTAAAGAGAAGTCGAAGAAGCCATAGAAATTGCTTCCTATATGCTGTTCTCCGACAATACTCAATGCGCTTTTATTATCTGCCCATTCCTGCATCCAGTTGTCCCATGTCTGGAAATCCTTGGATGTGTTTGTGTGGACGTAGATTTCAGGTGATACAGAGAATGAGAAAGTGAAAGCTGCAGCTTCCGCATCTTCGGTAAGCTTTCTTTCTATCCTATCGTAAAGCTTCCGTCCCCCCCCCCGTAGAGAATCACGGTCTATGCGCTCGAGTGCCATCTTCAGCTCACTTCCGCTGTATGGGCCTGCTGTGGATGGGAGAGCGTAACCGGCAAGGATATAGAGGTCTTTCATGTCTGAGACAATCTCATCGTGAATAGGGTAGATTTTCTCATAGTTCAGCTCTCCATCGGAGGCTGTCACCGTAGCTGTTGCTGCGATAAGAAGAATGGCAATGAATAGTTTCTTCATGGGTGTGTTCTCCTTAAGTGTGTATATTCTATCATATCATTGGAGATACGTTACAAATCAGAAACCCTCTGCTTTCCTTAGCTCGGTTTTCATGATTTTTCCGCTTATCGTTTTCTGAAAGCTTTCTACAAAACTGATCTTCCTTATCCATTTATAGTCAGCAAGGCGGCTATTGCAGTACTCTCTTATCTCCTTCTCAAGCTCCCTTGATTCGGCATAGCCTTCGCTGAGAATGATGTAAGCTTTGATGTACTGGCCTCTGAGCGTGTCAGGGATGCCTATGACAGAGCATTCGCATACAGCGGGATGCGTGATTATGATATCCTCTATTTCCCCCGGTCCTACTCTGTATCCGCAGCTTTTGATGATGTCATCAATACGGCCCATGAACCATAGATATCCATTCTCGTCGCGAGAGGCCGCATCGCCTGTATGATACATGCCGCCTTCCCATGCATCCTCATAGCTTTTATCGTCATCGAGATAGGAGGAGAATAAGCCGATAGGTCTTTTTCCGTCTTCAGGGATAATGACGATTTCCCCCTTCTCGTTGATATCACATTCAGAGCCATCTTCCCTGACTATCATAGCTCTGTAGAGAGGGGAGAAGGTGCCCATTGAGCCATCTACAGCTTTCTCTGCAGAGAAATTGCCTGCTATAAGGGCTGACTCAGTCTGTCCATATCCTTCTTTAAGTGTAAGGCCTGTGAGCTGCCTGAATGATGTGAAGATATCAGGGGAGAGATACTCGCCTGCGGTTGTAGCGCTTCTTAAGGTAGGCATCTTCTCGCTGTTTTTCCTTATCATATACCTGTAGACTGTGGGAGGTGCGCAGAATGATGTCACTCCGAATCTGTTTATGATATGAACAAGCTGAGATGGATCGAATGTATCGAAATCATAGACCATCACAGCGGAGCCGGTCAGCCATTGTCCGTAGAATTTTCCCCACGAGGCTTTTGCCCATCCAGTCTCAGCGACTGTGAAATGTAATCCACCATCATAAGTTTCCTGCCAGTATTTAGCAGTAATGATATGGGAAAGCGCATATGTATGGCTGTGCATGACACCTTTTGGTTTTCCTGTTGTCCCGGAAGTGAAATAGAGAAGCATTGGCTCTTCTGCATTGGTTTCTATCCGGTTGAAATCCTCATTCTCCTTCGCTGCTTCCTTCGAGAGATTCATGAAACCCGGGATATCTTCTCTTACAGTCCAGAGTTTTATATCCCCTTGATACGCTTTTGCGGCCTTTTCAAGGCATGAATGCGTCTCTCCATATGGAGTGACAATCGCGGCTTTCACACTGGCTTTACGCAATCTGTAGAGAAAGTCATTCTCCGTGAGCATGTGCGTGACGGGAATCATCACAGCTCCGATTCTCTCAAGCGCGAGGGCTGTGAACCAGTATTCGTAGTGCCTCTTGAGCGATACCAGAACCCTGTCTCCCTTCCCGATGCCATTTTTAATGAAGACTTTCGCATATTGTAGGCTCTTCCTTCTCATATCGCTGAAAGTGAAGATTCTTTCACTCTTGTCATCAGCCCAGACAAGCGCTTTCTTATCGGGAGAAGAGAAAGCGAGTTTATCAACGACATCATACGCGAAATTAAAAGAGGCGGGGTAGTGGAAACGTATGCTTGCGGGAATCCCGTTATCTTCTTTTATTGTGCAGTATTCCTCATAGATCATATGTTTCCGCGGCTCCTATGTTTCTCAGTTTCATGTATCTTCGCTCTCTTATATTTCCCTCTTTCATTATTTCCATTATTTCCTTATGAAGTTCATCCCCAAGAGATGTATAGTAAGCCTCGCTTCCGATTCCTTCTTCGCTTATTATCCTGTCAGCAATACCAAGAGAGATGGCATCCTTTGCTGTCAGGTGAAGCGCTTCTGCTGCTTCGGGGGCTTTTGACGCGTCACGCCAGAGAATTGATGCGCATCCTTCAGGCGAGATGACGGAGAATATCGCATTCTCAAGCATCCAGAGCCTGTCAGCAACTGCAAGTGCCAGTGCACCTCCACTTCCTCCTTCACCTATCATCAGGGAGATGACAGGGACTGTAAGAGAGCTCAATCTGACTATATCAGAGGCGATTGCCTCGCCTTCGCCACGTTCCTCAGCTTCTATGCCGCAGAACGCGCCTGATGTGTCGACAAATGTTATGACAGGCCTTCTGAATTTCTCGCTTAAGGCCATCAGCCGCCCTGCTTTCCTGTAGCCTTCAGGGGATGGAGAGCCGAATGATCTCATGAGACGCTCTTTTGATGTATGTCCTTTCTCGATTCCTATAACAGTAACTGCCATACCTTGGAGTGTGGCAATACCTCCCACTATGGCTTTATCATCAGAGAAGAGCCTGTCCCCATGAAACTCTATGAAATCAGGGAAGATTGATGTGATGTAATCGAGAGCAGTGGGCCTTGTGCCGCTTCTAGCTGTTCTCACAATTTCATATGCATTCATAAAGCTTCCTTTCTTTCATGCATTTTCAACAACGATGAAAGCAATCTCTTCATCTCTTTTCTTTCGGAAATGATGTCCAGAAAACCATGTTCGATGAGAAATTCTGCAGTCTGGAAGCCCTTTGGTAGAGTTTTGCCTGTAGTTTCCTCTATAACGCGTTTTCCAGCAAAACCTATGGTCGCACCAGGCTCGGATATAATGATATCTCCTTCCATGGCGAATGAGGCTGTGACACCTCCTGTCGTCGGATCTGTCAGTACCGTAATATAAAGAAGGCCTTTATCCGAGTGCCTTTTCACGGCAGCGCTTGTTTTTGCCATCTGCATGAGCGAGAGAAGGCCTTCCTGCATTCTTGCTCCGCCTGATGCGGTGAAACCGATGACTGGAAGGGAATTATCCGCAGCATATTCGAATAAGCGTGTTATCTTCTCTCCTGTTACGCTTCCCATTGAGCCCATCATGTAGAATGGATCCATGGCAAAGAGAGCGCATCGTGCACTATCTATAACAGCCTCACCTGTTATGACAGACTCCTTTTCCCCGCTTGTCTTCTCAGCCTTCGCTTTCTTTTCATTATAACCAGGGAAGCGAAGGGGATCTGAAGCCCGCATCTCAGAAAACAGCTCACTGAAGCTGTCTACAGTATAGGAAAGTCTCTTCCTTGCTCCTATGCGGAAGTGATAGCCGCATACGCATACCATCATATTGCTCTCTGCCTGACTCAGCTTGAGCGTCCTATGGCAATTTGGGCATACCACTTCCTCCTCTCCGTATGGAGGTGCTTTCCTTCTTCCTTCCTTCTCCAGCTCATTATCTGGTTTCAGCCTGAAGCTTATCATGCGCCCTCCAGAAGAGATGTGTCATAATCGCCTGAGATGAAATCCGGATTGGTAAGTATTCTCAGCTCTTCATCGATGTTCGTCTCTATGCCATCTATTACAAGCTCGCATAAGTATGCTTTCATCTTTCTTATTGCTTCCTCTCTTGTCTTTGTGTAGACGATTAGCTTACCCACAAGAGGATCATAAAAAGGCGGAATGTCCGTACCTGGTTCGAGATATGTGTCGAATCTCACGAAAGGACCGCCCGGGATGTGGATTCTCTTCACTGTTCCAGGTGTGAGTGCGTTGATTCTGCACTCTATCGCCGAGCCATTCTGTCTTACATCGTCATGCGTGAAAGAAAGAGGTATGCCTGCCGCTATCCTGATCTGCCATTTCACGAGGTCGATGCCGGTAAGAATCTCTGTCACTCCGTGCTCAACCTGCAGACGCAGATTCATTTCCATGAAATAGTAATTTCCATCCTTATCGAGCAGGAACTCGAGTGTACCAGCGCCTGTGTAGCCCATGTGCTTCACAGCTTCTTCTGACTTCAGGAGCATCTCGCTTCGTTTTGAGTTATCAAGAAGAGGGGATGGAGCTTCCTCAAGCATCTTCTGATGATGACGCTGTACCGAGCAATCCCTCTCTCCGAGCGCGATAGCATTTCCTTTCTCATCAGCAAGTACCTGCACCTCCACGTGCCGCGCACTTGTTATGTATTTCTCGATGTACAGAGCTTTGTCACCGAATGCGGTTTCGCTTTCCTTCTCCGCAATCGGGAAGAGAGATGAAAGCTCACTCGAACTGTAAACAGCTCTTATGCCCCGGCCTCCGCCACCAGAGCGGGCTTTCAGCATTACAGGATATCCTATTCTCTCAGCTTCATTGATAGCTTCCTCTGCGTTTTCGAGCGCATCTGAGCCTGGGATTACCGGGAGTCCTGCTTCTTTCGCGATTCTCTTTATCGCCGCTTTGTCGCTCAGTCTGTTCATCGTTGCAGCATCTGGACCTATGAAGGCTATGCCATTCTCCATGCATTTCTCGGCAAGGATTGGATTTTCTGAAAGAAAACCATATCCCGGATGGATGGCATCCGCTTTGTAAGCAAGCGCTGCACTGATAATCCTCTCAATGTTGAGATAGCTATCCGCAGCCTGTGCTTTGCCTATGCATACAGCTTCATCTGCAAGATAGCGGTGAAGCGCGTTGGAATCGGCTTCGGAGTATACTGCAATTGTCTTTATGCCCATCTCCTTGCACGCGCGTATTATCCTGACAGCTATCTCACCTCTGTTTGCAATCAGGATTCTTGCGAACATATCATATCCTTATCTGTGATGCAGAATGAGAATGAAGCGCTGATGCACTTTCTATCTCTGACATATCCTTCTCCTTCGCAGAAGAAGAAAGGCCCTTTTGATTTTGTTATCCTGCATACTGTCCTGAATTCATCCCCTGGACGGACAGGAGATCTGAAACGTACTTTATCAAGACCCGCGTAAACAGGAATCTTTCCATCGTCTTCTCCCATATCGATAAGCGAGCATGCTGTCTGGGCAAGGATTTCGCATAGTATCACACCGGGAACAACCTGAAAGCCCGGGAAGTGCCCATCCAGGAAGAACTCATTTCCTTTAACGCGGTACATTCCATGAGCTTCTTCTCCGATTCGCTCCGCTTCGTCGAGAAGAAGCATTGAATCGCGATGAGGAAGGAGCTTCATAATCTCATTTCTATTCATCATGCCTCCCTTATCCTGAAAAGCGGAGACCCGAAACCCACGACAGAGGCATTCTTCTGCATTACCTCAGCAATGACACCATCTCTTTCGGCAGTTATCTCGTTAAGCAGCTTCATTGCTTCAATAAGGCAGAGCGTGTCGCCTTTCTTCACTTTCGTACCTACACTCACATATGGCTCCGCGTTTTCTTCAGGGGAAGTGTAGAAGACACCCACCATTGGTGATGTGATTACCTCTCCATCTTCTTCTGCAGCAGGTTCATCCTTTACGGTTTTCGTCTCCTGTACGCTTCCTTTCATGTTTCTCTCGAGTCTTATCGCGGCACCATTCTCATTGACTTCAAGACCTGTGAGATCTAGCTCTTGCATCAGTGTCGCGTACTTTCTGATAGCTTCTGCGTTCATCATATCCTCCTGAATGCAAGGACTGCATTGTGTCCGCCAAACCCAAGAGAGATGGAGAGAGCGATATCGCTTTTCCATTCCCTTGCCGTAAGCGGGGTATAATCGAGGTCGCACTCCGGATCAGGCTCCTGGAGGTTTATAGTCGGTGTGACAATACCTTCCTGCAGTGTTTTCAGCGCAACAATAGCCTCAAACGCACCAGCCGCACCCAGCATATGTCCAGTCATCGATTTTGAAGAGCTTATTACAGCTTTTCTAGCGTTCTCATCTCCAAGCGCCCTCTTTATGGCTTTCGTCTCGCATCTGTCGTTCATAGGAGTGCCGGTTCCATGTGCGTTTATGTAAATCTTCTCGTTCTCCTTCCATCCAGCTTCCTTCAGGGCCTCTTCTATAGCTCTTTTACCTCCGTCAGAATCCGGGGATGGTGCTGTGATATGGTATGCGTCGCAAGTCGATCCATATCCAACAACTTCGCCGTAGATATGTGCTCCGCGCTTCTTCGCCCTTTCATATTCTTCCAGGACGAGAGTCGCTGCTCCTTCGCCGATGACGAAGCCCGCGCGTCTTCTGTCAAAAGGAAGGGAGGCTGCAGCTGGATCGGTACTTATGGAGAGTGCCTGCATATTCTGGAATCCTGCCACTCCCAGGTCTGATATAGCGGCTTCTGCTCCTCCTGTTATCACAGCATCCGCGTATCCATGTCTGATAGCCCTTACAGCTTCTCCGATTGCATTGGAGCCTGACGCGCATGCAGTTACTGCTGGCAGTGCCGCACCTTTGCATCCGAATCTTATAGCGAGCATGCCTGCCGCCATATTCGGTATCATCATCGGAATGAGAAATGGAGAAACACGTCCTGGACCTCTTTCGATGAGTTTCCTCATCTCTGAAGTGAATGTGATGATTCCACCTATGCCGCTTCCGTAATATACGGCGAATCTCTCGGGCTCTATAGTGCCTTCGATGCCGCTGTCATTCACAGCTTCCACACTGGACGCCATGGCGAAATGCACGTATCTATCGGAGCGGAGCATGTCCTGCTTCTCCATCCAGTCTCTAGGGTTGAAGTTCTTCACTTCCGCATCAAGCTTAGCTTTGAATGCTGATGTGTCGAAGTATGTGATTTCCCCGATTCCGCATCTGCCTTCAATAAGGCTGTTCCATGCTTCGTTTACTGTATTTCCAACGGGACTCACTGCTCCGATTCCCGTTACTACAACTCTTCTTCCTTCCATAATTCTCCTCACATGGCAAGTCCGCCGTCGACTCTGATGACCTCTCCTGTTATGTATGATGACTTTATTAGGAAGAGGGCAGTGTCAGCGATATCGTCCGCGCTTCCCATTCTCCCGAGAGGGATTGAATTTAGAAGCTCGCTGTTCTCCAGATTTTCAGTCATTTCTGTCTTAATGAATCCAGGGGCTATTGCGTTGCACGTGATTCCCTTCTTGCAGAGCTCCTTTGCAACTGTCTTCGTCAATCCGATAACACCAGCTTTCGAAGCTGAATAGTTCGCCTGCCCAGGATTACCCATCATCCCCGATACAGAGCTTATATTCACAATCCTTCCACCCTTGTTCCGCAAAAGAAGAGGGACTGTGTGCTTTATCATCAGGAATGTGCCTCTGAGATTCGTGTTTATAACGCTCTCCCAGTTTTCATAGCTCATCATGGCGATGAGAGAATCGCGTGTGATTCCAGCGTTATTGACAAGCACTGAGACAGTATCTGAATCCTTTCTGATTTCACTGATTGCTGTCTTTACTTCATCATTTGATGAGACATCGCATCTGTACGCTTTGGCTGCAACTCCATAGGCTTTGCATAAAGAGACTGTCTCTTCTGCTTTCTCTGTGTTTCCCTGATAAATCAAGGCTATATGATAACCACTCTCTGCAAGCTTCAGGGCAATAGCTCTTCCTATGCCTCTTGAGCCTCCTGTGATAATTGCTGTTTCCTTCATCTGGAAATCTCCTTGAGTATCAGCTCAATATCCTCGGCAGAGGAAGCATTCATGAGATGTGCGTCCGGAAGTATCCTCTTTACAAGATTTATCAATGTCTTCCCGGGGCCTATCTCAATGAATGTATCAAAACCTGAGGTACTCATATCCTCGATCTCATCCTTCCATCTGACTGGATTGTTTATCTGAGCAGGGAGCATTTCCTTTATGTTCTCCCCGTATCTTCTGCCAGTCAGATTCGACCAGATAGGAATCATGGGACTTCTGAATACCTCTTCGCTTATAGCTTTTCTGAAACCTTCCGCGGCTTCATCCATGAAAGGTGAGTGGAAGCCGCCAGAGACATTCAGTTTCATCGCTCTTCCCCCAGATTCCTTTATCCTTCTCTCGAAAGCATCCGCTTCAGAAGCGGCTACTGAAACCACGACCTGACTTGGTGCGTTGTAATTAACAGGATAGGCGTTGGAGAAATCATGAGTAATAATCTCGACAGTCTCATCGCTGAGCTTGAGAACAGCGAACATCGCAGCGTCATGTTTCTCTGCTGCTTTCTGCATCAGGCATGCACGCTTTTCAATGATTCTCATGCCATCTTCCGCATTGATTGCTCCAGCTGTCTCCAGAGCTGCTATCTCACCGAGTGAGAAACCTGCAGCTCCATCAGGATGAATGCCTCTCTTTCTCAGAAGAGTGCTTATCATGATTTCTGCAGCGTATAGCGCAAGCTGTGTATTCTCGGTTCTCTTAAGCTCGTCCTCGGTTGAGCTGAAGATGAGATCGATGAGTCCGTTATGGATTGCATCAAGCTTGCATAAAGCTTCTTCTGCCTCACTGTAGTTTGTGAATATATCCTTGCACATCCCTGGATACTGAGAGCCTTGTCCAGAGAAGATGAATGCTATCTTACCCATTTCATTGCCCCTCTGAGGCATGTTTCGGCGTCTTCCGCGATGCTCTTGACGATATCAGCGGCTTTTTCTCTTTTATTGACGAATGCCGCGACTTGCCCTGACAGGAAGCAACCATGCTCTGAATCACCATCAACAACAGCTTTCCTCAAAGCGCCGACTGCAAATGTCTCGAGCTCGTCATCGCTCATGGTGCTGTATTCAGCTTTCTGATACGCTCGTGAAAATGGTGTCTTCAGTGAGCGAACAGGATGACCAAGCCTTTTGCCGGTCACCATCGTGCATCTGTCACCAGCTTTGAGGATCTTCTCCTTATATGTTTCCGACACGGAGCATTCATCAGCTGTAAGGAAACGTGTTCCCATCTGTACGCCAACAGCACCGAGCATGAAAGCCGCCGCTGCTTGTTCTCCTGTTGCGATTCCTCCTGCGGCTATAACAGGTATGGAGACTGCTGAGACAATAAGAGGGACAAGCACTATAGTCGTCAGTTCTCCTATATGTCCTCCGCTTTCTCCTCCTTCGGCTATCACAGCTGAAGCGCCAAGGCGCTCCATGAGTTTTGCAATCGCGACTGAAGCAACGACGGGAATGACTTTTATTCCCGCTCTCTTCCAAGCATCCATGTATTTAGCGGGGTTCCCAGCACCTGTGGTTACAACGCTTACGCCTTCTTCCGCAACTACGGAAGCAATCTCGTCAGCGTAGGGACTGAGCAGCATGATGTTCACGCCAAAAGGCTTGTCTGTCATGCTTTTCGCCTTTCTTATCTCATTCCTCACATACTCAGCAGGAGCATTGCCGGACGCGATGATACCAAGCCCGCCACCGTTTGATACAGCCGCGGCAAGACGGCCATCGGAAATCCATGCCATACCGCCCTGAAATACGGGGTATTTTATGCCAAGAAGCTCTGTTACTGGAGTGCTGAGCATTCTCAGTTCTCCTTGTCCATGATGAATGAAACGAGATCTGAAACTGTTGATATCTTTCTGTCCAGTTCAATCTCTATTCCAAGCTTGTCTTCAAGCTCCATGAGGATTTCCACTGTATCAAGAGAATCAACACCAAGGTCACGGAATGTGCTTTCTGCCTTAACATCTTCCTTTGCTGTGTCCGTTCTTTCTGAAACAACCTCCGCAATAGCGTTGAATACATCGTTTTCTGTCATCTTGTTTTCTCCTTATAATTACACATTGACATATTCTGTAAAAATGTCAATAAAAATCATGTGAAGTTTTACTCCCTTTGCCTTATAATCGTCAATACATTCATCGGAGGCAGAAAATGATTGGTTTTGGCGGTGATTACAATCCAGAGCAGTGGCTTGATGATAAGAATATCCTTGAAGAAGACATAAGACGATTCCATGAAATGGGTGTCAATACAGTAAGTGTGAATATCTTCTCATGGTCATTTCTGGAGCCAGAGGAAGGGAAATATGACTTCACTTTTCTTTCGTCTCTCCTAGATCGTCTTTATGAAGAGGGCATAAGCGTAAATCTCGCAACACCTTCAGGCGCAAGGCCGAAGTGGCTTTCAGACAAGTATCCTGAAGTGCTCCGTGTCAGAGAAGATCGTCGCCGCATGATATTCGGTGAGAGACATAATCATTGCTATACATCACCTGTTTACAGAGAGAAGGTGAGAGCTATCAATGAGAAACTCTCTGAAGCTTTCGGTCATCACAAGGCAGTGATTGCATGGCATATTTCAAATGAGTATGGTGGGGAATGTCATTGTCCTTTATGCCAGGATGCTTTTCATCGATGGCTTGAGAAGCGGTATGAGAGCATAGACGAGCTCAACAGGCGTTGGAATAATGCATTCTGGAGCCATATCTATGATAGCTTTGACTCTATCGAGAGTCCTTCAAGCATCGGGGAAGGCCAGAATCCTGCACTCTCGCTTGAGTGGAAGCGCTTTGTCACTCATCAGACCATTGATTTCATGAATGAGGAGATAAAAGCTGTACGGAAATACTCGGATCTGCCTGTGACAACGAATATGATGTACAACTATACAGGTCTCGATTACAGTCGTTTCGCAGACTGTCTTGACTTCATTTCCTGGGATAATTATCCCGCATGGGGCACTGGGTTTGATGGAGATGATGTGCTTGTCGCTGCAGATAACGCGATGGAGCATGATTATTTCCGCGCGATGAAGAATAAGCCATTCATACTGATGGAAAGCTGTCCGGAAGCGACGAATTGGCAACCGCTTTCGCATCTGAAACGCCCAGGTGTTATGGAAGCTGAATCGCTTGAAGCTGTCGCGCATGGCGCCGATGGTGCCCTTTTCTTCCAGATGCGTCATGGGCGTGGAGGATTTGAGAAATTCCATGGAGCTCTTCTAGACACATCAGGACGTGAGACAAGAACGATAAAAGAAGCCAGCGAGCTTGGAAAGAAGCTTGAGCTTCTCTCCGATGTAAAAGGAAGCGTGAACAAACCTCGGATTGCAATCATAAACGATACGCAGTCGAGATGGGCTATGGAGGGAGCTGCGGGGCCGAGAAACAAGGGCTTGCACTATAGGGACAATCTCAGGCGGGTATATCTTGGCATAAGAAGATGCGGCTTCGATGTGGATGTGATTGATTCCGATCATGACTTCTCTTCATATCGTATGCTCGTTGCGCCTATGCTCTATATGTTCCGGAAAGGCGTCATGGAAAGAATGAGGAACTTTGCTTCCCAGGGCGGTGTTCTTGTTGTCACATACTGGAGCGGAGTCGTTGATGACTATGACTCAATATATCCGGGACGGACACCTTATGGGCTTTCTGATTTGCTTGGACTATGCAGGGCTGAAATCGATGCCTTGCAGGATGGTGTTGAGAACAGCGTTGAGCCAGTGCTTGGCAATACGCTAGGCATTAACAGAAGCTATACCTCATCGATACTTTCAGAGATTCCGGAAGTCTATGATGCTGAGCCTATACTCATCTATGGCAATGATTTCTACAAAGGCATACCCGCTGTCACCAGAAAAGGCAGTGTTTACTACATAGGCTCAATGATGAATGAGGATTTCTACAGTGATTTCTTCTCCTCTGTTGCTTCTGCTGAAGGGCTGGAGCCTATCATGAAGACATTGCCAAGGGGTGTCTTCGTATCTGAGCGCATAAAAGATGGAAAGAGCTATATTTTCATGCAGAATTTCAGTGCTCATGATGTCGTTATCAGGTCAGAGACGTTTGAAGGAAAGATAATAATAGGGGAGGGAAATACCATCAGGCCTTATGGGACAATCGTGATTGAAAGGTAATCAGGAGAGAATCCACCTGATGCCTTTCACGAGTCTTTCGTTAGGCTTTGTGAAGTGATTGCCGCCATTCATCTCATACATGCACTCGATTCCTTCTGATAGGTAATAGTGGTAAAGCCAATCTGTCCTGTCACCGACTTCCCTCATGACAGGACTTCCTGATTCTGGCTCTTTTCTTCCAAGTGAGAGATATATCCTCTCCGGTTTCCTTATGGGCTTTCCCTTTGCCACGAATTCCGTAAATCCCGGAAACCATAGAGAGCCAGACACTGCAGCATAGCGTGAGAAGAATTCAGATTGATACATCGCATAAAGAGCAAAAAGGCCTGCAAGCGAGTAGCCAGCTATTACGCTGAAACATGGAGCGAGACCTTCTCTATTAAGTACAGATGGGATTATCCTCTTTGTTAGTGATTCCAGATATGTATCAGCCTTGCCGCCATAGCCGGAATCCCACTTAGCAACGCCTTCGTGATGCCAAGGTGTCATGGAATCATTCCAGTCATCAATCTGCACCGCGAGCAGGGTGAAGGATTTGTCTGACAGATTCCAGATTGCTTCGCTTTCATTTCTCACTGTGTTCAGGACGACAAGAGGTGCCTTTTCATCGCTGCATCTGAAAATTCTGATTTCCCGTCCATCTATATGCATGGAATCATTATATGCGATGCATATTAAACTGGTGAAATGTGGATAGAGATAAAACAGAGTATATTGGTAGCCAAATGTAGTATTTACGGGATGATGAAGCCTGCTCCACCTGCACCTGATGATGGTGAAACATCCTAGCTGAGCCATGAAAAGGATGAATCAGATGGTATGTATTGCATATATTGCATTTAGCTGATATTTTCTTACAGGTAATTGCCCTTGTAGCTCAGTCGGTAGAGCGCAACCATGGTAAGGTTGAGGTCACCGGTTCAAATCCGGTCGGGGGCTCGTTTTTTATTTACCTGCATTATAAAGAAATAAGGCTTATAGGAACCTATCTGATGACGCTCGCATCAGTCTTTTCTTTTTGCTTCTGGGATTCTTGAGGGCCATTTTGAGCGCAACCTAAGGGCTTTTTCCACCTAATTTCCGCTCAAATCGCGAGTCTGTGTAATCCTTTCTATTGTAAATAATAAGCATCAGATTTCAATTATTCTCTTATAACATCGAATACCTCTTTTTCAGTCTTTGGGTTTCTGGTTTCCGCATTTGCTTATGTTTTTCTCTCGATAAATGCAGGTGAGCCTGATAGCCTTGAGAATATAGAAAAATTCAAGTCCGGCCCCTTAGTTAGTGCAAGCAATCCTGCTCAACACCGGCAGCCAGACTTTATAATCAGGTTGCCAACGGAAAATGGATCGGTCAATCATGATGCGATTATTAATGAAACTTATGAAACTTAATGAAACTGTCGATGAAGACGGGATTTCTCCTGAGTAGAGATCTTTCCATGACCGCCTCCGCTGTTATCTATTAGGGTTCCTAAAATATATTATCTAAAAATGTAAGATGCGCTTGAGTATTGAATCTCGTATGCTGGTACGTCATGATTGATGAATGGCTTCAGGCTCAAGAATAAGTTTTTGTTGACGCATGAAACCGGAGGGGGGGGGTAGCATTAGAATCAGGAATAATTCTTTCCATGCACGGATCTGGAGGACTTGGCAAGATCCTTCAGCCAACAGAGAAAATTTGCTTAAAAGGAGAAATGCATGAAAAGACGAAAGAACGGAACTGCTCTAATAATGCTCTTTGCAGCCTTGTTGCTGATGGTGGGATTATCATCCTGTGCTCCAGATCCACCGACAGATGCGGATGCCCTCAGAGGCCAGTGGGCGGTGTATGATGATGATCCAGATACACTGGAAAAGGAAGAAGAATTCGTTGATGTTATTATTGATATCCAATACACGGTGCCAGGATATTGGTGTTTTGGGTTTGTCACTTCAGATTCATCCTCGACTGATTCAGATTCCAAACCGCTTGATCCATATGAAATAGATGAGGCAACAGCTGCATATTTCATTAAATCCAATCGAACCCAGAGCAAAGAGGATGGAAGTTTTGCAATTTCTTTCACTGTTGAGAGTGAGACCTTGATTGTAGAATACAGGTTCATTGATGCTGAGAGAAATACCATGGAAGCAAAAGTGAAGTTTATCGATGAAACAGGGAGTGGAGATGTTTCTCAATCAGAAGGCACTGAAAATAGTGAACCTGACGTCGTTATAATGAAAAAACTCATTGATCACGAGATAAAGATCAATGCTGATATTTTGGTACCTGCTATATAAGACAGGAAACCAGTGCTTCAGTCTTTCACGGCTGGAGCACTGGTTTTGGCTTGATGTCAAAGCGTAAATCTGTTTGCCACACTCTCGAGTAAGGAAAGCCTATGTAGGCGAGGGGTTTCTCCGGCGGATGCTATCGTGCCAAAGCCATTTGCTCTGCGTGTAATCGAGTATGAGGCTGTCGCAGCTGCAATGGCGACCTGCGAGGATGGTGTTGCCGCAAAGCCGATGTCTACAGGGAATTCTTGAGGGAACGAATGGCAAGACCGTACTCTCGAGGGCGGTTCCGAGGAAACGCATCAGATAAATCTGAGACGGATTACATCGAAGGATTGGATAATCTGGATCTTGGTGGTCTTACGATAAATAATCCGGAATAAGGCTGATAATACCGCCAAGTGAAGGTAGTGGGGCATTCTGTAAGAAAATAACAAACGGCCCTGCACTGTGGATTCATATTCAAGGCTGGAAAAGCATGTGAAATGTGCTTCCGGCCTTGTTTTTATGTATCGATTTCACGTAAGCGGTGAAAATAATCCTTGTGGTGTATATCAGAGATTTCTTTGCTAAGTCTGGCAAGACTTAGCTGTCAGCATGGTTTTTCAGCTGAGCAGGCGAGAATTATGCTTTGCATTCTTTGATGACTTCAGAGGATGTACCATTCCTCATCTTCTGATTCCATATCGCTTTCTTATCAGCTCTATATCTTCTGGAGTCAGCTTATAGTCCTTCGGAGTTGGCCTGTTTCCTTTAAGCGTAGGATGCCTGAAGGCTTCCCATACTGCCCGCTCACCCCAGCTGGAGCTGTCTTTAGATATTTCCTATGATTCTATCGCCATGTATCCCTCAGGTTCAAATCTGCCATAGCTTTCACGATGCCAGTGATATCAGGATTTGAGAGGTCTCCAATATTCAGGGTATCGTCTCTTTTGTACCATCACGGTTACGGCTATTTGTGTTTAAGAGGTCTTGAGTGCTGTTTGCTTTCCGTTGGCAGAAACTGTTCTATTACCCATCGTATTCTTTATGATTTGGGATTATTTGTTTATTATAATTTACATTATAAGGCTATTTGTTTATTATAAGAAACATGAAGAGAGAGGTATTGCTTTATCCAAAGGAGCGTAGACTGCTTATGGAAGTCGGCAAGCAGATTAAACTTGCCAGACTTAGAAGGAAGATATCATGTGAGATGGCTGCAGAGAGAGCAAAGATATCAAGGGCGACGCTTTGGAAGATAGAGAAAGGTGATCCGACCGTATCAATGGGTGCGTATCTTTCTGTTCTTTTTGCTCTCAGGCTTGAACGTGATATCCTCTTCCTCGCAAAGGATGATGATATGGGGCGTGCATTGCAGGATAAAGAGTTGCTGTGGAGGGATGAAAGATGAGCAATGTATTATCCCTCTACGCTGATTTTGATTTTCTTTCAGGTCCTCCGATTTGCATAGGACAGCTGGAGTGTGAATCTTTCCCAGGAAGAGGTGAACGATACAGATTCAGTTTCTCTAAGTCATGGCTATCTGAACATTCAGATTTGCTTTTGGATCCTTCCATAAGTCTTTCATCTCCTACGTTTTCTGGAAATATTGATATTCCATTTATAGCTGATTCAATGCCTGACCGTTGGGGACGTGCATTGATAATCAGGCGAGAGGCAAAGTTCGCAGAAATAGAACATCGTAGACCTAAAACATGCAGAGAGCTGGATTTTCTGCTTAGTGTTGAAGATTTTACAGACTGATGAGTACACATTATAGAATTTCACCCTCTGAATTTAACTAATTTCACCCTTTAAAGTTTATAAATTTTACCCTCTGTAATTGATTTATTACTTGTAATAACATAAAATACAGTTATGACTGATAATAAGTATCTGCCTAGAATCATTGACTCCATGATTGCTGATCGACTGAGTTGGAAAGGAGCTGTGTGCGTTGAAGGAGCTAAATGGTGCGGAAAAACACGAAGTTGCTTAGAACAGGCTAGGAGCACCTTTCTTGTAGGGAATCCAGAAGGTAACTATGCAAATAGAAATCTTGCAGAATTAAACCCACTTCTCGCTCTTCAGGGAGATACACCGCATTTGATTGATGAATGGCAGGAAGTGCCTTCTCTTTGGGATGCGGTAAGAATGGAAGTCGATAAAAGATCTGAAAATGGACAATTCATTCTTACTGGGTCATCTAGCCCAAGGAAGAAAAGCACGACTCATAGCGGTACCGGACGTATAACAAAATTGCGTATGCGCAGTATGAGTCTATTTGAGTCCTGTGACTCATCAGGCAGTGTTTCTATCCACTCCCTTTTTGACAATACATTTGAAGATTGCTTGACGGGTGATGTAGAGCTTATTCATCTTGCTGAGCTTATTGTCCGAGGTGGATGGCCTGGTATCCTAGGGTACGGTGAACATGCATATATTGAGAACGGCAGGGATTATATAAGAAGCTTCCTCACTGAGGATCTTATGAAGCTCGATGATGATAAAGTTCGTAGGGATGTCAGGAAAATCGAGTATCTTCTTGTTTCCCTTGCTCGGAATGAATCAACAACCGTAACAGTAGCAAGTCTATGCCGGGATATTAAAGCAGCAACTAATACTGATATTAAAGAAGATACAGTGAATGAGTATCTTAATCTGCTTGAAAGAAGTTTTCTTATTGAGAATCAGGAGCCATTCACGTTTTCATCAAGATCTAGCCGCAGACTGAAACTTGCACCGAAGCGCCACATGACAGATCCATCACTCTCATGTGCACTTCTGTCATTGACGCCAGCAAAACTCATGAAGGATTTTGAAACTTTCGGCTTTATGTTTGAAGCTCTCGCGGAACGAGATCTTGCTATCTACAGTACAGCATTAAATGGCCGGCTTGGCCATTATCAGGATTATGGAAACAAGGAAATCGATGCAGTCCTTGAGCTTGATGATGGACGATGGGGAGCTTTTGAGATAAAGCTTGGGGCAAATCAGATAGATAAAGCTGCTGAGAGCCTTCTGAATGTCAGCAGACTTATAAAAGCTGACAATCCTGATAACGCTCCATCTTTTCTTGCTGTGATATGCGGATTGTCAAATGCGGCATATCGTAGGAAAGATGGCGTATATGTGCTTCCTCTGACTGCTTTGAAACCGTGAAGAGGGTAGAGATGAGTTTGTTTCTTTTCATCTTCTAATATGGTGTTTACGGATGATGTACCTGTGTCATTGTTAGAGTCGGTCATTAACAGCCCTGTTGTCCTTCTTTGCCGGCTCTCCCGTAAACGGGTCAAACAGCTCCTTCATCACAAGCTGTTCCTCATTCCTGTCCTC
>CALXKJ010000019.1 GCA_944388955.1 uncultured Spirochaetaceae bacterium | reverse complement strand
TTCAGCTCCCTGTTCTCATATCCGCAGCGGCTGCAGGTCTGAGTGCTTCTGGCAAACCGGGGAATCACGACGAGAATACGCTCTTCTCCAAGCTCAGGAGAGCATTGTACAGGAAGCGGCATGAACCGCCCGAGCGCCTGATCTGGCCCTCCTGTTCCTCTGTCGGGTATATCCTGACAACGTATCCTGTGAGCATGGTTTATTATAACATGGCTGCCGATTCTTCTCCTCCTTAATCTCCGTTTTGAAGGTGGAGTCCTCTCGGCTGATTGTGGTAGATATGTTAGAATTACCAGAGAGCTTGAAAGGGGATCATATGAGAATCAGGAAGATAATGATGTTCATTCTCTGCATTCTGCTTTTAACAGCAGTATATGCTGATGATATCACAGAGACAGGTATTGGAAAGACTGAAGCCGAAGCAAGGCAGAATGCCACAGAGAAGCTTGCAAGCACTATAAGAATGACAGCATCATCGAGAATGAGCCTCAGAAGCGTCGATGATGGCTCCACATCAGCATCCCAGATAATGGATCTCAGACGCGTCGAGACTGCTGACATAAGCATTCTTGGAGGTGACGTGTCATCTTCAAGAAATAGCGATGGAAGCTGGAGCGCAGCAATAACGATTCCAGAAAGCAGGATAGATAGCTACATAACCGCCGCTGAAAACAACGCATCCAGGATTATAAGTCTTTACAATTCAAGTTCCGCTGCCAGGACAAGCTCAATCGAAAGCAATGATTATCATCGCCTCAAGCCCCTTGTCGAGGAATATGAGACATACAGAGCTGTCATTACCCTGCTCAACCCGGAGAAAGGAAACTCGGTAACTGCGATTCCCACATCATCAAGGGATGTGGAAATCATGTACGAGAACTATCTCCGCAGTTCCCGCAACGCCGATGAGACACGATACGCGGCGCTTGCTCTTCAGCTTGACTCAGGCGATGACACAGCCAGGGCACAGATTATGGCCGACATGGCTGAAATCGAGAAGCGCATGGAAGAGAATAGAAGGGAGCGCAGTGAGCGAGACCGTCAGCTGAAAGCTGAGATTGATGAGAGCAACAAGCGCCTGAGCGAGACAACACAGAAAGAGCTGCAGGATATCTACAGCAGACTCGATTTAATCATCATCGAGAACACTGACGATATTGCATCATCGATGGTAAGGAATGTTGAATCGACGAAGATTGCCTTCATTGAATCGAAAGCGAGACTTGATGCTGCTCTCGAGAAGCTCGACAAGGACTATGAAGAGAAGACAATGGCAATCTACGAAGAAGAACTCTCAAGGCCATATATGTCATTCGAGCTCGATGAGAATGGAAAACCGCAGGCTATCGCGCTGAAAGCCAGGAATGACAACGCGAGGAGCAAAGTCCTTGAGCAGAAAGCAGCATTCTCTTCCGACGCTACAAGAATATACAGCACGGCACTCAAAAGCTTCGAGGCACTGGCAGAGCAAGGCACAGACGCGATTAGAGCGATAAATCAGGAATCATTTTCAATCAGGACACCAAATGAAGCTGCTGCAACTGAAATAACATCATTCAATCTCAAGACTCTTGAGTGGACAGGAGAGGCACGTCTTACAATAGGTGAAAACACTGTAACGCTGCCTTTTGTCATACCATTCGAAGCCTGGACGGGAATCGACACAGGTGAAAACCACAACTACATACCGTACCTTGACCAGATTCAGGAGCTTTCTGACACGTTTATCGCCAACCCTGATATCTACTCACTGAACATAGATTTCACAATCAGGGCATATTCGGATGCAAAGACATATCTTGTGGAGTTCTCTCACTATGATCTGATGAGAACAAGTGATATGAGCGTTGTCCACTCCGCTGATGTTGATACAACAGGTTATCTTACATATGACACAGAAGCCGACTTCAGCGATGTCATCGTCGAAAGCGAGCTGATTGATGAAAACAATCCAGATTATCCTATGGAAGAGATAGAGAGGATCCGTGTCATAACCAATGTCTTCCGCGAGAACTACGATGCAGAGCAAGCTGCTGTAAAAGCCGCTCGCGAAGAAAAGGCAAAGAAGGAAGCGGCAGAGAAAGCAGAGGCTGAGCTACAAGCCTCAATTGAAAAAGCAGAGCGCAGGGAGAAGAAAAAAGCCGAAACCTCACAGTTCTCCCTTGGCTCTACCGGGAGCCTTGATCTTTTAGGCATTACAGAAATGAAATCTTTCACGGATGACACATGGTTCACTGCATTTATGACAAAAGGCGTCATGGCACAGGGCTTCCTTGGCTTCCATCTCGGATTGTCATTCGGCTTTGGATTCTTTGTCCCTGATTGGGATTCTGCACTCATAGGAACGATGTACATTGTCAAATACATCCCTCTAAGCGACAAAAGCGCCCTTGAGGCTGCTGTCCACTTCGGATTCTGCGGCTCTATTACAGAGAAAGCACCAATCTGGACAAAGCTTACAGCGATGGTACATGCAGGATACTATCATATATTTGATTCCAGCCTGACATTATCAATAGGCATAAACGCTGCCTACATGCATGGCACTTTCTATGGCGGAGCGTATGCTGGAATCGGCGTCCTTATGTAATATTCATTGATTTAAACCTCCTTTGCAAATAGACTTTCAGTATCCAGGGCAAGGGAGGTCTATTATGGGATTGAGGAAAGCTATTCTTCTCATTCTGTCGCTGATTCTCATCACAGAGCTATCTGCCGCAGATATGAAAGCTGAAGGAATCGGAGCAACAGAGAAGGAGGCTTATATCAATGCAAGAGAGAATCTCAGCTCCTATATCTCATACTCTTCCTATTCTGAATTAAACACACAGGACGAGGCGATGAGCTCCATAGCAGGCTCATCATCGGACATCATCCTCCTCTCCCTTGAGAATGGTAAGGCGAAGAAGAATAAGGATGGCACATGGACAGCTGAAGTCATCATACCATCAAAAGCCGCGAAGGATTACGAAGCAAGGATCAACGAGCGTGTAAAACGTATAAATGATCTATATGCTTCACTTCTGGAGGCTGATGACCTCAATACATTCAAGCGTCTCAGAAGCGAGCTTCTTGATGAAAGGACAGATGAATTCATCATGAGAGAGCTGAAACCTAGCTACAAAGCCCCTTCCCTGCCGATGAGCTACGAGACATCAATCAACGAATACACAGAGCTTCTGACAGACAGGCTCAACACGCTCCGTCAGGATGAGACAGTGAGCAAAGCGCTTGGCAATAACGTAAGCAACGCGGGCTCGGCTGAAGCCAGGAGAATCGAGAATCTTATCGCGGAGCTTTCAGGCTTCTATGACGAGGAAATCAATGAAGCGCTTCTTGAAGCGTATCATCAGGGGTACGGAATAATCTCTGACAGCTATTCAGATTCAACCAGAGAATCTGGAGCAGAGTATATCCTTGAACTTGAAGCCTATAAGAAAGCGTTTGCCGAAGCGAAAGTATCAGCACAGAAAATCATCACGGATATCGATGTGAAATTCAGCGCCGATGGTGAGAAAATCTATAACGATGCGATAAACGAGCCTTTGCGGCCTTTTGAGATGTCGGATCCTGAAGGTGCGCGGGAAATGCGTATGGTAAGCGCGAAAGATGAGATATCAAGGCTCGAGAATGAATATACGAAAGATACCAACGCAGCCTACGAAGAACAGCTTGAGTCCTTCTCATCAATCATAGATAGCGCAACAGAGTGCATAGACAAGATAAACAGCGCTACCTATACAGTCGACACATCAAGCAACGTGCTTGCTTCAGTCAAAGTGGAAGCTTTCAATCTGGAGACCCTTCAATGGGATGGAGAGACAACGCTTCTCATTGCAGGAAAACCTGTCATATTCCATTTCAGCATACCACTGTCATATTGGCTTGGCGTGGATGTGACAGCATCCAACTGGGTGAACTACAATACTGAAATAGCATACTGGGATCAGATGCTGAGAGAGTATCCTACAGCATTCATCTCCGTAAGGCTTTCATACTCGATAAAGACATATGCAGATACAAGCAATTACGAATTCACGCTCCTTGATTACAGCGTAATCAACAAAAGCGACGGCACAGTCAAGTATTTTTCAAGAGAGAAGCAGACAGCCACTATATCATTCCCTTCGAAAGTCGATTTCAGCGATTTAAGCCTCGAAAGCGAGCTCATGGATCCAATGAGCATGGGCTACCCCTCGAACCGCATCAGGGAAATAAAAAGCCGCGTCGACAGTTACACATTGCGCAATTTCAATGAAATGAAGAAAAACGCGGCAGAACAGGCAAAACAGGAAGAAATAAAAGCAGAGGAAGCCAGGATTGCAGCGGATTTCAGAAAGCAGGAAAAGGAAGCAAAGCGCTCACAGCTTGCTGAATTCCAGCCGCCCGTATTCGGCATTGGACTCAATTACAGAATAGTCTCCACAATGAAGGGAGTGGCATATAACATGCTTGATATAAACGTTCCGCTTGTGCGATTCCATTTCGGGGAAAGCACTGCCGCAGCTTCGATTGGCCTGACAGGCTCACTTTTTGGCAGTGGGGATTTCAAAGATAAAGCTACCTACTCTCTCCGCGCTGGAGGTATGCTCACAGCAGATCTTGACGTGTTCTTCCCCTTCTCGACTGAAGCCGCAATCACTCTGGGCACAAAACTCGGTTTCTCAGGAAGAACACCTATAGAAGGCGGATTCCTCGACCTGGTATTGCAAAAACCTGATTTCTCTTTCTATATGATGTGCGATGCTGGCATCTTCATCGACTTCGACTCATTCTACATGCATGCAGGCATTGATTTAGGACTTGTTGAGAAAAGCTTTGTTATCGGAGGCTCCATAGGAGTGGGAATGGCATTGCTATAGCCAGTCTTAGAACCATACAAGCTCTCTGCACCAAAGTACATTAATCAAGGAATTATATACCCTGTAGATGGCCCTGCTCCGACTTTTACGATATATCCGCTCTTTACCAGCTCCGTAAGGGTTCTCTCCACAGTCACCCTGCTTATATCGGGACAGAGAGCCATAATCTCCTTCTTTGTAATTTTCCCAACATTCTGTCCGATCACAGCCTTGATCCGATCCGGTTTGGAGAGGCCTTTGTATCTTAGATACTCAACCCGAGATTCAAACTCATTATATGCTTTTAAAACAACTCCAAGATAATATTTTACAAATGGCTCATAGTTGTTTTCACCATCATGCCATCCAAAAGAACTTGACTGCAATGCTTCATAATATGTTTCTTTGCTCTTTTCAATAAGCATTTCGATACTAATGTACTTTCCAACTATGAAACCTGCCTTATAGTAAAGCAGCAATGTCAAAAGGCGGCTCATACGTCCATTACCATCAGAAAAAGGATGAATGCATAGGAAATCCAAAATAAACATAGGAATCAGAAGCAGCTTATCTATCTTGCCAGCATTCCATTCTTCATTGAAGCTGAAGCACATCTCATCCATAGCTTCTGCAGCCTGCCAAGCTGGAACAGGCACGAATCTCACCCTCTGCTTGCCTTCCGCATCCATTTCAGCAATGAGATTATCTGAATTCTTATAAACACCGCCAGTGCCCGCATCTGAATAGGAATATAGCTCCTTATGCAGCTGCAGAATGACATTTGGACGTGGTGTTATATATTCATAACTGTCGTGAATTGTCGCTAGAACTTCCCTATATCCCGCAATCTCCTGTTCAGAGCGATTACGAGGTTCAGCGTTCTGCTTAACAAGCTCTTCCAGACGTTTATCCGTAGAGAAGATACCTTCTATTCTGTTCGAGGCTCCGGTACTTTGAATCATTGCCACATCCAGAAGTGTTTTCAAGTCATCTATATGAGCTTCCAGAAATAAATCCTGCCGTCCCTTATGTTCATGAAGAGAGGTCAGCATCTGGACAATTTCCGGTGTAAGTAGTTTCTTTGAGGTTTCCACATAATCGAATCTTCTCATGCAAATCTCCTTCATTCATACTATATCTCCATCATTTAACCATAAAATGATGGAGATTACAACACTGTTGATTGGGACAAACCATTCTACTAGAGTGCATATCTGCACAAACAATGTGAAGTGAAACACAAGTAATTCTCCATCTTTCTGAATTTGATTTCAGAGAAAATGAATTCAGTAGAAATTAATCAAAATCCTTGATTTGCTCCAATAAGTGGAGAATATACAACTAACTGGAGTAAATATGATAATTCTACCGCAGAGTTAGAAAACAAATACAAACCATATTCAGATGTGAAAGGCAAGATCATGAGACTTACAAGGGAAGGTAAGCTCATCAAGATCACCAGAGGTCTCTATGAGGATGATCCTGAAGTCAATCCTTCATACCTTGCCATACAGATATATAATCCATCATACCTGTCTTTTGATTATGCTTTATACATCTACAACCTGATTCCAGAAGCTGTATATGTATATACATCAGCAACATTCGGCAAGAGAAAGACAAAAACCTTCATAAACCGATTCGGGACTTATACGTTTCGAGATATCCCGAAAGCAGCTTTCCCATATGGTGTCATAGCAAAAACCGACGGTGAATACTCTTATCATATTGCCGCTCCTGAAAAAGCATTATGCGACAAGCTATACACCATATCCCCTGCTAAGAACATGAAGGAGTTTGAATATCTTCTTTTCGAAGACCTGAGAATAGATGAAGAAGATTTCTGGTCACTTAACAAAGATGATATACAATTTGTCTCACCTTTGTATCACTCAACGAACCTAGATTTTCTTACGAAACTATTAAATCCGCGACAACTATATCACCCGGGTCCAGAAACACGGGCAGGCTGCAGTCAATCAGCCGCATGGATGGAGTGCCACAGGCAGACCGGAAACGGAGCCTGTGGAGAAAACACTCACGTCCAAGCCTTCAGGCTTGCCTGAAGGTCGTTGACGCGCCGTCTGTTCCTATCCTATCCAAATCAACAGACACAGTCTGTTAAATTGAGCTGGTCACATTACTGTGAACTTCTGACAATCTCTGATGATAATAAACGCAGTTTCTATGAGGAGGAATGCATTGCTTCAAAGTGGTCTGTAAGAGAGCTGAAACGGCAGCTTGATTCATCGCTATATGAGCGTCTTCTGCTCTCCCGTGGAAAAGAGAACAAGGAAGAAGTAAAAAGACTTGCCGAGAAAGGACAGGAAATAGAGAAACCTGAAGATATTCTGAAAGATCCTTATGTATTTGAGTTCATGGGGCTACCTGAGAACAAACCTGTGCTGGAAGCTGATCTTGAGGATGCTCTTATCAATCATATTGAGAAATTCCTTCTTGAGCTTGGAAAAGGATTCATGTTCGTAGGAAGACAGCAGAGAATCACGTTCGATAATGAGCATTACTATGCTGATATGGTCTTCTACAACAAGATTCTCAGGACCTATGTGATAATTGAGCTGAAGACAAGAAAACCGCTCCCTGCTGCCGTAGGTCAGCTTAATATGTATCTCAACTATTACAAAGCAGAAGTCAATGATCCCGATGATAACGATCCAATCGGTATCATTCTCTGTACTGATAAGCCATCTGCAAAGATTGAGTATGTTCTCGGAGGACTTGAGAATAGAATCTTCGCTTCAGAATATGTTCTCTATCTTCCCGAAAAGAAAGCTCTGGAAGAAGAAGTCCAATCCTTTATTGAAGGTTGGGAAGAGAAAGCCAGGGAGTAAGTCACAGTGTCAGATAACAAAGAAACTGAGCTTGTGTATACGGCAGCAGAACTCCCTATCAAATATAAAGATGCAAGATAAGCATATTTGCTTGTAATACAAATGTATGCTATATTGAATCTAAGGAGTATTGAAATGAGTATAATCAGTCTTCGTGTCAGTGATGAGGAGAAAGCAGTCCTCGAGGATGCTGCAAGAGTCTATAACTGCAATATGTCTGCCCTTATTAAGAGACTCACATTTGAGAAACTGGAAGATGAGTATGACATGAAAGTCTCGGAGGATTATCTAGCACAGAAGAAGTCCGGAACACTGCGCCTCAGCAGCTTTGACGATCTTATGAAAGAATGTGGAATCAATAAGGAAACCTTATGAGCTACTCAATAAAAGTAAGCGAGGGATTCAAGAAGAAGTTCCACAAGCTGGATTTTGTCACCCAACGCATAATCTCCCGTTGGATCTTGAAGAATCTTGAGAATACAGATAATCCACGACGCCAAGGTAAGGCGCTTGCAGGCAATCTGAAGGGGCTATGGAGATATCGTATAGGTGACTACAGGCTTATTGTGGATATCATGGATGAAGAACTTGTGATTGTTGCTGTTGATATAGGGCATCGAAGAGGTATCTATCGATGAAAGGACAAGAAAGTTATTATAATGAAGCCCAATTCATGGAGTAGTTAGTCAGTAGACATTTCAATCAGCAAGATTTCCCTCTGAATATAAATCCTCGCCTGAAATAAGAGAAATGTTATCATTATGAAAATCAAATCCAGAAACTGAGACAAACCCAATACCGCGAGGTTTGAAATCACTGATCGCCTCAATCTCTTCTATCTCGCTTTCAGCAAGAGTCTGGGACATCGGCTTCTCTAGATATTTTGCTTCATAGACATCATATCCATTCACAAACTCCAGAACACAGTCAAATTCCCCATTCCTCTTCAGCTTCTTGTCATCATACCAATATGTTCCGATATCCATGATATCAGGTAAATTGCCTCGCTTTGCCAATCGGGAAAAATAAGAGCGTACAATTTCCTCGAATCTGTAACTGATATAAGTATTCAGCGATCCTCTGATTCTCCCATTGAATACAGCCTCCTCGCCCACGCTCTCTATCATCGAGCGATTCGGGTGCACATATGTGAAATAGAATCTCATAAGATTCTCATTCAATGTGTAGAAAGTCCTCTTCTTCTCATCCTTATGATTGATTGGACTTACCTTCCGTATGGCATCGTTATCCATAAACCTGCTAAGCTGCTTTGAAAGGTTGCCCGTATTTGATGGATCAAGCTTATCTTTGATTTCCGTATAGGTATGCTTACCATTACCAAGCATACTGAAGAGACTCAAGGCCGGGCCAATCTTTGAATACTCCTGTATCAATGAACTTTCAACAAAACTCCTGACACGTCCATCAGGAGCAAGCAATAACATCTTTATATTCTCTTCCAGATTTCTGGATGCATCCAACCGCTCAAGAACATTAGGGCTTCCTCCAAATACTGAATAGAAAGCGACTTTCTCTCTTGCTGAAAGTCCGGGATAGAACAATGAGGCATCATAGTAATCGAACTCATTGAGATGAATAATGCAGCCAAAGCGGTCATAAAGCGGATTATCTCTATCAAGAAGCTCTTTCATGGCACCAACTGCAGAACCTGTAATGATTACTTTTACATCAGTCCCATTCAGGCTATCTATTATCTTCTGGAACATTGAATCAGTGGCATATGCTCCATATGCTGTCTTCAACTCTCCATATTCATCGATAACCACTAAAATCCTTTTCTTCTGTGAAACAAAGAATACAAAAGCTTCATAGAATGTCTTGAATGACAGGAAGGGTATTGAAAAAGACGCTTTCACCTCAGCAGTGAAATACTCAAGATTTATCTCATATGATTCTGCTGTACATTGGTAGGAAACAACAATCCCATCAAAATCCTTCAGAGCCTCTTTAATAAGCCGTGTCTTACCAACACGCCGCTTACCATAAACAAGCATGGCATTATCATCTGAGGATAAGAAACTCTTCACCTTTCTCAATTCATTCTTACGTGCAATAAACATCTCTTCCTCTTTCTGAATTTGATTTCAGAGAAATTATATACAGAATAAATCAATTCAGCAACAAGAAGTTACCATGTTGATTGGAGCCAATAAAATACACATTTACAAGAAAATATCTTGTAGCGTAACTATATTAGTTGTACTAACTTTATGTATGAACTCTAAAGGGCACAACACTGATATCGGTCACATCATCTATGGTTTCCATTCATGGAAAGAACTTCATAAGAACGCATCAGAGGAAATTTTAAATTCGTATTACATATTCACCGACGCTTTGATGATCTCAATAGACCACACAACGGAAAAGCGAGATTCACATAAATATGAGCAACTAGCGTTGAATATAAGGAAAGCCACCAAAAGCATTGCTATACTGCCTCCTCTGAAGAACATTTCTGCCCCTGGAGGTGCTGCCCATCGAAAATATTGCCATCAGGGATTTATTATCAATGGTGATATACCTGAATACAGTCGAACGATATGGACAAATAGAAGAGATTCAATACTGATTCCCTCGGTCTGCATTGCTTTCAATATGAAACCAGATGACCCAAGAGCTACTATAATTGCAATAATTGGATATTACATCCACATGCTTGGCGATTTGTATAAAGGTGAAACCCAGTTTATGAATGGAATACGAACATATTCACAGATGTTCAGAAAATTCGCATCTGATCTGGCTGAATATGAAGCAAAGCTGCAGTATCAATATACTTCCCTGAATCAACTCATCAATAAACTGAATGCCGCTGCGAACCACAGAGAACTGACGAGAAGTTTTGAAGGTAACTCCTTCAGGACAGCAATGTATGGGTATACGAAAAGTTATCTGTCAAAGACTATTCCTGATGTGATAGCTGAAATGATGAGTTAAATCTATTTTCTTTCAAATATGAAACTATTCATAAAGAACACAGCCAACATAAACATCTCTTTGTATCAGCTGCACAGCAGTATCTAAGCAGTTGATAATAAAATCTCACAGGCTATGGGTATATTTACACTCTGGATATCTTGAACAAGCGATAAAACTTGCTCCGGCATTATTTCCTTTCTTTACTGATCGCAGCACAAGATTGGCACCACAGCGAGGACATATACCTTTCTCAAGCTTATCCTCTTGGTCAGCAATATGCATCTTTATATTCTCAACGTGACGCTTTTCATCTGCAGGAATAGCAACTTGGTACAATTGTGCTTTGATATCTTGAATCTCATCAGCAGTAAGACAATTCTTATGTTTATCCGCAATAAGCTGAAAGACATCATGAATCCTGCTTTGATTGAGAACATAGACATCAGATGAACACACGGTAATATCCTTGAACTCTGCCTCGTTACTGAAAACGATAAGTGAATGAATAGGACCCTTATAACCTTTCAGGTTCTTTCTGATACAGTATACATGAGACGCATTCTGTCTAATTGGGTTATACAACCTGTTCTTGATAGATTCACCGTAATATCCAGAAGAAAGCACCTGTGTCCAGTATTGATTCTTCTCATTACCGAATATCCAGCCTTTATAATTCTTCATCTCAATTACGTAGATACCACTATCTGCGATAATCAACTCATCAATCTGGCAAGTCCTTCCATCAGGCCATGGAAGATACAGATTCTTGATAGGAACAGCAGAAGTACCAGAACAAGCAAGATCAGCAATCTTCGCAATTCTCTTTTCACCTTCCGCACCTCTACGTTTTGCAATGAAATCACCAAAGACTGCTTGTTTCAAATATCTTCTACTACATGAAAATAACTATTTTCCTAATGACATATAACGAGTCAGAAACTCCTATAAACAGCAAATGACCGCTGTTTCCAGCGGCCATTTGTATTTAAGCTTTGTATAGCTGTGGCTTAATTACCATGCAACAGAGATAGACGGTGTGATTGAGAAACCTTTAGCCTTAACAGCACCTTCTCCGATATCACCACCAATATCACCCATATCGGCTCCGACACCAGCATACTGGAGGTTCGCATTAAGCGTAACACCAGATACTGTGTAACCTACATTACCACCAACATAGAATGAATCTTTCACGCCGAAGTTTGTAGAACCAGCGTATACATTGAGAAGGAGATTCTCAACAACATTGAAATCAACGCCAGCATAGAGAGCGTTCTTGAGAGAATCATTCTCAGGAATTCCAAGACCATACTCAATTGCAACGTCAACAACATCTACACCACCATACACTGCTGCAACAACAGCATTGTACTTATTTTCGAAGCCAATCTTGTATGCTGCACTTACGCCAAGATCAAAATCAAGGTTTGCAAGCTTGCCGATGTTTGCATCTAAAGCAGCATTAAGAGCACCCTTGCCTCCGTCTTTCGAGTAAATCATCTTGCCCTCACCATTGAGAACATAACCGAGAGATACAGCAAGTCCATCGATAGGTCTTACGATTGCAGATGCAAGGAAGTCACCATTGTCAGTAGCCCAGTTTGAACTCTCGCTATCAGGTTTGCCTTCCTTCATAGGAAGATAAAGTTTCGGACCACCTGCTACCTGTACTTCTACATAGTTGCCATAAGCAACATTAAGAGCGAACCAAAGTCCTTTCTCGTTTGTTCTGATTCTGGATGTGTTAAGACCAGAAGCATTGTTGAATGCGTTAAGACCAGCAACTCTTCCGTTAGCTGTTGCACCGAGCTTAATTGCTATATCGCTATCCTCACCAAGGAAAAGCTTGCCAAAATCTACTGTAATGTTACCTTCAAGTCTGCTGTCAGCAACAAGCGCACCCTTAAGAGAGCCAGACCAGATTCCAGCGTCATCGCTGATTCCAACATTGAGCTTTACTGGACTAGAATAGATGTTATCATTTCCCCAAGCTCCAATCTGCCAATCACCATTGTTTGGCTTATTGAATGTATAACCAGCTTCAAATACACCGTTTACATTCACTGCAGCAAACACGCTTGTCATTGCAAGAGCGAGAACCAGCAGAGATACAAGTACCTTTTTCATTACTTCCTCCAATTATTTAGGGGTAAGCTTCATACAGAAACCTATTTTCCCCTTCTTTCCGTTATTCTGAGCTGAATTGTAGCAACCACTACATTCAACTGTCAAGTTAAATTCATATTCAACACATTGGTTACACAATAAAAGTTATATTTTTCTTATTTATTTTGGGATGTGGTTATTAATACAGATTTTTATTGATTTGTTCGGTAACTTTTCGCTTGATTTGGTGTTTTAGGCTGATTTGCTGGCTTTGTTGATTTCTGTTTATGAAGATTGTGAAAGAAATGTGAAGGCAGTGAAAACGGGCCTGATTTCTCAAGCCCGTTCCTGTTATTCCAGCTTTATATATTAGAGTACGCGGAATGCATCGCGGCCAGCATACTTTGCTGTGTCGCCGAGGTAATCCTCGATTCTGAGAAGCTGGTTGTACTTTGCAAGCCTGTCAGAGCGGCTCATTGAGCCAGTCTTGATCTCGCCTGTCTGGAGTGCGACTACGAGGTCTGCAATGAAGCTGTCCTCTGTCTCACCAGAGCGGTGTGATACGATTGCTGTGTAGCCGTTGCGCTGTGCAAGGTCGATAGCCTCGAATGTCTCTGTGAGTGTTCCAATCTGGTTCACCTTGATGAGAATTGAGTTTGCAACTCCCTTCTCAAGACCCATCTTGAGGCGCTCTGTGTTTGTTACGAAGAGGTCATCACCAACGAGCTGGACTCTGTCGCCGATTCTCTCTGTAAGCATCTTCCAGCCTTCCCAGTCGTCCTCAGCCATTCCATCCTCGATTGAGATGATAGGATACTTGTTTACCCAGCTCTCCCAGAGGTCAACCATCTCTGCAGATGTCTTCTCCTCGCCTGTTGTCCACTTGAGCTTGTACTTTCCTGTCTTCTCGTCATAGAGCTCGGAAGATGCTGGATCGAGTGCGATCATGAAGTCACCATCGCGGCCAGCTGTGTAACCAGCGTTCTTGATAGCTTCCATGATGACATCAAGTGCTTCCTCGTTTGACTGGAGGTCTGGTGCGAAACCGCCCTCATCGCCAACGCCTGTGTTGTATCCCTTGCTCTTGAGAACAGCCTTGAGAGCGTGGAATACCTCAGCAATCCATCTTACAGCCTCACGCTCTGATGGAGCGCCGATTGGCATGACCATGAATTCCTGGAAGTCGACTTTGTTATCAGAATGAGCACCACCGTTGAGGATGTTTGCCATCGGAACAGGAAGCACGCATGCATGATATGCACCAAGATACTTGAAGAGCGGGAGTCCAAGGAAGTCAGCAGCAGCGCGTGCTACAGCCATGGAAACACCAAGGATTGCATTTGCACCAAGGCGAGCCTTGTTAGGTGTGCCATCAAGCTCAATCATCGCGCGGTCGATAGCAACCTGATCAAGAGCGTCCATACCCTCGATTGCTGGTGCGATGATGTTATTTACATTGTCAACAGCCTTGAGAACACCCTTTCCAAGGAAGCGCTTCTTGTCGCCATCGCGGAGCTCTACAGCTTCGTGTACGCCTGTGGATGCGCCTGATGGAACAGCTGCGCGGCCCATGGAGCCATCTTCAAGGATGACATCAACTTCCACGGTCGGATTACCGCGGGAATCAAGGATTTCTCTAGCTTCGATAAATTCGATAATGCTCATCAGAATCTCCTAATTAGTAAATTTCGTTATTGATAATATTCATCTGAAATCCTATTTAAGTCAAGGAATTGCCGATTTCAAACACCTATGGATAATGGCAAATGAATATCGGGAAGGAATTCTTCATGAAAGCCAACAAAAAGAGCCTCTTATTGCGTATAGATAATAGGAGGAAAATACATTGGAAAACATTTATACTGATGACATGAAAGATCTTGTGTTGTCACGGCAGGATTTCGCATCCTTCAGGAAGAAGAACAGACTCTATGTCGACAAGACAGAGTACGCCTACAGGCTTGCAAAGGAGAAAGAAGGCTTCTACTTCATCTCGAGGCCCCGAAGGTTCGGCAAGTCGCTCTTCTGCTCGATGCTTGAGGCTCTCTTCGAGGGTCGCAAGGAGCTATTTGAAGGTCTCTATATCGCGGAGAAGACTGACTATGACTTTGAGAAGCTACCGGTCCTGAGCTTCAACTTCGCGAATGTATCATCCGCCACATTCGAGGACTTTTACTCGGAATTGAAGTACAGTGTCATAGACTCTGCGAACAAGCTCGGTATACAGCTTTCTGCCGATGGAAGCCCTTCACTGCTTCTCGGCATTCTTCTTGAGGAAATCGTGAGGAAGACAGGCAAGAAGGCTGTCATCATCATCGATGAGTATGACAACAACATCACATCCAATCTCGAGGAGAAAGACAGAGAGATTGCGGAAGAGATGAGGAAGGTGCTCAACGACTTCTTCAAGATGATAAAGAACTCAAGCGAGTACGTAAGCTTCTGCTTCATCACGGGAATCGTGAAGCTATCTCATCTCTCAATATTCTCCGCTATGAACAACCTTGTCGACCTCACGATGGATGAGGACTTCGCTGGGACCTTCGGGTATACGGAAGAGGAGCTTGATGAATACTTCTCTGAAGGCATTGATGAATACCTTGAAGCGAATCCGGAGAAGTATGAGTCACGTGCTGAATTCAGAGAGATGATAAAGGAATACTACGACGGCTACCGATTCTCGCCTGATTCGGAGACGACTGTATACAATCCTGTGTCAATCGGATTCTTCTTCAAGAATAAGTGCAGATTCAACAACTACTGGGAAGCAACCGGGCTTTCAACACTTGTCGTGAAACTTGCAAAGGATTTCAATCTCATGAGCATCCTGAAGGATGGTGACACATTCCTCAATAAGTCATCATTCATCAATTTCGACATAAGCAGCATAGGAAGCAGCAATCTCTCAGCTTCTTCAGTCATAGCCCTCGCCTACTATTCAGGCTATCTCACGATACAGGGAGTGCCGGAGTTTGACAGGAATACTTATATCCTTGGCTTCCCGAATCTGGAGATAAGAAGCACATTCACAGATAACCTCATAATGCGCTTCATCGGCAACGATGACATCAGAGCCTCCTGGCTCATGGCTCTCCGCACCGCATGCTATGGCGGCGATGAGGATGGGGTCGAGAGATGCATGAGGGACTACTATGCGGCATTCCCGTATGACGCGTTCCCCAAAGGGAGGAAGAAGAACTACCAGATAGCATTCAACGCTGTATTCGTCATGCTCTCAGTGCCGAATGACTTCGAGAAACGGACATATAAGGGAAGGATAGACACTGTGGTTGCGGCAGGAAAGCACTTGTGGATATTTGAACTGAAGGTAGATGGGAGCGCTGATGATGCGTTGAAGCAGATTGAGGAGAAGGACTATGCAGGGCGCTATGCGTATCTCAAGAAGCAAGGGATAACCATTCACAAGATAGGACTCTCGATATCATCAGAGACAAGAGAGATTGCTGAGTGGAAATGCTTAAGTGAATGAGTCTACATGGCACGGAGAATTCCTCTCCTGCCATTATTTTTGCCTGAGCACTTCACAAAACTGATTTGCATGGTTAATCTTTAAGAATAAACAAGCTATTTTTGGAGATTAATCATATGATACAAGAAAATAATGATTTTGAAACACTTATACGGAAGGGCTCCTACGTAGACAAGACTGAGTACATCTATCGGCTTGCAAAACACCCGACATCAATCTGTATTACGAGACCTGAAGGTTTTGGCAAGACTGTGTTCTGCTCCACATACAAAGCGCTCTTTGAAGGCAGAAAGGATCTATTCAAAGGACTCTTCATCGCAGAGAACACAGATTACGATTTCAAACCATATCCTGTCTTCTATTTCTCTTTCAGTGATATCCCGACAGACACATTCGATAATTTTTACGCGGCAATGATAGAGATGGTAAGAAGCAACGCGGAAGCGGTGGGAATTACACTTGATAACGCTGATTACTCTCCGTCAGGCCTTTTGAACGAGCTCACTTACGAAAGCTATAAAAAGACAGGAAAAGAATGCGTCATCATCATCATCGATGATTACGATGCTCTCTATACAACGTCTATGAAAGATGAAGAGCTATTCCATAAGATCCAAATGCTCTTTATCAATTTTATGCGGATCGTGAAGAACATGGAGAATCTCAGGGCACTGCTCGTTACCGGAACTGTAAGGATACCAGATCCGTCGATGTTTGCCTCTACTTTCACATATGTCGACATCACATTCGACAAGTATGCGGATAAGGCATTCGGCTACACTGATGAAGAGATTGAGCAGCGCTATGGAATGATGATTGATAAGGCTGTTAAGGATAATCCAGAGGAATTCCCATCGCGTGATGCATTCATGGATAACCTGAGAAAATACTATGGCGGCTACAGATTCGTGACGGATTATGAGCATAATAGGCTATACAACCCATCCTCAATCGACGCTTTCTTCAGAAATGGCTGCTGCTTTGATACCTACATGAAAGCGACAGAGGATATGAGACTTGGCATCGAGAACGCGAAAGAAGCAGGGATTGTCGATAAAATCGGTATTGAGAATGAGTATATCTCAATTGGAGAAGATGACTTTGTCGATTTCGACTTTCCCAAACCATCTTGGATGGAATACGAGCCAGACAAACACGAGTCTGCATGTGTGTTTCTCTATTCAAGCGGACTTCTTACGATTGATGGTGTATGCGAATACAGCTATGACTTACTCATGACAAAGTTCCCGAATAGGGAAGCTGAGGAATTATTCAAATCTCTTCTCTGACTATCACATAAGCGCTCTCATCGTGTCCTGTTCCTGGATAGAAATCAAAGACTCTGGCTTTTATTGCTCTGTAGCCTTTCATTCTTCCTATATCCCTAGCGGCAGTTGCGCTATTGCAGGATACGTAGATTATCCTCTCCGGCTTCCAGGAGAGAATCATAGAAAGCGCTTCATCCCCTATTCCGGTGCGGGGAGGATCGACGATTATCGTATCGGCTCTCTCCTTGTTCTTCCTTCCCCATAGAGCGACATCAGAGGAGAAGGAAATCGCTGAAGGCGCGTTCTTCTTCGCAAGATAGAGACACTCCTTCTCCCTCTCGACAGCGAATACCTTTTTCCCGCTCCCTTCAAAAAGAGCTGAGAACGTGCCTACCCCGCTATAGAGATCCATTATGGTGGAGCCTATAGCATTGGAGGTCACAAAATCAAAAAGCGGTGGCAGAAGCGCTGGATTGGACTGGAAGAAGACGCGGGATGAGACGTAATAACGCACTCCTGAGATTGTTATCGGGATAGCCACCTCATTCATAGTCACTGCATCATCACCTTCGAATGCACTCACTTCCGCAAATCCTGTGCTGCGGTCAATCCTGTTCTGGAACATCTCGGAGCGGGCTTGACGGAGAAGCTTATCCTTGCAATCGGAAAGAAGGGCATCAAGCTGCTTAGATAGAGCAGGACAATGATTGATTTCCACTAGCTCTGATGATTTCCTTCCCAGGAATCCTGCTCTCCTTGCGGAGAAATCGACATGGAAGCGGGCCCTGTGCCTATAGCAATCGAAAGAGCCATATACCGGCGCATCAAACTCGGGAAGCTCATCAAGCTTCGCAATCCGCCTGAGATTATCCTTTACAATCTCCTCCTTAAGCATTGCACTGTCTTTCTCGCTGACAATCTGGAAAGAGCATCCACCGCATATGGAATAATAAGGACAGCGCGGCTCAGTACGCAGATAGGATGCTTCAATAAGCTTCGTAGCCTCAGCGATGATATATCCGCTCTTCTCCTCTTTCGCTTCGCATTCAGCTCTCTCACCCGGAAGAAGACCAGGTACGAATACCGTCTTTCCATTGAAATGAGCCATCGCTATAGCATCTGATGCGAGTTTCTCTATCGTCAATTCCATTTATCAAGCTCCTCGATATACTTTTCTATCACGCCAAGTCCCGCCATCCAGAATGCTTTATCCTTTGTGTCACAGCCCGCTGCAGCCGCTACAGATTCCGCATCCATCATGCCTGTGCTTCTCAGGATTGCCTTGTAAAGCTCTGGAAAACCTTCCTCATTCTTCCTTGAATAGAGAGAAAGCGCGAAAAGCTCACCGAATGCATATGGGTAGTTATAGTATGAGAAATCTGCACTGTAGTAGTGTGACTTCACCGCCCACATGTACTTATGCTTCTCATCAAGCGCGTCCCCATATGTATATTCCTGCGCCTGAAGCATCATATCAGAAAGCTCATCAGCGGTTATCTCCCCCTCTTTTCTTCTTTCGAAAACGCGTTTCTCAAAAAGATATCTCGAAAGGATGTCGACAATGACCTGTGCGGCATTCTGCACGAATGATTCGATGATTGTGACAGATTCTTCCTTGTCACAGGTTGAGAGGACTTTATCGAATAAAAGCATCTCACCGAATATCGAGGCAGTTTCAGCAAGCGTCATCGGATATGCAGAAAGCGAAGGTGGCAGATCCCTGACAACTGAGTCATGGTAAGCATGCCCAAGCTCATGAGCGATGGTTGCGACGCTATCATAGCTTGAGTCGAAATTAAGGAATACCCTGCTCTCTCCGCGCTCAGGAAAGTAGACGTCGTACGCACCTCCCGCCTTGCCATGGCGAGGCTCGGCATCAAGCCATCCTTTTTCAAACGCCATTTCTGCGAATCTGCCCATCTCAGGCGAAAAAGATGAATAGGAATCTATAACAAGATTCATAGCTTCCTCGAAGCTGTAGCTTCTGCTGCCGCTTCCGACAGGAGCAAAAAGATCGAAGAAGCTGAGTTTATCAAGCCCCAGCATCCTCGCTTTCAGATTGAAGTACCTTCTGAACATCGGAAGGGAATCTTCCATGGCAGAAAGAAGTGCTTCCAGCGTCTTTTTTGATATAGCTGACGAAAAGAGGGATCTTTCAATCGGATCATCCCAGCCTCTTCTCTTCTCAAGCGTTAGAACTGTGCCTTTCACACCATTGAGAGCAGCTGCAACAGCTGTCTTATGCGTTTCAAGAAGCTTAAGCTCTCGCCTATAAGCGCACTCCCGTTTTTCCCTATCGGGGTTCATAGCTTCCGCGCGGAGTGATGTGAGTGTCATACCGCCATCGGCAGCCACCGATGTCACCGACTCCATGAGTTTTTCCCAGGCCTTCTCCCCTGTCTTCGACAGCTCGGATGCAAGTGATTCCTCCTCGCTCGTCATCAAGTGTCCAGCCATCTTCTTTATTCTGTAGATGCTATATCTGAAACGCTCGGGAACTGAGGATATATCTGCTTTTTCATCTATACATCTGATGTAGGCGTCATCAGCCTTGTCATAACGGATGGATGCATCTTCTGCCAAGGCAGATGCCCTTAGGAGGACAGGATTCTCTGAATCTGCCGAGATGAGGGCATCTGTATACGCAGTGAGTGTTATTTCAAGCGAATCACCCTTGTCTTTCAGGTTGATCAGTCTTTCTGCAGATGGGAATTCCTTTTCTGTTTCGCTGATGATCTCATCGCCGATTCTGCCAAGAAGTGCTATATCATCCAGGAATTCCTTGGAATCAGGTGCGGGATATATCCCTGTCATGTCCCAATGGGGAAGCTTTCTTTCCATATGGGAATCATACTCCAAAGAATGCTAATATGCACATATGAGCGGAGCGTTTCTCATCACACTCAGAAAACCCGGCGAGAATGAGCGCCTTGTGGATATCAGGAATGAAGAGATGAAAAGCCTTATATCCACACTAGGCCTTGAGCTTGCCGGAGAGATAGCATTTACCCAGAAGGAGATTTCCGTAGGCACATATATCGGTCGCGGACAGGCTGAGGAAGTGCTTATCGCATTGAGAGCGGCTGAAGCCGATGAGGTGATTATCAACGCATTCATCTCTCCGCGGCAGGAGAAGAATCTTGAAGCCATCTTCGGTCTTCCTATTTCAGACAGGGAAGCTGTCATACTCGCAATATTCTTCAGGAATGCAAGATCGAGGGAAGCGAGGCTTCAGATCGAGAAAGCGGAAGCGGAATATCTCAGGCCACGGTTAGCGGACAGGGAAGCAAGGCTTTCACAGCAGCGTGGCGGCGTAAGGGGTGCAAAAGGCGAAGGAGAGAGGCGCATCGAGCTTGAACGGCGGCTTATCGACCAGCGCATCCATTCGCTTGACAGGGAGATAAACTCAATCGCGAACGTCAGAAAAACAAAACGCAAAGAGAGAGAAAGACGCAAAGTCTTCTCTTTTGCCCTCACTGGTTACACAAATGCGGGAAAATCGACAATCCTCAACACGCTTACAAATGCTTCCGTGCTTGCTGAAGACAAGCTTTTCGCGACACTGGACACGACAACACGGGCCCTCCGCCTTCCAAACGGGCAGGGTGTTCTCCTCTCTGATACCGTGGGTTTCATCTCAGATCTTCCGGAGGTGCTCATAAAGGCATTCTCCTCAACACTTGAGGAAGCGCTCTCATCCGATGCCATCATCATCGTCGCAGATGCATCCCATCCCGATGCCTATGGCTCATATCTGAAGACAAAAACCACGCTTGAGGAGCTTGGAGCGATTGATAAAGCAAAAATCCTTGTAATCAACAAGATCGATGATATCTACGATGAGATTGCCTACTCGTCCCTTCTGAATGAGCCATATATCATTGTTGAGACATGCATGAAGCGGGGGGAAGGAAAAGAAAAGCTTCTGGAGGCGATGGCAAGAGTCACTGACAGTGCATTCGAGACCATCACTGTCACTGAGCCCATTGATTCAGATATCATCCAGAGAGCCTCAAAAGACGGCGATATACGCTCAATAGAGTATTCTGAGACTGAAATCACTGTGACTCTAAGGTTGAGAAAGGATATCACCGCAAAATACAGAAAATGATAATCCCGTCAGCTTACGCCAACGGGTGCAGAATAAAAAGGGGATGCTCTTCCCCATCGCCATGGTAGCATATCCATAATCCCAGATTCAACTTTTCAAGGCGAATTTCAACCCATAATTCTGTGCTCTGTAATTCATTGCCCGTCAAAGCGGCTCATTTTTACAATTCTGGATAGAATGAAATCTCGTGCTGGAAAAAGATTCGGGGAAAATCTGAGGGAACTTCGTTTATCGAGGAAGCTGACGCAGGAAGAGCTTGCAGCTGAGATCGGTATAGCTTCGAATTCCCTAAGCAAGCTGGAAAGGGGCATAAACTCACCCAGCGGAAAGAATATCGACAGAATCGCGGATTTCTTCGGCGTTGATCTCGGTGTCCTCTTCCTTGACAGATCATCTTTCGGCAGCAACCAGAAAGCAATCCAGATGACAGCTTCCGAAGAGCTCAGGGAAGCATACATGAGCTTTTGCAGGAAATACGGAATAGAGATCAGAATCGAGAGTGATGAGAGCAAAAACTAACCCCTTCGGTTTTTGTTGTCCGAAGGGGCAGTTTTCAGATTGTAAAGGCTCTATTTCTCAAGTACAGCCTTTATTCTTCTGATACCAGCCGATGATGACTGCTCTTTTAGAATCCTGAAGTGACCCATATCGCCGGTATGCGTGACATGCGGACCTCCGCATACTTCCTTAGAGAAATCCCCGATTGTATAGACAGTGACTTTCTCACCGTACTTTGAGTCAAAGAAAGCGATTGCGCCCGCTTTTCTGGCTTCATCGAGCGTCATTGTCTCGACAGTGACAGGAAGATCTCTCTTGATTGCATCATTTACAAGATCCTCAACTTCCTTCAGCTCTTCTTTTGTCATCGGAGCTGGATGCGTGAAATCGAATCTAAGACGCTCTGCTGTTATATTTGAGCCTTTCTGTCCGACATGTGTACCAAGGACACGGCGGAGTGCTGCATGGAGAAGGTGCGTTGCTGTATGCAATGCCGTTGTCTCACCGCTGTGGTCGGCAAGACCTCCCTTGAACTCCTTCTCTGCACCAGCTCTGGAGAGTGCCTGATGCTTCTCGAAAGCCTCCTCAAATCCTTTCTCATCGACTGTGAAGCCATGCTCTGAAGCAAGCTCCTTTGTCAGCTCGATAGGGAATCCATATGTATCATAGAGCCTGAAGGCAAGACGGCCTGAGATAATCCTGTCCTTGCCTTTAAGCAGATTCGGAATCATCTTCTCGAATTCCTTCTCGCCCTTTGTTAGTGTGATTGAGAACTTCTCCTCTTCCTTCTCAAGCTCCTCGCGGATGAACTCGCGATGGCTCAGCAGTTCCGGATAAGGCTCTCCATAGAGAGAAAGCACTACTTCAGAAAGCTCTGAGAGGAATGGATGGTCGATACCGATCTTCTTTCCATGGCGTACAGCCCTTCTTATGAGACGGCGGAGGATATAGCCCTGTCCGACATTCGATGGAGCGATAGCCTTCTGGTCCCCGAGAATGAAGACAGAAGTCCTGATATGATCGCTTATGATGCGGATTGAGATATCATCATCCTCATTATCACCATACTTCTTGCCGGAAAGCTCCTCGATTCTCCTGATGATAGGCTGGAAGACTTCTGTCTCATAGACGCTCTTCTTGCCCTGAAGGACAGCAACTGTTCTCTCAATGCCCATGCCAGTATCGATGCACTTTCTTTCCATCTCATGGTAAGTGCCATCCTTCTCCTTCCTATACTGCATGAAGACATCATTCCAGATTTCAAAATACTTTCCGCACTTGCATCCGGGGCGGCAATCAGGGCCGCAAGCAGGGCGTCCTGTATCGAAGAACATCTCGGAGTCAGGGCCACATGGTCCTGTCTCTCCCGCCGGTCCCCACCAGTTATCCTCACGCGGCATGAAATATATGTGCGACGGATCTATTCCAAGCTCCTTCCATCTAGCGGCAGCTTCCTCATCACGGGGAACTGTATCATCACCTTCAAAGACTGTTACAGAGAGTCTGTCTACAGGTATTCCAAGCACCTTTGTAAGGAACTCGAAGCTGTAGCCAATCATCTCCTTCTTGAAATAATCACCGAGAGACCAGTTTCCAAGCATCTCGAAGAATGTGAGATGGTGCGGATCTCCTACACTGTCGATATCTCCGGTACGGATGCACTTCTGGTAATCACAGAGTCTCTTTCCTGCCGGGTGCTCCTGTCCAAGGATATATGGCACGAGAGGATGCATTCCAGCAGTCGTGAAGAGGACTGTAGGATCATTCTCCGGGATCAGGGATGCCCCTGATATCTGCTTATGTCCCTTGGAGACAAAGAAGTCAATGTATAGTTTTCTTAGCTGATCAGCTGTTATCTCTTTCATATTCTCTTCCTTATTATTTCCGCTATATCGTATTCACCGCTTCAGTGACGGTCAAGAGAAGAGATCGGGCTCAAATGAGATGCTTTTCACTTTAGGCACGATTCTCTTCAGATCCGAGTCAGTGGCGTAAGAGAGCGCCCCTGACTCCATTCTTTCCCTAGCCCATCTATATGATGGAACATCAAGCATCGAACGCGATAGCATCGCGCGTCCGCCATTTTCCAGCACCTTATCGAAGATTGCCCAGCTAGGGCCTCCATCCTTCTCTTCAGCAAGGAGCACCGAGCCTGATATCGATGCGATGAACCTGTTTCTTATCATTACATGCCATCTCTCTGTCTTCTGCCGTGGAGGGAAAACAGAGAGGAGCAGGCCGGTAGAGTAAATCTCAGCTTCCACCTTCTCCTGGAATTCCGAGCTTGAAGCGGAGAGAGGTGTGGACAGGACTCCGATTACACGGCAGCCAGCCTTAAGCGCCAAAGCCGCGGCAAGAAGCCCTATCCCCGGATCAAGAGGCACAAGGACAGCGACATCATGTTTAGAGAAATAGGAAATGGCCTCCGCTGTATCCTGCTTGCCTTGCATAGAAGGCCGTGGCATGCCTATCACAGTCACGCGTGGCTTTTTCAAGAGCGTTATATCACCAGCTCCATAGATTACGGGAAACCAATCTCCCTTCTCTTCAGGAAAACAAATGGACTCGGGGAGTATCACAGAGTAGCGGAGCACTTCAGACGAGAATGCTTCCATAATATTCCTGTAGCGATTCTCAATCTCGCTGCCGCTATACCCGATGATATCTGAGAGGGCCGCGGCATCTGAAGAGGTGAACGCAGAAGCATCAGGCACTGCCCTCATCAAAGAAAACGCTCTGGTGCTATCCTGGATGAATGAGTAAATCGTCTCATAAAGAGCCGCCTGGGCTTTATCAAACTGAGAGGACACGGCGCTTCGCCTCCAGAAGAATCGAAAGGAAATCAGAGAAAGGCGTCTCCACTGAATGTTTCTTGCCAAGTCTCGAGACCGCACCTGCAAAATACCTGTTCTCCGTCTCACGATGTGCAAGCATATCCTGAAGCATCGAAGTCTTTCCATGGTCGCGAAGCGATGTGACGCGTCTTATCATCTCTTCAATGTCATCCTGGCTTATAGTGACACCTTCATAACGTGCAATCTGCTGCACTTCCCTTGCTTCAAGACGTACAAGACGGATGAAATCAGGATTCGATGCGATAGCGGCATAATCTGCTATCAGAATCGCGGAAAGCGTATTGAAGCATGTATTGAGCATGAACTTCCACCACTTCTCATGAAGAATATCATCAGGAACCGTGTATCGCTGGCCCCCTTTGTCAAAAAGAGCACATAGGGCCTTTACACGCTCGCTCTCCACACCGTTTTTCTCGGCGAACACTATATTCCCGCCACCCGAGAAGCACGTTATCTCATTCCCTTCATGGACAGATGATAAATCCGTTATGAAGCCATAAAGCACTTTCTCTTCTCCGAATCTTGAGGAGAGTCTCGACTCAGCTTCAATGCCGTTGAGAAGCGGCAGGATTACAGTATTATCATCAACAAAAGGCTCAGCTTCATCCATTGCCTCATCAAGGGAGAAATTCTTTACAGCGAAGATAAGCAGATCCGCCTTGTCGGCTTCGTCCGGCGTCAATACTGGGAAATGAACGAGATCGCCGTTAACAACGATACCGGAGCTGTACTTCTCCTTGCGCTCTTTATCGGCGACAAAAGCAAGATCACACACTTTATATAGCTTCCAGCCAACAACTGCACCTACAGCGCCGGCACCTATTATCCTGACTCTCATGTTCTGAGGATAATCTTTCAGGGAAATGCGATTCAAGACTTTCGATTTTATGCTATCATTTTCTTATGCGCATGCTGCTGTATGTAGTGCTATCCGCGATTCTCGCGACGAATATAAGCGAGGCCATACCTTCTTTCCTATCCCCACGATCAGATAAGACATGGGCAAGGATTCTTTCTGTTGTGATGCTGTGCATTATATGCATGTTTCCCATCGTGCCGGAATTCACGCTCACATATATCGTATCATCGCTTCTGTTCGCGCTCTACATGCTTCTGTTCTTCAGGGACAGGATTGAGAAGATCATCGCCTTCGCTGTCATCTTCTTCTCTGTCATAGGCTCCTGGTCATTTCTCACTGTCTCATGGATAGAGGCTATTCTTGTCAGCGGCACGCCGTTATGGCTTTTCATGATTACAGCGGCACTTCTCGTGATATTCGCGCTTCTGTATTTCAGCATATTCCGAAGTTACTCATCCCTTGTATCTTCAAGCATGGTTCTCAGCTCATTCACGCGGCGGATGTGGGGATACTCCACGATAATAGCCCTCTCACCTTCCGTTCTTGTGCTGACAGCGGTTGCAAATCCACCTAAGAACCACCTGTTGCTTTCATCCATCGCCATCTTCGCGCTCTTTGCATCAACCATGGTCTTCCCGCTGATTCATCAGATGGGAAGAAGCGCGAAGCTATCTGAGGAAAACTCCCAGCTGAAAGCAAGAACGGAATACTATCAGGGGATTGAATCACAGCAGGAGGAGATAAGGAAGCTCAAGCATGATCTGATGAATCACTTCACTGTCATAGCGACATATCTTGATCTGGGAGAGAATGACAAAGCCATCAGCTACCTCAAGGAAATCGGAGCATCATTCTCAAAGCTGACGGAGCAGTACACATCAAGCACGCTTATAAACGCAATACTCAACGCGAAAGCGCAGAAAGCAAATACAAAGGGTCTCGAGATAGAGATAAAAGCTGATGTGTCAGTACCGCTTTCGGTTGATGAGACTGAGCTCTGCACGCTTATCTCAAACTCCCTCGATAACGCCATAGAAGCAGATCCTCCAGACAGGAAAATCTGTGTGGAAATCGCAGACGATGACTCTATGCTCTATTACTGCATATCAAACAGATACGAGAATACGATAAAGAAAAACAGGGATGGCTCATTCGCCACATCAAAACCTGATAGCCAAAACCATGGATTCGGGCTCAGGAATATAAAGGACGCTGTAGCGAGACTCAATGGAAAGATTGAGATAGAAACAGATGGCGGTATCTTCCGCATTTATGCAGAAGTCCCTGTAACCGGAAGAGAGAATGGATAAACGCACGCTCAGGACAAGGGATGCGATAAGGAAGGCCTATTTCTCGATTATCGAGGGAAAACCTGCAGGTACTGTCTCTGTAAGTGAGATATGCAGCGTGGCATCTGTCAACAGGGCTACATTCTACAGATATTACAAAGAGCCCGAGAGCATACTCAGTGAATATTCCAGAAACCTTGTCAGGGAAATACCACTCAGTGATGAGAGTGATTTAGGCGCCACTTTGAAAGCTTCCTGCGAAGCCATAACGAAGAATCCCAGAAAGTGGAGACAGCTTTCCAGAATCGCTGGCAGTGATTATGTATCATCGCTTATCGCAAGAGAATTCGGGAAGGTATACGAAAGCGATGCGAAAGCCATATTCGCTATCCACGGCTTTGCCGGCCTTGTTGCGAAATGGCTTGATAAACAAATTGAGGGACCCATTGAAGAGCCCCTCGAAGATTGCATTAAACTGCTTGACCTCTGATCAGCAATTGCCTTTTCCTGACTTTTCCCACAGCTCATCTGCCGTAGGTTTCCAGTTCTGGGAATATGGAGTTGTGCGGTCACAGAGGACATCTGCACTCTCAGGACTCTCGTAATCAGTAGAGACAGCATCTGTCTCCTTGACCATTCCTCTCAGGCATTCAGGATTCTCAAGCATCGGGCAAGGCATGAGCATATTCTCATTGAATGGCTGGCCTTTGCGGTATGCCTTGAAAAGAGGTGCCTTGAGCGCGTCAAGCACACTTGTATCGTTGATGTTCACATTGGAGTAATGGATGAATACGCAAGGCTCCACATCGCCTTTCGCGTTGATATGGAAATATCTGCGGCCTCCAGCGATACAGCCTCCGACATACTCAGCATCATTCTGGAAGTCGATGCTGAAGATCGGCTTTGTCTTCCTGAACTCCCTGATGCGATGATACATCTGAGTTCTCTGCTCAGGTGTCGGGAGAAGCGTTGTCACAGCGCCCTGTCCGACAGGCATGTAATGGAAGAACCATACAAAGAGTGCGCCCCACTCTATCATCTGGTCAAAATACTTCTCGCTGCTTACATCATCATAATTGACGCTTGTGTAGCATGTGGAGATTCCGAATGGAAGGTGATGTGACTTCATCAGCTTCATCGCTTCCATATCTTTCCTGTAGATGCCGTTTCCACGGCGGCTATCGTTTCTCTCCTCGAAGCCTTCAACGCTGATTGCAGGAACGAAGTTCTTCACTCTCAGCATATCCTGACAGAATGCCTCATCGATAAGCGTGCCGTTAGTGAATGAAAGGAAGATACAATCGGAGTGCTTCTCGCATATCTTCATCAGATCAGCCTTTCTCACAAGTGGCTCACCGCCAGTATAAATATAAAAGTATACACCGAGCTTCTTGCCTTCAGTGATGATTCTGTCAATTGTCTCAAATGAGAGATTGAGTTTATGGCCATATTCAGCAGCCCAGCATCCAGTGCAATGAAGATTGCATGCGGATGTAGGATCGAGAAGGATTGTCCATGGTACATTGCAATCCTCTTTCTTCTCGATGTCCTTGCCGATTGCGCGGCCTTTGAGCGTCGCGTTGATAAGGAAGTTATTGAAGAACGTCTTTCTCACACCCGGATCAAGCTCATAGAACTTCATCATCAGCTGATACCAGTTGCCTTTCTCCTCGATCACTTTCCTGAACATCTTTCTCTGACTTGGATAGCGGTCCTTAGGAAGAGCCTTATCAACAAGATCCATCAGCCTCGGGATATTTTTCTCGGGGTCGCTTTCCAGATAGCTGAGCGCAGCTTTGACCGCAGCTTCAACAAGCGCATTCTTAACAGTATTCATAAAATAAAAGTCTCCTAACTAAATACCTTCAGTCTGAACCTTCCGTATTATTGCACACAAATAGGAATTTTGGTATAGCCCTAGAGCCGTGCACCTTTTAAAGATAACAATGAAAATCGGTATCGTGAAATAATCAAAAATGGAAGCCTAATGCTATTTCAGACATTTTTATTCATTTTTCTAAATATTTTTGAATATTTATAACAAAAGGTCTTGCATATTGGGGTGGTAAGTATGTATAAATATTCACGAATTCATAAACCATAAGTTTGGTTAGGAGTGAAAAGATGAAAAAACTTCTGAATGTTCTTGTTATTGCGTTAGTTCTCATAACAGTTCCTGCAATGGCTTTTGCCGGTGGTGCCAGCGACAAGTCTGCACTTCAGACTGTAAAAGACAGAGGCAGGCTCATTGTCGGTACAGAAGCACAGTATGCGCCATATGAGTTTAAGGATATGGATGCGAACATCGTTGGCTGCGATATGTACATTGCCCAGCAGATTGCTGATGAGCTTGGCGTAGGCCTTGAGATTGTCGATATGGCATTCGACGGTATCATCCCAGCTGTGCAGTCAGGTCAGGTCGATCTTGGTATCGCGGCATTCACAAACACTCCGGAAAGAGCTGAAGTCATCGACTTCTCCGATGTTTACGAGGAAAGCCTCCAGTATCTCGTAGTCGCTGCGGGAAACGAGGATGTCTATACAACACCTGAATCCCTTGCTGGTCTCAAAGTCGGTGCACAGAGAGGCACTATCCAGTCCCAGCTTATCATGAAGACAATGCCGGATTCAGAGCTTTTCGAGCTTGCAAAGTATCCTGAGCTTTCAATCGAAGTGCAGAATGGGAATATCGCTGGTCTCGTTGTAGACGCTGCTGTCGGTGATTCCATCATCTCTTCCAGCGATGGCAAGCTTGTTAAGGCAAACTACACATTCGATTCCGAGGAAGCCACATTCGGTAAGTCTGTTGTCCTCAAGAAGGGAAGCGACGACCTCAAGGCTGAAGTGAACAAGGTAATCCAGAGAATCCTCGCAGACGGCTCATATGCTAAGGCTTATGATGAAGCTGTTGCGCTCCAGAAGGAGCTTGGGCTCTGATTATGGGTTTCTTCGAGCAGATTATAGTTCTTCTCGAGCGGTATTACCCTTACTTCCTTGACGGAGTAAAAAACACCCTCATCATTGCCGCCATGAGCGTCATGCTGGGGGTGGTTTTCGGTACATTGATGGCTATCATGCGCATGTGCCGCATCAAACCGCTCAGATGGCTGGCAGTGGCTTATATCGAGTTCGTCAGAGGCACACCTCTGATGGTACAGCTCATGTTCATCTTCTATGGTCTTCCAATGGCAGGGATAACATTTCCGGATGTGCCATGGATTCCGAATTTCTCCCGCTTCATGGCCGGTATTGTCGCTATGAGCATCAACAGCTGCGCTTATGTCGCGGAAGTCATCAGATCGGGTATACAGTCAGTTGATGAGGGCCAGATGGAGGCTGCAAGGAGCATCGGATTCAAATACGGTGAATCGATGAGGCTTGTTATACTTCCTCAGGCTATCAAGAATATCCTCCCGGCACTCGGCAATGAGTTCGTTACTGTCATCAAGGAGTCATCAATCGTCTCTGTTATCGGTATATCAGATCTGATGTACGGAACAAACGGCGTTATAGCGCTTACATACAGAAGCCTTCCATGTCTCGCGATTGCTGCCTGTATGTACTTTATTCTTACATTCATCAGCAGCCGTCTTATCGCATTGCTGGAAAAGAGGATGAAGCATGGAAGAAAATAACATCATTCAGGTAAGGAATCTCTCCAAGAGCTTCGGGGATCTGCAGGTTCTCAATGATATCTCCGCAGATTTCAAGGAAAAGCAGGTTGTTTCCATAATAGGGCCTTCCGGTGGCGGAAAGAGCACATTCCTCCGCTGTCTCAATCTTCTCGAGACTCCCACAGCTGGCTCTGTCATTTTCAAAGGTGTCAACCTCTGCTCGAAAATAGATATAAACGAGCAGAGACAGAAGATCGGCATGGTCTTCCAGCACTTCAATCTCTTCAACAATATGAATGTGATGAAGAACCTGACAATCGCACCGATGAGAATCAAAGGCAAGTCTCAGGAAGAGGCCGAGGAAAAAGCCATGTCATTCTTAAGGAGAATGGGACTTGAAGACAAAGCCTCATCCTACCCTTCCCAGCTTTCAGGTGGTCAGAAGCAGAGAATCGCAATTGTCAGATCGCTGATGATGGAGCCTGATGTAATGCTCTTTGACGAGCCTACATCCGCTCTTGATCCGGAGATGATCGGGGAAGTCCTCGATGTCATCAAGCAGCTTGCTGATGAAGGCATGACAATGCTTATCGTTACTCACGAGATGCGCTTTGCACGCGAAGTCAGCGATAGGATTCTCTTCCTTGACGGCGGGAAAATCGACGAGGACAGAACTGCAGATGAGTTCTTTGACGACCCGCATAGCCCAAGGCTCATAAGTTTTCTGGAGAAGGTTCTTTAATACAGAAGGTTTTCAGCAATGAAGGAATATAAATTCAGATACGGAAATACGTCTGTCTCCATACCTGTGGATGAAAGCCAGGTTATAGGAGTGATTGAAGGCAACGATACAACGCCACTGAGCAATATAAGCGGTGCGCTTATGGATGCGATAGATAATCCTATAGACTCAGCACCGCTATCGGAAGTGGCAGCAAAAGCTTCATCAATCGCAATAATAGTAAGTGACATGACACGATACTGGATGAGGCAGGATCTCATTGTCCCTCTTATCGTGGATTACCTTGTGGAAAAGTGCGGAAAGAGCTATGAGGATCTGACTATCGTCATCGCCACAGGAACACATGTCGGCGGCAGCGAGGAGGACCTCCGTACGCTTGTCACGTCCCCTGTTTTCGATAAAGTCAGGACAATAAACCATGATTGCCATGACAAGAATCTGGTATATCTTGGCACCACGAGCTATGGCACACCTGTAAGTATCAACAAAGAAGCCGCGGATGCGGATCTTGTCATCTGTCTCGGAGCGGCGACTTATCATGTAATGGCAGGCTTCGGAGGTGGCAGGAAAAGCATTCTTCCGGGAATCTCCAGTCTTGAGACTATAAAGCACAACCATGCTTACAGCCTCGCACCGGATGCTTTTATCACCAATCCTGAAATCGGCAACGGCAAGCTTGAAGGCAATCCGCTTAACGAGGATATGCTTGAAGCGGCAGCGATGATGAAGAATCTTTTCATGATCACGCTCGTTACCGATACCGAATTCCAGCTTGAATCGATTTACGCAGGCCACTGGAGAACTTCATGGGAAAAGGCATGCGAAGAAGTAAAGAGAATCTACACCGTCCCTATCGAGAAGAAAGCTGATGTTGTCATAACAAGCTGCGGAGGCTTCCCGAAAGATGAATCGCTTTATCAGGGGACAAAGGCTGTAGATAACGTCATATCCGCGCTCAAGGACGGAGGTACGCTTATACTTATGCTGGAAGGCAGGAACGGCGGAGGCAGCCCTGACTACTTCGACTGGATCAAGCCTCTTGTGGGCGGCACATTCGAAGAGGAGCTTAGGAATAACTTCACAGTTGGAGGGTATATCTTCTTCCTCAATTGCGAGCAGGCGGCGAGATTCAATATCCTCATGTACTCATCAATCCCCGCAGAGACTGTGGCACCGATGGGTATCAAGGCATATGACAATCTGGATAAGCTGATGGAAGATGCCCATATTGAAGGAAAGTCGGTTTATATAATCCCATCCGGCTCCACCGTCCTACCGGTAGTCACGGACAGTGGCAGATAATAGAAGGAGAAAGAATAAAAATGCCAGAATTAAGCAGAAGAGTCGGATTATTCACTGATTCAGTCATCAGACGCATGACACGCATAAGCGATGCCTGCCCCGGAAGCATAAATCTTTCACAGGGATTCCCTGATTTCGATCCCCCGAAGGAGCTTCTGGATGCCCTGAGCGAGGTGGCATATAAAGGACCACACCAGTATTCAGTCACATTCGGAGCTGAGAACTTCAGAGAAGCACTTGCGAAGAAGGCTGAAAGCTCTATAAAGAGGAAAATCAATCCGGAGACAGAGATTGTAGTCACATGCGGCGGCACTGAAGCGATGATGTGCGCGATGATGACAATATGCAATCCTGGAGATAAGGTAATGGTCTTCTCACCTTTCTATGAGAATTATGGGGCCGATGCCATTCTTTCAGGAGCAGAGCCAATCTTCATTCCACTCGTTCCTCCGACATACGATTTTGATATCAATCTTATCGAAGATGGCTTCAAGAACGGAGCGAAGGCCATCATCGTATGCAATCCATCCAACCCATGCGGCAAGGTATTCACGCGTGACGAGCTGATGGCTATTGGCTCCCTAGCGCTGAAATATGACGCGTTTGTCGTGACTGATGAGGTTTATGAGCACATCATTTACGCGCCAAACGTGCATGTGTCCGTAGCTTCACTTCCGGGGATGTTCGAGCATACTATCACATGCTCATCACTTTCAAAGACCTATTCAATAACAGGATGGAGACTCGGCTATCTCATAGGGCCTGAGAATGTAATCGAATCTGCGAAGAAAGTCCACGACTTCCTCACTGTCGGCGCCGCTGCACCGCTTCAGGAGGCTGCCGTTGCCGGCCTCACTCTTCCAGAGAGCTACTACGAGGAACTTGGGGCTCTTTACACGAAGAAGCGTGATTACTTCCTGAAGGGACTCGATAAAATAGGACTGAAGCACAATGTGCCGCAGGGCTCTTACTTTGTCCTCGTCGACATCTCAGACTTCCTGGCACTTCCGCGCTTCAAAGGCTGGACAGATCTCCAGTTCTGCGAATGGATGGTGGAGAACATCGGTGTTGCGGCAGTTCCCGGCTCAAGCTTCTTCAGGGAAGAAGTCAACAATCTTATCAGGCTGCATTTCGCGCGCTCAGTCGAGACGCTGGATCTTGCACTTGAAAGACTGGCAAAACTCAGGGATGTGCTTGAAGAGAAGTAATGAAGGAGCGGTTTCAAAGCCGCTCTTTTTCATTTCACTGGAATCGGGCAGAAAGAGACAGGTGAAGAATCCTTGAATGAGAGTATGTAGCCAAGCCCATTAGGCACGCTCATCTCGAGAAATGCCTTCCTCTCCAATCTGAAGAGGGCGACTATTGATGCACGCATGATACCAGAGTGCATGACAATCGTAGCTGAATGCATTCCCCTGCCCTCACAATCATGTACAGTCTCCATGATTGCATTCATACCTCTCTCCTTGACATCAGAGAGCGTTTCCTCATCCAGATATGGCTCATCCTCTATCCAGGATTCAAAATACGAGTCTATTTCATCTTTTGTCGAGAGTATCCAGCCTTCAAGCGAATGGAAATTGATTTCCTTATATATGTCACTGATGACAGGCTTTACATAAGGGAAAAGTATGTGGCACGTATCAACGCACCGTTTGAGAGATGATGAGAAATAGGCATCACTCTGCGGATAAAGAGCTTCAGTTCTCAACCTCTTCAGCTCCTCGATACCTCGTGCCGTAAGCTCCACGTCCATCCATCCTGAGAGCATATGTCTGACATTAGCCTCGCTCTCACCATGACGGACAAGCGTCAATGTGAAATCCATACAATCATTCTACGCAAAGCGGGGACAATAAGTACAGTGAAATTCCATGAGATGAGTACTTCCATTATCTCAGCCTCTGATGCACAATGCCTGAAATGAGAAAGCTGTCTGAAACAGAATTCAGGGAATATTCACTATCGGGAAATTACTACCGGATTATACTGAAGGTAGGTACCCCGCTGGCGATTTTTGCGTTCTTCAACTGCGTTTTCTCTATCCTCGACACAATAATGGCAAGCCATATCGGGACAATTGCGGTATCTACGGTAAGCTATATGGCACAGCTGAGGATGATTCTGAATTCCATCGGCTCCGGACTCATCACAGGCTCCATGATTTTAATAAACAGAGCCTATGGTGCTGGAGACAAGGAGAAAGCGGGAGAGCTGATGAACACCATGGTCAGGCTGCTCTTGGTTATGTCTGCATTATTCCTTCTCATGATTCCATTTGTGCCTATCATTCTTAAAGCAATAAGCACACCAGTGGAATTCATTGATGAGGGAATTGCCTATTTCCGCATACTCATCGCCGCCACAGTCGTCAATTTCATCAACCTTGTTTATGTCAACAACCTTCAGGCAAGCCTGAAGGCTTGGACGTGAGTGTTTTCTCCACAGGCTCCGTTTCCGGTCTGCCTGTGGCACCCCATCCATGCGGCTGATTGACTGCAGCCTGCCCGGATTGCCCGACCCGGGTGATGTAGTTGTCGCGGATGTTGATGGCGGCATTCGTATCTGCATGCATATTATTGCCGCAATGCCTGCATGTGTATCTGTTCCCCTTCCTTGAAGCCTTGTCTATCGTCTTGCACACCGAGCACTTCTGGCTCGTATAGCGCGCATCCACGAATTCCACCCTTATGCCGTTCCTCTGGCACTTGTAGATCAGCTTAAACTCAAGGTCGGAGTATGACCAGCTGGATAGCCATTTCCTCATGGTCTTGTTGCTCTTTCCCCTGAGCCTCAGCAAGTTCATGGATGACAGATCCTCAAGGACGTATACGGATACATCCCCATCAGTGTTTGCAAGCTCCTTGGAAATGCAGTGGTTCTGGTCCTGAACAAACCTCTTCTCGCAGCTGGAGATGGCTTTAAGCCTCCTCTTCGCACTGCGAGTGCCTTTCTTCTGCAACTCAGAGCGCACATGGCTGTATTTCCTCTTAACCCGCCTTGCATCCTTTGCTCCATAGTGGACTCCGTCAGAGGTCGTAACAATGTTGTAGACACCCCTGTCCAGACCCACTATCCTCCCATCGTTCTCGACTGTATCGTAATCAGGGCACTCGTAGATGAGATTGACGAATACCCGTCCCTTCCTGTCAATTCCTACGTTCGCTCCCTTGAGCTTCCAGCCTTCCGGTTCAGGATAACGTTCAGAGAAGAACTCAGGAATTGATATGATTGTCTTTATTCTCTTGTCACAGGTGCTGAATGTGAGCTGACTGCCTCTTAATGTCACAGTGCGCACATCATAGCGCATCGTGCACTTCTCCTTCATCGA
>CALXKJ010000018.1 GCA_944388955.1 uncultured Spirochaetaceae bacterium | reverse complement strand
TATCGAATCCGCAATGTCATGGAGGTTATCATAGCAGGCATAGAAAGTTGTCCTGTTGATACCTGCTTTCTTGCACAGCTGGGATATTGAGATCTGATCAAGATCCTGGTTTTGTATCAACTCCACAAATGCTTTCTTTATTACCTCGAGTGTCTCTCTTCTTCTCTTATTGTTCGCTGTATTCATTTTTCTTTATCTCAACAAATGTACTGTTAATTGTCGTTGTACCTTTCCGACAACTAACAGTATAGTGCAGCCAGATTAAAACAACAACTGTTGAGTTATAGGAGTTCATCGAATTATGAAGAAAACTACTTTTATCACTATAGTGTTGACGACAATAAGCGTCGTATTCTTCGCACTCGGAATGTGTATGGCACTGATTCCGGAATGGCATGCATTCAGACAAGGGATTGTATTCGGTGTCATAGGTCTAGTTCTGGGATTGGTAACAATCATTGTCTACAGGAGATTGACGAATAAGGAACCAATCGAGATTTCCAAGCGTATGATCCTTACAGTCATCGCAGGCATTCTGGGAACCCTGATATTTGGCTGCGGCATGTGCTTCACGATGATATGGAACAACATGATTCTGGGCATCATCCTCGGCCTTGTCGGGATAATCATCCTGCTGATGCTCATTCCGCTTGTGAAAGGAATTGAAGACTGAGGCAAAGACATGTCGCTGGGAGAATCCTGGAGATGGCTGAAGATAGACAGGTCAACAGAGATATCCTGAAAACCAGCCTTTCGTTGGTATTCAATGCCAGTTATGCGGTGTTCAACCTGGCTCTGGCATGGATTTTTCAGTCTGAATGGTATTTGATGATGGCTGCATTCCTTGCACCGCTGTGCATCATCCGGTTCCGGATTCTCATATTCTGGAAGAAAGATGGAGCTGCCCAGGATGGGCATGGAATACTGTTTTTCTCCGGCATCATCCTGCTTCTTCTGGATATGCAGATTGCAGCAATCGTCTATGTCTCTTCAATACGACAGGTTACGAAGGGACACGGTGAGATCATCATGATAACCGTCGCTGCATATACCTTCACGAAGCTCGGATTCGCAATTGTCAGAGCAGTTAATGCCAGAAACGACAGCAGGCCGATACCCAGAACAATCAGGTGTATCACCTATGCTGAGGTTGCGGCCTCGTTGCTCAGCCTCCAGCGTTCGATGATAGTCTCATTCGGAAATGAAAATCATGAATGGGCATTACTGATGAATATTATCTGCGGAAGCACAGTATGCCTTTTCATAGCAGCTACAGGAATCTCAATGATTCTATATGGGAGGACTAATGAAATCAAAAATCGTAGAAGCAAATGAGAAGATTGCAGAGGATGTCACGACAGGTTTCCAGAAGATTCAGGATGGTGTCGTGAATGGGTATAAGAAAATCGAGAACGGAGTCGTGGAAGGATTCACAAAAATAGAGGATTCGTTCATCAGCCGTTACCTCCAGAGGGAAGGTGAGAGCATTGAAGAGGCAAAAGAGCGGCTCAAGAGAGAAGAACAGGAAATACGTAACAAATAAATTGCTAGGAGATAGAAAATGAAAAAAAGAATTTTGATTATTGCAATCGTCACAATCGTAGCCGCCAGCGCAGCCTTCGCCTCTTTTGACGGTCTCACAAGCATCGGTGTGAACTATGAGTTCAGAGATGGGGAGCATATGGGAGGGCTTGCATCCCAGACTTTCGGCTATGTCAATGACTGCCCTGTCGGGTATATGGTATCGGTGAATGCTGATTTCAATCTTGCTGACAATGCGATGGCGATTGGGATGCTTGTCGGGCCGAGCTATCGTTACCTGCTCTCAAACGTGCCGATGTCAATTGATGTCGCCATCGGAGCATCTCTCGCAGAGCAGTATATCGGTACAGGGATATTCGATCTTGGAATCGGAGGATACATTGGAGCAACCTATTATCTGAATAATGCCATAGCACTGCTTATCGGATGCAATTTGGGATACGGCATGCTTGGCGTGAATCTTGACACAGGTGATACTGGATTCTCTGGTGATTTCTATGTATCACCGATATTGTCAATTGGATTCAGGTACTGAACAAAGTATGAATATTCTTCAAGAGGCGGAGCCATCTACCCCGCCTCTTTTTGTCACATATCAACGAATAAGCAATTAACAGATCATTCACACGGGAGAAATAATCTGAGGCATAATACAGTGTAAACTTTCACAACTCATTGGATTGTTCCTGTTCTCATCACTATCAATGAGTATAATCCAATATATTGACGGATTCGCCAGCTTCTTTCCTTACAAGTTCAATCATCTTGTCCTTGAGTGGACATGGATAGCCAATTGGGGTTCCCTTGGTTATACAGGACGCAAATGCTATTGTGTCTGCGCCCCTTTCGATAAGCTTTCTTGCCCTGAGCACCGTTTTTTTTCCCGGACATCCTCCGCAGTTAGTGAACCCAACGATTTCAATATCTTCCTGGCTCTCAAAAGCGCCCTTATGTTCCTGAACCATCTTGAAATCAGTGGTTCCAGGGCAGTAATCCTCAGTCTGCATGCATCTTATGATTCCAACCTTCAACGCTTATCCTCCTTTATTCTTTCATGATATCCATCAAGTACATCCTGGAGTGTTATCCTTGCCATCTCAGCTTCAGCAGCTATCTGGATCCTGTCATAGTATTCCTGGAGAGCCAGCTGTATATTCACACCCACGCCGCATTCAGGATTGGTATGCGTATCGAGATGCAGAAGAGGCTTATCCCCCTCGATGGCCTTATATACATCACGTAGTGTGATTTCTCCTGCATCTTTCGCTAGCATCGGTTTTGCATGCCCCCTTGTACTTGAAATAATCCCTCCCCTTCTGAGAGCAGACATCAGCTGCCGCACATATCCGGGATTGGTTCTCACGCTCTCTGCGATGATCTATTGTGTCACATGGTCTCAAATAACCGCTGTATAACCTGTCTCAGACGTTTCAAGAATTTTTGGGGTTAAATCTGGGTCAGATTGAGTAATCACGTCGTGCTTCCTGCAGCATAAGTACAAGATCGGGTTTCTGAGATATAAGATAAATCAGATTCTTTGCTGTAGGAGAGGGTGTACTTCGTCCTGTTTCCCAGGCTTCTACAGTTCTTTTGGAAACCCCAAGCACATTTGCAAAAGCCTTTTGCGTCATATCAAGAGATTCGCGTTCTGCTTTCACATCCACGTCAGGAAGGCTTCTCTTTCTAGCAATAGTCTCAGCGCTTGCTTTCCCCTTCTCATATGCAAGAGCCTCTTCAAGACCTTCCCTTATTCCATTGAAGAAATCGGCATCTTTGAAATTTCTCTCTATTTCTTCCTTGCTGTATTTTGATTTGAAAACATGATCGCCCATATCTATTCCTCCATTATGGCCTCAGCCATCCGTCGAAGAAGCCTACGCTGTTCGGAAGTAAGATCCTCCTGCACATTTTTTGGATAAGCGAACAGCAGATAGAGTTTCTTTTTCTCCAGTACGTCAAGATATATTACCCGTCCCCCTCCGCTCTTGCCTCGCCCTTCGAGCTTTATCCGCAATTTCCTTATACCAGCCAACCCCTCTATTACAACACCCTTCCGGGGATTCTCAAGCAAGATGTTTTCCAGCTCATGCTGCTCATCATCACCCAATCCCATTGCTTTCCAGCACTTACGAAATGGTTCTGTATATATGAATTCTCTTTCCACATTTTAAATTTATACGATTTTATCGTATAATGCAACTATAATAAACATCCCTCATGTTTAATAGGAGGCTATCCAAGATTGTTCCTTCTATCCTGATTTATACGGCCATGTGCAGTTTTCCTGCACAACCAAAAGAGAAGGCATCTACATAGTTCTGAATCTCTGATCAATCTGCGTTGATATCTTTCATTGTCTTTGATGCCCATTCAAGAAGCATGAATGCATCATCTTCTGTGTCTGGATTGTACGCGCCGAGAATTGTTCTTTCTTCCTCATCCACGACAGCAACAAGATCTCTGAATGCGGATACATAAACATCAGTCTGAAGATAATGCTTCATCCTTATCGTGAATCCTGCGCTCTTATAGAGCTCTGGAAGGATTGACCAGTTTCTAGCATGAAGTATGTTGTGAGAGGAAGCATGGTATATTGCACAAGCTCCCTGCTGTACTGCTCTTCTGATATCATCTCCTGTTATCGGCGGACATAGCCCTTCAATGTTGCCGTATAGAGGCCTTGTATCTAGAACCAGCTGTGCTCTGTCAGCGCTTTCCCATGCTCTGAGTTCATCTATAGAAGAGACAAATCCACAGAGGATATCTTTTTCGGGAAGAGTATCAATATAATCTCTATATCTCAGAAGTTCATCTTTTCTACACTGTTTGAGGATTATGACTGGATCGATATCGCTTGTCTCCTTTGCCTCACTTCTGCCATAACTGCCCTGAATACCGAGAAAAAGAAGATTATCATTGAAAAGAGCGAGAAGATTATCCTTGAAAGATTCCATGAATATGCTTATGTCCATTTATCCCTCCAACTGAGTGTCAAGCTTTGAGAGGTCAGCAAAAATGTGCAACTGAATATTCTATACTGAATCGTTCGGAATATCATCAGTTGCACAAAACAGGGTCAATTCGGGGTCAATCTGAATTTTAATTCTATCTATTATAGAGAATTACTTTGAATTGAGACCTCTTCCACTCAATTATTTCATCGTCCCATACACTGCTGTAGTGTCATAAAACCTCAAATTACTGCAAAAGCGCATATGCATAGACGTAGGCGTACACAACCTATTGCATCCAGTCTCTTCTATGCCCTGGCTACATATGGATAACTATTCTCATACATAGATTCCGGGGAAATATCCAGTTCTCCATCAAGCCATGTGACCACGCCATGGTCAAGCTCAGGGTGTGAGAAAACATCCTTATCTTCCAGTGGCTTGAAGATTGGATACCCAAGGAGCTGGCTTGCGTCATATAGTCTCTGCTCTCCTGAACTGAATGTCAGAAGAAGCAGCATGTTATCCAACGGCTTTACCTTGATGACCTTCATCATCTCTGCAGGAGTGCCACCATAAACAAACCCATTTGAAAAGTACATCTTTCGTCTCCTCCTCAGCTCAGAGGTCTTATTTTTGAAAGCTGTTTCATCTGAACAGCATTGTTCCATGCCTCATAAAGCTCATCTTCATGCAATGCCAGCCAGGCAGCCACAAGTTTGTATTGCTTCTCAGGCAAGACGCCAGCTAAAACTTCTCCATCAATGCCAACTGATGCCTCTTATTCTCCACACTCAACGTGAACATGGGGTTTGTTATGCTCACTGCCTGCTTCATAGAGCATCTTTGTGACTATTCCATAGAATCTGCTTATCTAGGGCATTGTTATCTCCTACATAAAGGATAACATAAAAAAAACATTCCTCACGAAATAGGCACCGAGGCCAACATGAATCAGCCGCAATTGTCCATTGTCTTCAAATAATGATATCATCAGCGTATGATTGATCCGGTAATACTGAAAGGCTTCAGAGACAGCCTTCCAAAGGACGAGATTCCGAAGAAGAAGATTATGAGAAAGCTCGAGGATGTTTTCTCCTCGTATGGCTTTGTACCTATAGATACGCCAGTGCTTGAGTACACGGAAGTGCTCCTCGGCAAAGGCGGTGGCGAGACAGATAAGCAGATATTCCGTTTCAGCGACAATGGTGGACGCGATGTCGCAATGCGCTTTGATCTCACAGTTCCCTTTGCGAGATTCATGGCCGCTCACCACGACGAGGTCGGTGTGCCATTCAAGCGTTATCATATCTCTAAGGTATGGCGCGGCGAGAATCCACAGAAAGGACGCTACAGAGAGTTCATCCAGTGTGATTTCGATATCGTCGGTGCAGATAACGCCATTTCCGATACCGAGATACTCTCGATGATGCATAAATCTTTCCAGAGCCTTGGCATAGAGCGCTACACTTTCCACATCTCACACAGAGGTATGTTCAGCGCCTATCTTGAGAAAGAAGGCCTCAGCTCTTCAGGTATCGAGATACTCCGTACTGTAGATAAGCTCAGGAAAATCGGAGAGGACGAGACAAAACGTCTTCTTGTTGATATCACTGGCTCGGAAGAGAAAGCGGATGGAATCATCAGCTTCATTACAGCTGGAAACAATTCCTCTTTTATGGAGACACTGGAGAAGCTGGAAACCCTTTCAGGAGGAAGGAATGAGTCATCTGAGAGAATGAGGGAGATTTACCAGCTCCTTTCATCCCTTGGAATCGAGAAATCATTCGTCTTCGATCCATCAATCACACGTGGTCTCGATTACTATACAGGAATCGTCTATGAGACATTCCTTGATGATCTTCCGTCAATAGGCTCAGTATGCTCAGGTGGCAGATACAACAATCTTGCTTCACTCTACATGAAGGAGCAGCTTCCAGGCGTCGGCTCATCAATCGGGCTTGACCGTCTCCTCGCAGCTCTTGAGGAGCTGAAGAGTCCCCTTCTCGAGAAGACCGAAGCTGCTGAAGTGCTCATCATCCCTGAAACAGGAAAGGTATCAGATGCACTTAATGAAGCGGAAAAGCTGAGAAGCAACGGCATCAGCACAGATGTCTATCTCATACCAGACGCGAAGATGAAGAAGATCTATGCGTATGCCGAGGCTAAAGAGATTCCATACATGCTCACTTTCAAAGAAGGGAAAGCTGAAGTAAAGGATCTCACCACACGCGAGATAATGACAGAAGATGAGGCAATACAGAGAATAGGAGAAAGAAACCGCTGATGGATGCAAGGGAACTTCCCGTATACAAGCACCGCAGCGCGATACTGAAAGCGCTGGAAAAGAACCAGACGATAATCGTTGAAAGCCCGACAGGCTCGGGCAAGACGACGCAGATTCCGCTCATTCTCAAAGAAGCCGGCTATGACAAGGAAGGAATCATAGGCATAACACAGCCGAGGCGCATCGCAGCGCTCTCGGTATGTGAATTCATCAAGAAGCAGATTGATGACAAGGATGATTACTGCGCATACAAGATGCGCTTCAATGACACATCCACACGCTCGACGAGAATCAAGATCATGACTGATGGGATCCTGCTGCAGGAAGTGAATCTGGACAGGCTTCTTTCAAAATATTCAGTCATCATGGTCGACGAAGCACATGAAAGAAGTCTGAATATAGATTTCATCCTTGGACTGCTCAAGGAAATCACAAGAGAGAGAAAGGATCTGAAGATTATCATCTCATCGGCAACAATCAACGCTTCATCCTTCTCATCATTCTTCGACAACGCGCCGGTAATCTCAATCGAGACGAGACCGTACGATGTGGAAGTACGCTATGTGCCTATGGTGCTTTCCCGTGAAAACGAGGATTACTACTACGCGAAGATTGCCTCCCTTGTACGTAAAAGCTTTGAGGAGAAAGAAGGCGATGTCCTTATATTTCTTCCCGGCGAGGCTGAGATAAAGCGCTGTGTCGAGGAAATAACCTACTCCGACATCAATGGTGATTATCAGATATATCCGCTCTATGGAAGACTATCGAAGGAAGAACAAGAACGAGTTTTCATTCCGACAAAGGAAGGAATGATGAAAGTTGTTGTTTCAACCAATGTCGCGGAGACCTCTCTGACTATCGATGGAATAAAGACTGTCATAGACTCTGGAATGGCGAAGATAAACTTCTACAACCAGAAGAATTTCACTTCAGCGCTTCTTCCCATGCCGATCTCAAGGGCTTCATGCAACCAGCGGAAAGGAAGAGCGGGAAGAACAGCCCCCGGCATCTGCTATAGGCTGTACTCTGAAGAGAACTACAGACGGCGCCCTGAATACTCTGAGGAGGAGATTCTTCACTCCGACCTGGCTGAAGTCGTGATGAGGATGAGCGAGCTTGGAATCTACAACACTGACTCATTCCCCTTTATAACCCCGCCTAAGAAGAGTGCTCTGATTTCCGCGGAAGAAACGCTTATGATCATAGGCGCGATTGAGAAGAATCATCATCTGACGAAAATCGGAGAGATGATGACGCTATTTCCGCTGCTTCCCCGCCATTCGCGAGTGATAGTAGAGGCGATCATGAATTATCCCGATGTCATCTCCGATGTACTGACAGCAGTAGCATTTCTTTCTGCGAAGTCACCATACATACTTCCACCTGGGGAGGAGCTTCAGGCCAGGGATGCCCATCACGCGCTATCCGACCCTGTCTATGGTGATTTCGTAACGATTCTCAATCTGATAGACAGATACTCATCTCTCCACGGAAAGAAGGAAAGAGAGAATTACGCAAAGAAGCACTATCTTGATCCGGAATCCATGGATGAGATAGTCCACATCAAGGAACAGCTGACAGAGATTGTCTCATCGATGGGAATACCAATAAGCTCAAGGCATTCGATAGCAGACTACTTCTGCTGCCTCGCATCGGGTTTAAGGCAGTATGTGTGCATGAGGATAAACAGATTCTCATACCGCTCACTCACAGCTGACAGCATACTCATTCATCCGGGCTCCGCATGGTTCTCCACTCCTCCGGACTATATTCTCGCGGGCGAGATTGTACAGACAACAAAGATGTACGCGCGCACTGTCTCTCCTCTCAGGAAGGACTGGATAAAACATGTGGACCCTGCTCTTCTCGATGCCCTCCGCTCATCTTCCACACGTAGACGCGAGAAAGCATCCGCGCTTGATGGCAAGAGTGAGATGGAGAAGTATCTCATCACAAAGAACAAGAAAGAGACATATGCTGTACCGCTCAAGGAGATACAATCCCTCAGAACAAGATCAGGGGCAATAAAATTCTATATACGATGTGGCTCATATATATCGAAGACACAGGTCAAAGCCTCGAGAATCGATAAGGAACTCAGACTGATACAGAATGTGCAGTCTCCGCAGAAAAACAAGATAAAAGGCAAAGCAGATCCGTCACGGCGTGAATTCGGGGAGATTTCAGCCATGCTTGACTCACTCTTCGTGCCTTTCGCATCAAACAAGAAGGAATTCTCTTTCCTTGCCTTATGTGAGCGCGGAGGGAAATACGCGCTCATGCCAATGCCATCCATTGGCTCAGCGGCGAAGGAAACACTGTTCTCGCTTTCATCGATGATTGACAGGATTCCACGTAAGCAGCAGAAGCTCAGGGAGCGGATTCTCTCGCTTATGAAGAGCATTGCAATAGCACTTGATATGGATGACTGACAATATGGCACCCCGGCTTACGCATGAAACAGCTCGGTATCCATGGATTCTATATGCATGGTAGACTCAATTTCATAGTTCACACATATTCTTTCCGTGAGCTATGCAAAAACACCGCCAGGTGAATGATAACATTGCAATCTCTTTTCACACAATGAAGTAAAGCAAAACGAGGTCCTTCGCGAACCTCGTTCATATTCTGGAAATCACTTGCTGTGCAGCCTTTTCCATCAGAAGAGATTGTGGTAGTCAGCGCTTATGCGTTTTGCTTTGGACGGACGCTGCATGATTTCATAAAGCGACTCAGGAATAGGCACGGCTGAACCAATCAGAGGCTCAACAATCTCATTGAACTTCGCGGGATGCGCAGTTGAAACGACAACTGAATTCCCAGCGCTTACCACGGCCCTTCTCACACGCTCTCCACATGCTGTATGCGGGCATATGATATACCCGGACTCATCGTATACTTCCTTTATAGTCCTGAGTATCTCATCATCTGAAACAGAATAGGCAGAGACATTAGCGCGGAATGCATCATAGTCGGGGAACATTGCAAATAGTCTCTCGATATTCGAAGGTGCACCGACATCCATAGCGTTCGCGAGCGTCTTCACCGATGGACGCGGCTCATAATGCCCAGTCTCAAGATAATCTGTTATAGGACGATTCGCGTTCGCGGCAAGAACGATTGAATCTATAGGAGCTCCCATGGCCTTTGCCCAGTACGCGCCTGTTGCGTTTCCGGCATTGCCTGAAGGAATGATGAATACCGGCTTCTTCCCGTACTTCGCCAAATACATGCTCGATGCGTATACATAGTACGCCATCTGCGGCAGCAGTCGACCAAGATTGATGGAATTAGCTGAAGAAAGGCCTGAAAGAGAAGAATCCATGAAAGCTTCCTTGACCATTCTCTGGCAATCATCAAAGGAGCCGGAGACTTCATAACTCTCGACATTGCCATCCCATCCAGTAAGCTGTCTTCTCTGCCTTTCAGCGACCCTCCCTTCAGGGAAAAGCACTTTGACACTGAGGTGTGCCCTGTTATGGAAAGCGGAAGCTACAGCTCCACCTGTATCTCCAGAGGTTGCGACAAGAATCGTGAGGTTCTCGCCTCTCTTTTCAAGAAGCTTCTCCATCGAGAACGCGAGAAAGCGTGCCCCGAAATCCTTGAATGCAGCAGTAGGACCATAATAGAGCTCAAGATAATCCTTCCCACCATTCTCGTGGAATGGCACTGGAAAAGAGAAAGCATTCCTGCATATATCCTCAAGATCCGACTCAAGCTCATCACCTTCGAAATATGGCTTCAGAGCCTCATACATAGCCCACCAGCTGCCTTTTGACAAATCCACGGAGTCGAGGTGTGGAATGCTATCAGGGATGAAAAGCCCACCATCGGGGGCAAGTCCCTTCAGGATTGCTTCCGATGCGGAAAACGAAGAACCATCAGTTGAACGTGTTGAAATGAATCTCATGAGAACTCCTTTTCAGACTTTTGAGCCGAGATACGCGCTTAAGCGGAGGATATCGGCGAATACACCGCCTGCAGTCACTTCCGGTCCGGCACCAGGTCCTTTTATAACAAGAGGCTGGCTATCGTAACGCGCTGTACGGAATGATATCACATTATCTGTGCCTTTTGCCTGTGAGAATGGATGATCAAGAGGATACTCTGAAAGGCTCACGGAGCATTTTCCATCTTCTGCGACACGTCCTACGTATCTGAGTTTCATGCCTCTTGATGCTGCCTCGTTATAGAGGGAAAGCATATGCTCGTCCATCTCGTGAAGCCTTGCCATGAATTCCTCGCTTGAGAGATTCTGCATGCTTTCAGGCACGAGGGACTGAACAGCGATATCAGAGACTTCCGTGCTATAGCCAAGCTCTCTGCTGAGAATTACGGTCTTCCTCGCGACATCCATTCCCGAGAGATCGTCACGTGGATCCGGCTCTGTATATCCAAGGCTTTTCGCCTTCTTCACCAGAGATGAGAATGGTACTGTGCCATCATACTCGGAGAAGAGCCAGCAGAGCGTTCCAGAGACCATACCTTCAACAGAGATGACTCTATCACCAGTCTCACGGAGATCCTTTAAGGTGCATATGACAGGAAGACCAGCTCCGACAGTCGTCTCATAGAGGAATTTCCTTCCCGTCCTGAGGCTTGTGTCCATCAGTTTCCTGTAATAGTCATAGGGACCGGAACCAGCCTTCTTATTCGGTGTCACGATATGGAAACCACGCTCTATGAGCTTTGCGTATTGCATCGCGCGCTCGGAGGAGGAAGTGCAATCGACAATAACAGCATGAGGATAGTACTGTGCCGCGATATGGGAGAGGAATATCTCCTCGTTATACGCCACGGCTGTAGTCTGGAACAGCTCACGCCAGGCACGGATGTCGATACCTTCCTCAGAGATGAGCATCTTCTTTGATGACGCGATCCCCCTTACGCGGATATCGAGATCGAATTCCCTGCGGAGCCTATCGCTCTCGCTTGCCAGCTGATCAAGAAGCGTTCCCCCTATATTACCAGGCCCGATAAGACCGATAGACAGCGTCTGGGCAGAGAGGAAGAATGAGGAATGAAGCGCACGAAGCGCCTTTCCGCTTTCCTCGCTTTTTATGACTGCACTGATATTCCTCTCTGATGAGCCTTGCGCTATGGCCCTGATGTTAACACCCGCCCTCGCAAGGGAAGAGAAGAACTTTCCAGCTGTGCCCAGATGCCCTGGCATTCCCTCGCCGACCGCGGCAATGATTGAAGAGCCTAGCTCTGTCTCTATCTTCGATATTCCCTTTTCCTGTATTTCAGATGAGAATTCGCTTCTGAGTGTCTTTTCCGCCCTTCCGGCCTGTTTTTCGGGAACAGCGAAGCATATTGAATATTCTGAAGATGCCTGCGATATGAGAATCACTGATATCTTCTCATTTCTAAGCGCTGTGAAAAGCCTGGAAGAGAAGCCTGGAACGCCTGACATAACAGAGCCTTCGACATTCACAAGCGCCACGCCCCTTACGACAGAGAAAGCCTTGACCGGTCCGGAATCAGAGACGCTCGCTGATGATATTTCCGTGGATTCATCATAGTCCTTCCAGCATCTCAGATAAACAGGAAGCCCTTTATTCTCTGACGGCTGGAATGATTGCGGATGGATAATCGGAGCCCCGAAAAACGACAGCTCAGTTGCCTCGGCATATGTGAGATGCTTTATGACAGGTGCTGATGGTACATCACGTCTTGATGCAGAGCAAAGAGGGGATCTGCTGTTCCAGAATGTCACCGGTGCATCATGCACTGCGGCTATGAGAGAGGCTGTATACTCACTTCCTCCCTCTTTCATCGCCTTGCCCGCAGCATTGAACGCCTCAGAAGGGATGAATAAATCACCTGTAACAAACAAAGCGCCTTCGGGCAATTCCTTTGCATCAACAGCTTCACGTGCAGATATCGTCGAAGACTTTATACCATTGGCTCTCAGTACTTCTGAGAATATGAGTGAAATGAATGAGCTAGTCAGAGTCGCAAGATAGCGTGACTGCGACTGATCAGTATCGCGGAGAATCCATACCGCGCGGAGTATATCCTCGACCTCCGAGAATGACTGGCTGATTGATTCTTCCACCTGGCTTGCATCGGAGAGAATCGTCTCTGAGAGCTCTATCCAGGCATTCTGGCTCTTCTCAAGCCTGCTCCAGAGTTTTTCGTCGTTATCACGGCTGGAGGCGAGAAGTCCCTCGAGCGATAGCTCGGGAGATGTAACTGGTGAGACAACGAAGACTGTTGTCACAAAGCCTTCTGAAGCGATTCTCAGCAGTCTTTCGGCATCTGTTGCATTCGAGAGCATCGCACCCTCTAGCGCATGGACGCTGATTGGATTCATAAAAAAGTCTCCTTTATCACGAAAAGCTCCCTTTCGGGAGCCTTTTCTCGGATCTGAAAAGAATTATACGACCTTCTCGATCTTGCCGCTTCTGAGACAGCGTGTGCACACCTTGATTGTCTTCGGAGTTCCATTGATAAGAGCCTTAACGGAGACGAGATTAGGCTGGAAAGTGCGCTTCTTGGTCACGCCGATATGCTGACCGACACCACCCTTCTTCTTTGCCTGTCCTTTGCGGGGTACAATGCAGCCTGAAATAGTTCCCTTGCCGCAGATCTCACATCTTCTTGCCATGTTATCATCCACCTTATATTGAATACTTCACCGAGAGGCATAGCTTCATTAGCCAGATGCCAGTCACAAGACGTGACTATACCTGAAGCAATCAAATTTGTAAAGTATACCCATGAAGAGATTGCTGACCGCGCTGATGCTATCTGAATATGACAGATTGAAATGGGGGAAAATCCTCAGGAATCTCTATTATGATAAAGGCGACTGGGAAATCTATTCCCTTCCACCGTGCGTCATTCTGGATGAAGCTGATCATTTCAGCGAGGAAACATACATAGGAAATGGCATATACCGGCTTGGCGGAGATACTGTGAGGTTATCGTCATTCACAGTCCTTCCGGTAGAAGGAAGTCTTCCGGCATATTCCAAAAAAGCCGGACTTTTCATTACAAGCGATGCGTCTCGCTCCTATTCTTTTCCGGAAGACGCTATAAAAGTGTCAGACCTTGCATTGATTTCCTTCGATGACGAAAGACACAGCTTCAGGATTCTCCGGACAAGACCTCTGAAGAAGGACAGATAGAAGAAAGAAAGCACTGCTTGCAATCAGGACGGGGATGACAGAAATCGCGTCCAAGCTTATTCACCGCCATCGACAGGAATCCCCATTCATTCTCCGGAAACCGCTCCCGTATCTCACGAGCGGCTTTTATCCTGTCCGACGTATCTATGAAACCAAGACGCTTTGATGTCCTCACGAAATGGGTGTCGGCTATCACGGCATCCTGACCAAGGATATCGAGGGCATAGCAGGCTGCGGTTTTCTCGCCTATTCCAGGCAGAGCCTGAAGCTTCTCGATATTATCCGGAATGCCATTTGAGGCTATATACCGCGATACATCCTTAATACGTGGCGCTTTTGTCTTTGACAATCCCGCTGAGCGTATCAGGCTCTCGATAGATGAGACTTCTGCCTCCCCTACGCTCTTCGCATCAGGATAGACAGAAAAAAGCGAGGAGGCCGCGTTTTCAGCCTGTCTGTCGGTAGTGGAAGCTGAGAGCATGACAGTAATAAGAAAGCGATAAGGATCCTCCTCTTTTATGAACCGGATGCGCTCCGGATAAAAAAATCTCAGTTTTTCTACGATAATGGCGTTGACGGGCTTATCCATAATCCATATAATCGCACACTGTACGGGATGTCGCCTAGCGGCTATGGCGCCTGCTTTGGGAGCAGGATATCGATGGTTCGAGTCCATTCATCCCGACTACGACCCTCATCGATATGGTGAGGGTTTTTCAATTCCCCCCTATTGTGCGATTATCATTAAAGAGATGAAGAAGCCGTTCCTGCTATTATTACTTGCTTTTGTCTTGCTCTCCTCGGCTCAGTCTGCCGTGTTTCCCGGCTATGACTTCACATTCGCCAAGACAAATCCCGCGAAGGAGAGCACAGAAGAGAGCGATACTATCATCAGCTTCGATTACACAGGATACGGCTACCTTGGCAGGAACATGAACACCGGCATATATCTGAGAGCCGGCATCGAGGCGCCTCTTGCGTCAATCATGTCCATCATAAGCAGAGAGGAAAGCAGCAGCGAGGATATAGAGAGGTATCTCGAGCAGTCATTCGTCTTTGATTTCGCGCTTGGACCATCGTTCAGGAAATTCATCGGTGATGATGCGATATGGTATATGGGAATGGGTGCGTCCTCCGAGCTCGGATACACAGGACGAAGCATGAGCACATCCATGACCAAGCATATCTCGTTATCAGTCGCACTGGGCGTGGAAGCGGATATGGGAATAAGAATCGATGTGTCGGAGAATACCACGATGAGAATCGGAGCAAGAGCCGAATACACTCTCGTGATACTGAATATCGAGAAAGAACAGCAGCAGGACGGAAGCGAAAGCCCTAGAAGCACAATCAACCTCATACCGAATATGTTCCTGCCTTTGAAAGAGAAGGAGAAGATGCAGGCGTATGGCTACATCAGCCTTGGTCACACTTTCCGCTCAGATTCCTCAAAGGGTGTTTACAGCTATATCATCACTGAGCCTGAGCCATTCAGGGGTACACTCCTGCCATACTTCAAGGACGCTGATCGGAAGAGTCAGCATCGATGAGCTCTGCATCGCTCCGGCCAGGAATATAACGCTTGATGAAAGGTATAAAGCCTGTATATATCTTCTGGAACTCATCCTCGCTCTCTTTCAGCGCAGCCTGCCATACGGGACCGAATCCCGGGCTGTTGAGCGTGAGCCTGTCCGCAGCCTTCTGGAGTATCTGAAGCCTCTGCATCTCCTTTCTTCCAGGCTTGTCACGGAAAGCCATCAGCGAGACCCGCAGATTCTCATTGATCTTCTTAAGCTCCTCGTTTTCTTCCTTTACCTTCTTCAGACCTTCCGCCTCAAGCTCCATCCTGTCCTGAAGCATCCGCTTGTATTTCTCGACTTCGTTTTTTGATGAGGCTTTTTCCCTCGAGAGCCTCGAAAGCGCGAGAACAGATACGATAGCAGCAATGATAAGGCCTGCTGAAAGGCCGTAAATGAACATCTCCATGGAGTGATGATACAGCAGAAAAGGCACTACTTCCACCCTGTACGAATCTATGATAAAATCATAGCAACCTATAGAACGGCTCATCTGAAGCCTCTTGGAGCAAACCATATAAACGGGGTCTGGAATAGCCTTTGCGGCATTGCTCCCTCCCGAAGGGAACAGAAAGCGGGCACCAAGGATCCCCCCTTGAACACTAGTTCAAGAGCAACCAGCAGCCAGTTCTATAGGACTTTTTCTGTGAGGTGCGAATTGAACAGGGAAGAAAGCCTCAGATCATTAAGATACATCAAGGTTCCAGAGGGAATGAGAATCGAGAGCGAAGGTTTCAGACTCGATGAGAACATCATGCTTCCTGTACAGCTCAAGACTGGAGAGACAAGGCTCAAGGCAGATGACATAACGCTTGAGGCCATTGTTTCAGGAATGCTCACTGTCATCGCGTATGACGAGAACAACATCAATGCTTCCTACTACAAGGATTTCGTGATGACTGTCGATCCTACGCTGCCTGAGAATCTCAACAAGGCCGCGATAGCCAAGGAGGAGCAGAAGGACTACGAGTTCAGCGAAGAGCTTTTTCTGGCTGTCTACCATCTGCTTCCTCAGACTGCATCATGCATAAACCTCGCAACGCTCTATTCGTCAATGGCAGTAGACGCCGAGGAGAAAGGCGACGAGGAGAAGGAAGATGAATATCTCCTAAGAGCCAAAGGCACTCTAAAGGACGGCCTCAGGCGCTTCGGTGAGAATGAAGATATCCTTGCCGAGCTTTCCTCATTCGAGGCATTCACTGGCAATCTGGAAGAGGCAAAGGATTATCTCGACAGGTACATGGCGATTGCCAGCGAAGGCGCAAAAAAGCAGGAGATGAAGGAGCTGCTTCACAAAATCGAGATACAGCTCCAGAACGACGAGGATATAAAGGAAGCTTATGACTTCATCATGCTCGGGGAGACAGGCAAAGCAATAGAGGCAGCAGAACGCTTTATAAATCAGAATCCTGATACATGGAATGGATACTTCCTCAAGGCATGGGCACTGAGAAAAGAAGGCCGCTATGAGGAAGCGAGAAAGAATCTGATGAAATGCCTTGAGCTTGGCGAGCGCTCCGCTGATATCTACAACGAGCTCTCAATCTCAGAGCTTGAAATCGGGGACAGGGAGCTTGCGAAGACATACCTCGAGACAGCGGCGGATCTTGACCCTGAGAATCTTACAGTAGCTTCGAATCTCTCATATCTCTATCTTCAGGATGGTGATTACGATAGCGCTAGAGAGTATCTGGAGAAAGCGAGATACTTATCCGGAAACGATGAGATCATAAAACATCTCATCGATGAGTATGAGAAGAAGACAGGTGAGAAGATCGGAGAAATCATACACGAGGAAATCGTGCATGACGACCACGATAAAGAAGATGAGGATGACGACGCATACGCGGCGGAGATTGCTGAAATCGAGAAGGACGGTATCCCTGAACCCGAAGAGTGCAGCTGCCATCACCATCATCATCACGAGGAAGAACTATGAGAAGCCTGAGTGCATCTGAGACGGAAACGGAAGGAAGGAAACTTGGGGAAAGCCTCAGAAAAGGCGATGTCGTATCCCTCCGCGGCTCACTCGGAGCCGGAAAGACAGTGCTTGCGAAAGGCATTGCTGAATCACTGGGAATAACAGAGGCGATAGTCTCCCCCACTTTCACGATTGTCCAGGAATACAGCGGTCGCGAGAAACTTTATCATCTCGACCTCTACAGGTTATCAGGAGATGACGAGTTCGAGTCGATGGGTGGAGAGGAATTCCTGTATCCCGATGGTATAACCCTCATTGAATGGTCAGAGAAAATCGATGACATGCTTCCTGACAACACCATCTTTGTGGATATCACGATATCGGATGATGGCTCGAGGAATATAGATATCACAAGAGGAAGAAGATAATGATTACGCTTGCCGTTGATACATCAACTCAGATTGCCTCAGTGGCGCTCCTGACGGAGAACTCATATGAAGAGCGGCTTATCGATGGGCACTTCTCCCCATCAGAGGATCTTCTGGAGGAAATCGGGAAACTGCTTGAAAGGGCATCGATAAAAATGCAGGATCTGGAGCTTCTTGCTGTCACAAAGGGCCCAGGCTCCTTCACAGGTTTAAGGATAGCGATGTCCTCGCTCAAGGGTATTGCTTCCGCGCTTTCTATCCCACTCGTATCAGTCCCTACTCTCAGCGTCATCACGGAAGCTGTGGGAATCTATCAGGGAGCAATACTTGCCGTCATCGACGCAAAGAAGAAGAAATTCTATCTATCGATGAAGAAAGGCGGAGAGAGCATCATAGAAGACAGGGATGGGAATGCGGAGGATATAATCCCTATCCTTCGGAAAGAGACATCACCTATACTCGTCACAGGCCCTGATGCGCTTCTCTTTGCAGAGAAGGTAATGGCTATCGATGACTCCATCCCTCTCATGATTGATTCTATGTCACCGAGAAATCTTTCAAGAGCTCTCATAACCCTTGCCCTTGAGAAATACAGGATGCATGGCGCGGATGATATAGGTGAAGGACCGGTATATATACGCCGCTCCGATGCCGAGGAAGCGCTGGAAAGGAAAATGAAGGAGAGACAGAATGGCTGAGTGTGATATCCTTGTCATAGGTTGCGGGCCTGCGGGTCTTTCCGCTGCCGGATATGCCGCAAGAGCCGGCTACAGCGTGCTTGCACTGGATGCGCTGGCTCCCGGCGGACAGTTATTGTACATAGATGAGATCGAGAATTACCCGGGAACAGAGAAGACATCAGGCTATGCGCTTGCGGAAAGCTTTGAGAAACAGGCTGTTGATTTCGGTGTCAGGATTGAATACTGGGAAGCTCTTTCGATAAGAAAAGAGAATAATATCTTCATAGTAAAGACAAGCGGAGAGGAAGTCCGGGCGAAGTCCGTCATCTACGCAGCAGGTGCCAGACACAGGCACCTTGGGTGTGCTGGAGAGGAAGAGTATCAGGGGAAAGGTGTCAGCTATTGCGCTACATGTGACGGACCATTCTTCAAAGGCCGCAGGATTGCTGTTGTCGGAGGCGGTGACACCGCACTTACAGATGCAATCTATCTCTCAAAACTCGGGAGTGAAGTGATTCTCATCCATAGACGAAATGAATTCAGGGCACAGAAGGTGCTTCAGGATAGAATACGGGAAAGGAAGAATGTGCGCTTCGAGCTGGGAAAGACAATCACATCCATAAACGGCAACGGCAAAGGTGTTGAGTCGATAACGCTCTCAGATGGAAGCACAATCGGCGCAGATGCCGTCTTCATATTCGTCGGAGTGATTCCGAATTCGGAGATACTCGAGGGCTTTGCTGAGCTCGATAAAGGCTTTGTTGTCACAGACAGCATGATGCGAACCTCAGTCCCGGGCTTATTTGCCGCAGGCGATGTGCGCACCACCCCATTCAGGCAGGTTGTAACCGCTTCTGGTGACGGGGCTATCGCGGCTCACGGCGCCGATGAATACATCCAGTCGCTCTGAGTGAAAAAAGCCGTTTCTACTCGCTGGAAATGGCTTTTTTCATGCCTTCTGCATGCTTTTTTCCTTGCGTTTATCTTTCTGAGGAATGATAATCTTCAGTATGAACATTCTGATGGTATCCAGCGAAGCTGTTCCCTTTTCAAAATCAGGGGGACTGGCTGATGTTATAGGCGCATTGTCTCCTGCTCTCAGGAAAATGGGAGAAGAGGTGCGGATTTTCATGCCTATGTATTCTTTCATCGAGCGCAAAGGCTTCAGAAAAAGCTCAGATTTCTCCTTCCCGCTCCTTGGAGAGGATGTTCATGTCTCCACTCTCTCAAAGAAAGAGAATGGCGTAGAATATGTCGGCCTTGTCCATCCGTACTTCACGGAGCGCAAAGGCATTTATGGCGATACATCATTCGCGCCTTATCCAGATAACGGCAGAAGATTCATGCTCTTCGCGAAAGCCGCGGCTGTGTATATCAAGGCTTCAGGCTGGAAAGCAGATATCGTCCATTGCCATGACTGGACAGCGGGTCTCGTGCCTTTCTTCATCAGGGAAGAAGGCATAAACGCTGCCACGGTCTTCACAATCCACAATCTGGCGTATCAGGGAGATTTCTCACGCTTTGACGCTGTTTTCAGCGCTGCAAAGTTTCCTGATGAGTTCTTCGCTGGAAAGACCAGCGAGAGACGGCTCAACATGCTCAAGGCAGGTCTTGAGAGCTCAGATAAGATAACAACTGTCTCCCCTACATATGCAAAGGAGATCCAGACAGCCGAATACGGCTGCGGCCTCGACTGGCTCCTGAGAGAAAGGAAGGATGACCTTGAAGGCATTCTCAACGGAATGGATGTATCTGAATGGAATCCACATAAGGATTCATACTTCAGCGAGCATTTCTCTTCGAGAGACATGGATGGAAAGAGGAATCTGAAGGCACGGGTACAGAAAGAGTACGGACTTGCTATCAATCCTGATATCCCTCTTTTCTCGATGATTTCCAGAATCGCGGACCAGAAAGGCTATGCGGAGCTTCTTGGAGGCAATCATCCTGTGCTTGAAGAGCTTCTTGAGAAGAATGATTTCCAGCTCATCGTCATTGGTACAGGCGACAAGCATTATGAAGAGAAGCTCCTTGATCTCCAGACAAGGCACAGCAACCTCTCTGTCAATCTTGTCTTCAGTGCCAAGGCGGCGCACGAAGTGGAAGGAGCTTCTGACTTCTTCCTCATGCCTTCACGATACGAGCCTTGCGGTCTCAATCAGATGTACTCGCTTCATTACGGGACTCTGCCAGTTGCGCATAGAACCGGAGGACTTGCAGACACGATAACAGACCTCACATCAGATCCGGCACATGGAACCGGATTCCTGATGGATGATCTCTCATCCGAAACCATCATGAATGCTGTGGAAAGAGCCATATGTTTCTACGGAGACAAAGATGGAATGAAAAAGGCAATAAGGAGAGCCATGACTGAGAATCTCTCTTGGGAGCGCTCTGCTGGTGAGTACCTTGCACTATACAATACACTGATGAAAAGGAAATAAACTGAGGAGGATTGAAAAATGAAGAAAAAGAAAGCGATTGCGATAGTCCTTGGTGGTGGACGTGGAACACGTCTTTATCCGCTCACAATGGACAGGGCAAAGCCTGCTGTACCGTTTGCTGGAAAGTATAGGCTTGTTGATATCCCTATCTCGAACTGTATCAACAGCGGTATCAGGCAGATCTACGTCCTGACGCAGTTCAACTCTGCTTCACTGCACAACCATATTGCGAACACATATCAGTTTGACCAGTTCTCTGGCGGATTCGTTGAGATTCTGGCTGCAGAGCAGACATACGCAAGCGAGAGCTGGTATCAGGGAACAGCGGATGCTGTAAGGAAGAACCTCAAGCACTTCCATGACCAGAATGCTGAGTACTATATCATTCTCTCTGGCGACCAGCTTTACCGCATGGATTTCCAGAAAATGCTCGACAGGCATATCGCTTCTGGTGCGGAGCTGACGATCGCAGCGAAGCCTATCTCCAGAAAGCAGGCAACAGGACTTGGAATCATCGGAGCAGACGATGAAGGCATGATCAGGCAGTTCTATGAGAAACCAGCTCCTGACATGGATATCTCGGACTACAAAGTTCCGGAAGCATGTCTCAAGGATCAGCTTGGACAGGCAAGGAATGAGAGCAATGAGTATCTTGCCTCAATGGGTATCTATATCTTCACAGCGAAGACCATGGAAGAAGCCCTCAATAATGACAAGACAGATTTCGGCAAGGAAATCATTCCTGAGATCATCAAGACGCGTCCGGTGTCAGCATATCTCTTCGATGATTTCTGGGAGGATATCGGAACAATCAAGGCATTCTATGAGACGAACCTCAACCTTGCTTCAGAGAAGCCTGCATTCAATTTCTATGATGAGGAAATGCCTATTTACACACACCGCCGCCACCTTCCAGCGACAAAGGCGAACTTCTGCAATATTTCATGCTCACTTGCCTCTGAGGGCTCGATTATCACGAATGCATATATCGTGAACTCGATTGTCGGTGTCCGTACATTCATAGAAGCAGGAGCATCCCTTGATGGTGTTTATTGCATGGGCGCTACCTTCTATGAGACAGAGGAAGAGAAGGCAGAGAATGCAAGAAGGGGCATCCCAAATATCGGTATCGGTAAAGCTACAATCATCAAGAGAGCTATCATCGACCAGAATGCCCGCATCGGCTCCAATTGCCGTATCGGTATTGATAACATTCCTCGCCCGGATGGGGATTTTGAGATGTACTCAGTCCATGATGGCATCATCGTTATCAATAAGAATGCTGTCATTCCTGATGGAACAGTCATGTAAGACTGGATTCAAACAGACAGCAAAGAGGCGCCCGGAACCGAGCGCCTCTATTATTTTCATGATTAACTATCAGAGAATCTTCCTGATCCAGCCTTCTGGAGCCTTCACATCTCCCATCTGGATACCAACAAGCGTCTCCCTGAGCTTCGTGAGCACAGGTCCCATTGCTTCCATACCAGACGGTACCATGATTTTCTCATCGCCGTTATCAATCTCTCCGACTGGTGAGATTACCGCAGCTGTGCCACACACTCCGATTTCAACGAAGTCCTTTACTTCATCAAATGGGACTACTCTCTCCTCAACCTCAAGGCCAAGATACTCCTTTGCCACATGGACAAGAGAGCGTCTCGTGATGGAAGGCAGGATTGTAGATGACTTCGGAGTCACAAGCTTTCCATCCTTGGTTACAAAGAGGAAGTTCGCTCCTCCAGTCTCCTCGACGTTTGTGCGTGTAGCCGCATCGAGGAACATATTCTCAGCATATCCCCTTGAGTGTGCAAGCTGTCCCGGATAAAGCGACATCGCGTAATTGAGACCTGCCTTGATGTCACCTGTTCCGTGAGGTGCCGCCCTATCGTAATCAGAGACGCAGATTACTATCGGCTTTATACCGCCTTTGAAATATGGACCGACGGGGGTTACAAGCATATGGAATATATATGACGGTGCCGGTGCAACTCCGATAACCGGGCCGGAGCCGAAGAGGAATGGACGCACATAGAGAGTTGCGCCTGTGCCATATGGAGGAACCCATGCTGCATTCGCTTTTATCGTCTCATCAAGGGCACGCATGAACATCTCGGTAGGGACCTCAGGCATCATGAGCCTTCGCGCTGAGCGCTGCAATCTCTCAGCATTGAGGTCAGGACGGAATGTGACGATGCTGCCATCTTTCCATGTATATGCCTTAAGTCCCTCAAAGCATGTCTGCGCATACTGAAGTACGCCAGCGCATTCAGAAATCGTTATCTTGTCGTCTGTGATAAGACCACCTTCCGACCATTTCCCATCATTCCACTCAGCCTGGAAACGGTAATCGGTACGCATATATCCGAATCCGATTTCAGACCACTTTATGTCCTTCTTCTCCATGATGAAGCCTCCTGAATAGTATTAAACTGATGTTAGGACTCGAAGTGTCAGCTATTCAATAGAAAAGCCATCAATTCATCGCGGATTTTCCCATCAGAGCCGCCCATCTCGAAAGAGCCTAGCTCGTCTATGCGCACCCATCTGGCTTCTGTATGGACAGAGAGAGTGAAAGCAGTATCAAGAAGCTCGATGAAATAGGCTTTGAGATGATAAAGCTTATCGCCATTCGAGAAATCAAACGAAGTGAAGAGGTTGCCAACTCTGATTCTTACGCCAAGCTCCTCTGAATACTCCCTTTCAAGAGTCTCCTCCTCGCTCTCCCCATACCGGTTCTTGCCTCCAGGGAATTCCCACTTACCAGAAAGCGCACCGCCCTTCTCTCTTTTCGCAATCAGCACATGTCCACAGTTAAGCGCAATGCCTGCAGTAGTTACACGTTCTTCCATGCCATGATTATAGCATCACGAATGAAGGGAAGATGAAATGAAGCGCTGCAAGAGAAAGGAAAATACAGCCGAACTTCTTCGTCTCCTTCTTTCCAAGACCACGGGATGTGGTTTTCAATTCCCCGTCCTCAGAGAGATTCCTGTATACGATACGAAGTGTGAATGCCTCTGCGAGTATCGTTACCGAAGGTATGAGATCGCCAATGATGACAGGTCCAGGGGCAACAGGGAAGAATAGTTTGAGGATTGCTATAACGATACCAAGAAGGAACAGCTGATTGCGTCTTTTCTCATCGCTTTTGAGTTTCGACTTGGCTTTGAGCATGAAAGAGAGCCCCTTCCTGTATGAATCAACAAGGAGAAGGAATGCCGAGAATACCATATAGACAATAGTTATGATATACAGCTGCAGGCTCATCGTGCTTTACCAACCTCGAGTATAAGCTCCTCTGCGGAGTAGAATCCATACCTTTCATGCGCGTTTCTTCCTGCCTTCTGATGGAGAATCACACCATCTACAGCAGCGCGTAAAGGTGTCTCGCCTTCAGCAAGGAGCGCCCCGATAATCCCCGAAAGGACATCTCCTGAGCCAGCTACCCCCAGCGATGGATTCGCGCCATGATAGATATAAACCATCCCTTCATAGGCAATCCATACAGAAGATGCCTTGAGCACTACAACAGCTTCCAGTAACTCTGAAAGATGCAGAAGCGCGCGGTGGAGAGAATCAGGATCCGAAAGGCCATCATCAAGCGAGAGCGAGGCCATCATGCGCCTGTACTCACCGACGTGCGGCGTGAGGACAGCACGGTGCGAGAATTTATGGCCCGGTACGAATTTCAGACCATCAGCATCCACAACCATAGCTTTCCCAGACGAAAGCGCTTTATCGAAAAGCTCCTCATTGCCACAGTCCCAGCCGGGGCCTATCACAAGAGAGGAATAACGGGAGAAATCAGAAGAAGGAGGGGCAATCATCACAGCAGGATTCTCATCCCGTATCTTCTCTGATTCTGTCATGATAGTCACAAGCCCAGCACCTGAGAAGAATGATGCGCGCGATGATAGTCTCGGTGCGCCAGTGTATCTGTCAGAGCCCCCGATAATGCACACATGCCCTCTTGTGTTCTTGTAATCACTTCCATTGAAATCCCTGATTGTGCTGTCCTCATCGGATATGAGGTAGATTGAATCAGGAGATGATGAAAGCGCCGCTTCCGGAAAACCAGGATTATAAGTGAGTATCTTAGAGCATGTGCAAGAAGGCATGAAAAGAGGAGTCTTCAGCATCATCAGTGACACAGTCACAGCAGATGGGAAGATATTCCCTGAAGGAGTATCTATGGAGATTACACGCTTCGCATCCGCTTTCCCTGCGATAGATATGAAAGTCTCATCAGGCTCTCCATGGAAACTGAAGCCGAACGCCGCATCGTAGATTGTCCCTTTCTCAGGAAGGCTCTGCAAAAGCGGGATGTCTGAAGAAAGACTTTCGCGCCGCCTTTTATTCTCATCATTCCCCTTCTCATAAAGATAGAGGATGGAGACATCATAACCATGTTCATGGAGGATGGAAGCGAGGGCAATACCGTCAGAGCCGTTATTCCCAGGCCCTGCGACAACAGTTACAGGCTCTTCTATCATGCTCCTAGTAAGATTGAAGACACCTAAAGCGGCACTCTCTATAAGGGCGCTTTCAGAAAGTCCGTTATCCGTTATCAGATCATGATCGAGTTTCGCTGCCGATGATGGTGTCGCTATTGGATACATGCTCTGATGATATTCTCCTCGTCCATTTCTGTCATCTGTTGACTTATGATTGCTATCGGACTATTGTCAAGGCGTCTAGGGGTGGCATTATAGCCTGAGAAGAATACCCTTGAACCTGCTCTAGGTAATTCTAGCGAAGGAAAGGCATTCCCTTGGATAATCCAATTCAGGAGAAAATCTATGAAAAAGACTCTCGTATTCATGCTGATTCTCATTTCAGCAATCTCACTTTCGGCAAACGCACCGAAGGAGAATGAGAATGTGCTCACAGTCTATGCATACGACTCATTTGCCGGTGACTGGGGACCAGGAGCCTCGCTTATACCCCGCTTTGAGGAAGAAACTGGTATAAAAGTCAATCTTGTCAGTGCAGGAGACGGACGCGAGATGATAAACCGCGTGAAGATGGAAGGAGACAGGACAGATGCTGACGTCATACTCGGAGTGACAGATGACACGGCGTATGAGGCATATGAGCTGCTGGAGCCCTATGAGTCACCGATGCTCGAGAATATACCTGATGAGCTGGAATTCGATCCAGAACACAGGCTCATACCATTCGATTATGGCGCATTCGCTTTCGTTTTCGACAGTGAGTCGGAAATAAGAAGACCGGAGTCCCTTGAGGATCTCGCATCTGAAGAATACAGGAACAAGGTGATTCTCATTGACCCACGCACTTCAACCGTAGGACTTGGACTTCTCCTATGGTCATACACAATCTTTGGCGATGGTGACGAGTTTGTGGCTTGGTGGGAAGCGATGAAGGACAACGCGCTTACTGTAGCTGATGGCTGGTCTTCCGCATATGGCCTTTTCACAGAAGGTGAAGCTCCTATCGTGCTTTCATATACAACCAGCCCTGTTTATCATGTGATGAACGAGAACACGACACGTTACGAGGCTCTTGTATTCCCAGAAGGCCATGAGGCGACTATCGAAGGAATTGGCATCATCAAAGGCACAGACATGAGGGAAGAAGCCGAGGCATTCATCGACTTCATCCTCTCCGAAGGCCAGACGGAGATAGCGGTAGCGAATTCCATGTATCCCGCATCCTCAGCAGCAGAGCTTCCAGATGCCTTCCGTTATGCGCCAAAGCCTGATAAGCTTTTCCCAAGTGGACAGGTATCGCCAGAGAAGACAGAGGAGCTGATTCAGCTCTGGCTTGATACAATGACACGATAAGAGGACTGAATTATGAAGGAACAGCAAGCGTATTACACACTGAGATCCCTTCCGGGTATTCTGATACTGCTACTGCTGTTCCTTATTCCTATAGCTGTCGTTTTCAGCTACGCGCTCTCAGATAACGCCTCAGCTCTGATAAACACAATAAGCGACAGCTATACATACAGGATTATCCTTTTCACAGTGACAGAAGCGGGGCTCTCTGCGCTTATCGCAGTGATAGTGGCATTCCCATTTGCTTATATCTTCTCGAAATACACTTTCCCTGGGCGAAAAGTTATCATGACGCTATCTGCACTCTCGTTCACGATTCCAACGATTCTTGTAGTACTTGGCTTTGTAATATGGTACGGGAACAACGGATTGCTGAATACGCTCCTCATGAGGATTTCCGGCTCAAAGGAGCCTGTGCTGGAGATACTTTACTCCTTCAAGGCAATCATACTCGCTCATGTCTACCTGAATTTCCCGATTGCTTTCCTTTTGATCACAGAAGCATGGACAGCCTCATCTGATGTCGCGGAAAAAGCCTCATATACACTTGGCAAGAGCATAAGAAGAACATTCTTCTCTGTCACATTGCCATCCATCAAAGGCAGCGTCATCAGTGCATTCATACTCATTTTCCTCTTCTGCTTCTCATCATTCGCGATAATCATGGTGCTTGGAGGAAACCCAAGCTACACGACACTTGAGACGGAAATATACAGAAGAGCGAGGATATCAGGGGATACAGCAGGAGGTGCATCACTATCGCTCATATCATTCGCGATAACAGGCATCCTGCTCCTCGCTTCAGGCTATGGGCGGGCGAAAATAAAGACTGAAAGAAAGACAAGGAAGCTTATCAAAGGCAGAGGAAAGACGCTATTTGCAATCTATCTATGCGTTATCGTGATGCTCCTTTTCCTTCTTCCTCCCCTTCTCTCGATACTCTACAGGGCTTTCTTCACGAAAAACGGAGTCTTCACACTCCGCGCCTGGGAAGAAATACTTGGCGGAGGCTTTGGCCTGATATCAACAGCGATGGAAGGTATCGTGATGAGCTTTGTCATAGCATTCCTCGCATCTGCCGCAGCTATCATCCTCGCGTCATCCATGGCAATGCTCTCAGCAAGAAAGAATTCAAGGCTGATGCCATTTCTGGCAACGCTTCCGATGGCGGCTGGATCCGTCACACTCGGTTTAGGATTCTCAATGCTTGCCGCATATATACCGCATTCATCCACTATAGTCTCATATCTTCTTGTCTTCCTTGCGCATCTTATAATCGTGCTTCCTTTCTCGATACGTACGATTACACCTGGCGCGAGAACGATTTCACCAACGCTATCTCTAGCCTCCTACACATTAGGCGCTTCAATGGGAAAGACAATGAGAAGGGTTGAAATGCCGCTTCTCAGGCCATATATAAAGAAAGCATTCGCATTCTCATTCGCGCTGTCGCTGGGAGAAGTCAACGCAACGCTTACGCTCTCGGATGGCCATATAACAACACTGCCTATACTCATATACAGGCTTATTGGCTCATATGATTACCAGGGAGCGGCGGCGCTTGGCACTATTCTCCTTGCTGAAGCTCTCATCGTATTTGCCATCGGGGAAAAGGGAGGAAACAATGGCATATCTTGAAATACAGGATATTACAAAGGAATATGACAATTTCACGCTTTCAGCCTCTTTCTCTGTGGAAGAAGGTGAATTCCTTTGCATCATAGGGCCTTCAGGGTCTGGCAAGTCCACATTGCTCTCGCTCATCGAAGGCCTAGACACACCCACAAGCGGCTCGATAATCCTCGATGGAAAGGACATCACATCGGAAAGAATACAGGACAGGAATATCGGGATTGTCTTCCAGGATTTCACGCTCTTTCCTTCGATGAATGTCGAGAAGAATATCGAGTATGGAATGAAGACCGAGAAGAAAGCTGACAGGAAACGCTTTGCGTCCAACCTTCTGAAGCTTGTAGGACTCGAAGGCTACGAGAAAAGAGCGGTGACTTCGCTTTCTGGCGGAGAGGCACAGCGCGTGCAGCTTGCAAGAGCCCTTGCGGCTGAGCCGAAGATGCTCCTTCTCGACGAACCGCTTTCAGCCCTCGATCCCCCGCTCAGAAAAAGCATAAGGAGCGCTATACGCAGCATCCACGACACGCTGGGGATTACCATGCTCTATGTCACACACGACAGGGAGGAGGCGTTCACGATTTCCGATTCCATTCTCATCATGCATGACGGGAAAGCAGTCGCAAAAGGCAACGCCGAGGAGCTTTACAGGCATCCTGAATCACTTTTCACCGCCTTCTTCACAGGCGAGGGAACGGCAATACCGGCATATCTTGTCTATGAGAATACTGATGGGTATCTCTTCTTCCGCCCTGAGGATGCCGTGCTTTCTGAAGAGCCGCTTGATCCGGAGCTTTATCCGATGCATGTGATCTTCAACGATTTAGAGGTGGTATCAGAGGCCTTTATGGGATCAGGCTATCTTCTTGGCATGGAGTATCAAGGCTACCCGATGCTCTCACTCAGCCACACAAAGCCAAGGAAAAAACATGTTTCGCTGATGATCCTTGCGGCAAGTATGCAGAATATTGCTCAATAAGCAAACATAAATGACGGGACAAAGCGTATTGATTATCAGGAGAATATATGAAACGAGTAATCTTGATTTTAACGCTCTTGACAACATCAATCGTCTATGCCGGAGTTTCCTGGAATCCATCCATAGGCGTGAATGCGTCTTATTCAGCCACGGACTTCAGCAAAGCACTGGACAGGACAGGATCGATATGGTCATCCACATTTCTTGAGGCTGAAGCAAATCCTCTTGCGATGAAGATAAATCATCATGAGTTTTCCCTGCCTTTTTCCATCGGTTACAGACCTTCATCCGATATCAATGACAGAATGCAGATGGCAGACTCTTTCACAGCGTCCCTCTCGCTCAGATATGGTTTTCACATTTCAGAGAAGTTTCTCATAGAAGGCGGAGGTGGCGTAAGATACAGATGGTATCATAAAGCAAGCGGAGGAAGCTGGAGCATTGGCGGGAACCTATCAGCGCTGTTCTTCCCTCTTGATTTCATGGCAATCTCAATTCCTCTTACTCTCTACTACGGCGGCAATGCGCTTGATTTCACAGCTGGCATAGGGCTGAGATTTGTTCTGGGAGGTGGGAAATGAAAAAGCTCCTGATACTCATCTCAGTCATGCTTACGCTAATATCATGCAGAGGGGAAATACAGCATGGGAAAGTAATCTTCATCTCCGTCGCAAGTGATTACTCCTGCACAGAAGGACTCCAAAGCCTTGATACACCGCCTGCTGACCAGAAAGCGCTATCTGAGGAAATAGAAATCCTTGCTACAGAGAGCGGCGAGTACTATGAGGAGTACCTCTTTCTTGAAGCAGATGGCAAAAGGACAGTCAACGGCATCGAAAAAGAATGGACTTCCGATGATATACTCAACACCATCATAGGCCTCGAAACACTATCATACGATCTCATCATCTTCCACTACTCTGGACATGGAGAGGAAGGAAGCGGGGCTTTCGCACCAGGACCTAGCCAAAATGCTAGATTATATCCGGAGGAGCTTATAGAAACACTGAAGCTAATCGATGGCAAGAAATGCCTCTTCATCGATTCATGTTATTCAGGGAATCTCATTGAGGATAAGGGAGCTCTCACAAGCGGTGAGAGATTCGATGACAACGAGCTTGTCTCTGACAGCATCCTCAATTCCATCATACCAGCTATAGAAAAATCATTCTCCTCCAATGCAGAGAATACTGAAATCTGGGCCTTCACAGCAGCCACATCTGAGCAGTTATCCTATGATAGCTACACAGATGAAAATTATGGGGCGTTCACATACTACCTTCTCAGAGCTCTTGGCTATAACACTGACAGCCAAGAAGCCACGATTCCCGGAAACGGAGGGGATATCACATTCTATGATATCGTGAATGAAGTGAGAAAGAGCATGCCTGCAGATTTAAGGAGAGCTGCATCGCCTCAGGCAACGCTTCTCCCGCTGGATCTCGTGCTTTTCAGCTTCTGATCATGACTCAAGGTCCTTACGCTCCTTGATGCGCTGTATCTCATCCCTTAAGAGCGCGGCTTTCTCGAACTCCAGATTCTTGGCAAGCTCTGTCATCTGCCGCGTGAGATCCGCGATATAACGCTTCCTGTCGCGTTCAACAAGAAGATTGTAGCTGGAGGAGATTATCTTCATCTCCTCCTTCGCTACAGCTTCGTCATCAGCCTTCTCGCGTTCGAGGATATCCTCAACAGCCTTCTTGATTGTCTTAGGAGTGATGTTATGCTCTTTGTTATATGCCATCTGCACGCTTCTGCGGTGCTCTGTTTCCGCGATAGCCTCCGCCATCGCCTCACTTACCCTGTCCGCATACATGATGACACGGCCATCAGCGTTTCGCGCTGCCCTTCCGATAGTCTGTATCAGTGATGTGGCACTTCTCAGGAAACCTATTTTATCAGCATCCAGAATAGCGACAAGCGACACTTCCGGGAGATCGAGGCCTTCCCTGAGGAGGTTTATACCGACAAGCACGTCGAATCTGCCAAGCCTGAGGTCACGGAGAATCTCGACTCTCTCGATGGTTTCAACCTCAGAATGAAGGTATCTTACCTTAAGCGAAAGATTCGAAAGATACTCTGTCAGATCCTCGGCCATCTTCTTTGTGAGCGTTGTCACAAGAACCCTCTCATTCTTCTCTATGGTCTTCCTGATCTCCCCATAGAGATCCTCCATCTGCCCTTCCGTGGCCCTGACTTCTATCGATGGATCAAGAAGTCCTGTCGGTCTTATGAGCTGCTCGACTATCTGAGCGGATTCCTTCTTCTCACGCTCCCCGGGAGTAGCTGAGACATATATGCGCTGACCGACTTTATTATCGAATTCCTCGTACTTGAGAGGCCTGTTATCGAGAGCGGAGGGAAGACGGAAGCCATAATTGACGAGATTGAGCTTTCTTGACCTGTCACCTTCATACATGGCGCCTATCTGAGGCAGCGTGACATGGGACTCGTCGATGAATGTGACAAAGTCATCAGGGAAATAATCGAGAAGCACCGCTGGGCGCTCTCCTGGCTGACGGCCTGAAAGCGGTCTGGAATAATTCTCTATACCGGAGCAATACCCCACTTCCTGAAGCATCTCGAGGTCATATTCGACACGGCTTTTTATACGCTCAGCCTCGACAGGCTTGCCGTTTGAAAGGAAGTACTGTACACGCTCTTCCTTCTCCGCGTTGATTCTATCAATAGCCGCGTTGATCTGGTCCTGCGGCATCACAAACTGCTTTGCAGGATAAAGCGTCACAACATCAACAGATGAGATACGCTCTCCTGTCAGAGGGTTGAACCACACGATATCTGAGATTGTATCCCAGTCTAGATATATCCTGAATGCGGTCTCAAGATATGCGGGATAGATTTCCACTGTCTCCCCTCGAGGTCTGAATGTACCGCGATTAAGAACCATGTCATTCCTTTCGTAGAGCATTCTCGTAAGCTGAGGGAAGATTTTATTCTGGCTGAAATCATCGCCGACACGGAATGTGAATAGCATATCCCTGAGCGATACAGGATTGCCAAGACCGTAGATGCAGCTGACAGTAGCCACTACAATAACATCCCGCCTTTCCATAAGCGAAAAGGAAGCATTGAGCCTGAGCCTGTCTATCTCATCGTTTATATCGACTTCCTTCTCGATGTACAGATCTTTTCCGGGAACATATGCCTCTGGCTGGTAATAATCATATGTGGAGACGAAATACGTCACCGCATTCTCAGGGAAGAATGACTTGAATTCCCTGTAAAGCTGTGCCGAAAGCGTCTTGTTATGTGAAAGCACAAGAGTCGGCTTCTGGATTTTCTCAATGAGCTTGGCCATCGTGAATGTCTTTCCAGAGCCTGTTACACCTTTGAGTGTCTGCGCTCTATCACCAGCAAGATACCCCTGATAGAGTCTCTCCACAGCCTCTCCCTGATCTCCGGCAAGATCGTAATCAGAGACGACATGGAAAGGTTTCGAGAATCCCGCCTGGAAATTTATGAATGGCTCACCGGCTATTGTGTAATCCTTCTTTACCTGATCAGCCATCTTGAATTGTCCTCCGTCTGCTCAGAGAGAGTTACTCCTTTAAGAGTGATCTCCCTGCCATTCCTGATGACTGTCACATCAGCAGTCTCTCCAGGAACTGTATCGAAGAGAACCGCAAAATAATCCTCATAACTCTCGATCTTCCTGCCGTTTATCGCTGTAATGACATCACCGCCAAGGTAGATGACTGATTGCCCGTACTGCACAGCTTCCCTACCGCCGCGTATGCCACCTTTATCGGCATTGCCGCCAGGGACAACCTGTGACACGAGAATGCCTTTCCTGACATCAAGGGATGAGTAATCAGCAATCTGCTCATTCAGCTCCACGGAAAGGATATCGAGCCAGCCACGATGCACAGAGCCTGTCTCTATGATAGCCTCAGCGGATGCCATCACGCGCTCTGCGGGAATTGCGAAGGAAATGCCTTCAGCAGAGCCTGAGCGTGAATAGATAGAGCTGACAAGTCCAACCATCAGGCCTGATGAAGAGACAAGCGGACCACCGCTGTTGCCAGGATTTATGATAGCATCCGTCTGTATGAGCGACGGAATGACAAGTCCGCTATCGCTGAAAACCATACGTTCGAGACCGGAGACAATGCCCTTTGTCATCGACCATGTATAACCATAAGGATGGCCTATGGCAAAGACAGATGCGCCTATGCCAAGATCCTTTGATGAGCCAACATCGATATCATCGAGACCAGCTTTATCGGCTTTCAGGACGGCAATATCCAAGAGCGGGTCAGAGCCTACCAGAGAAGCCGTTGCGGTACTTCCATCATAGAATCTGATGATGAATGATGAAGAGGAGCCTGCAACGTGGCGGTTTGTTGCTATATAGCCATCGCCTGAGATTATCACACCAGCGCCCTGTCCTGCATCGGAGAGCTCGGATGCTGAGACTATCTGCACAACAGATGGTGCCGTCTTCTGGTAAATCGCGGCAGAGCGCGTCTCCTCATCTGTGAATTCCCAGACGGGCCTGTCTCCAGCAAAGAGAGGAAGGTCCTCATAGCTGTAATGGATATCATCAACAGGAACACCTGCGGCTTCCAGAAGTCCTCTTTCGCCCTCTTCTTCAACAAGCTCAGAGAGCGCTAAGCGAAGCATATTGCTTCTCTCTTCTCTCGTCAGGGCTTTTGTCCAGAGCCCGAGCAGGATGATAGAAGCAACAAGAAGCACAGCTGAAATGACTATAACTAAGATCTCTTTCGGCGTTCTTGGATTTTTCTTCATAGACTATGGGAAAAATACCGCTATAGAGAAGGCACGTCAACTTCTTCATGCAAGAAGATGATATAATCCTGAAGGGTATGGAAATGGAAAGCGGCAGAATCAACAGCGAAGCATGGGACTGGGAGGCTGAGAACAGAAGCGCCTGGGCTAAGATTGTCTCTGAAGATGAGATTAAGAAAGCTGTAAGCGGCCATCCCTCGATAAGAGTGACTATTGAGAAGAACGTGCCAGATGAGTGGGTGGCACCGCTGAAAGGAAAGCATGTTCTATCCCTTGCCGGAGGTGGTGGGCAGCAGACACCGATCCTTTCAGCTTTCGGCTGCGAGACAGAATGCCTCGACATAAGCCCTGTGATGATAGAAAGGGATAAGAAAGCCCTGATGCGCTACTCACTTGACGCAAAGCTCCATTTAGGGGACATGAGAGACCTCTCAATCTTTGCAGATGGCTCATTCGATGGAATCATCAATCCTGTATCGATGAATTTCGTCGATGACATAGGGAAAGTATTCTCCGAGTGCAGCAGGATTCTCCGTATAGGCGGCTCATTCATATTCGGCATCGCTAATCCAGCGCTCTATATCTTTGATGACAGGCTTCTCGCTAAAGGGAAGATGAAAGTGAAGTACACACTTCCATTCTCCGATGAGAAAAGTCTTTCTGAAAAGGAATTGAAGAAGCGTATAGCCCATCATGACACAGTGGAATACTCGCACACGCTCAACACTATTCTCGGCAAGCTATGCCGAAGCGGATTCGCTATCGTGGATTTCTTCTCCGACGTATCGTCATTCGAGCCGATAGACTCATTCCTCCAGGATTGCTACCTGGCTGTCAGGGCTATACGTATTGATGACAGAGCCATCTGTTAGCTTGAGAATAATGCTCACATCGTGTTTATCGGCAATCTCCTCTGCTTTATCGCTTCCGGAGGCGAAGATAACTGTCGAAAGCATATCAGAGAGGGTGCCTGAATCCCCGATTACAGTCGCGGAGAGGATATCTGTCTGGAATGGATAGCCTGTTTCAGGGTTGAGTATGTGATGATATACCTCACCATCCTTCTCTATATACCTCTGATAACCGCCAGATGTGATTACAGTGCCATCTTCTATAGCCACTGAAGCGTATGAAGATGAGAGGTTTTCAGGATCCCTTATACCTACTCTCCACGCACTGCCATCGGCTTTGCCTCCGTGCAGAAGAACATTGCCTCCTAGATTCACAAGCGCATGCTCTACACCAAGCTCATCAAGGTATGAATCAATCATATCGGCAGCCCAGCCTTTGCCTACAGCTCCAAGATCGATGGCCATACCCTCGTTCTCAAGAAATACAGAGTTATCATCATCTGAAAGCTTTATCTTCCGCCAGTCAAGAAGCGGCAGGACACTCTCTATCTCATCACTCGACGGCACCCTCGCATCTTCTGTACCAAAACCCCAAAGAGACGAAAGAGGACCAATTGCGGGATTGAATAGCCCGTCTGTCTCCTTTGCCATCTCAAGCGACACCTTCACCAGTCCATACACTTCATCAGGAACAGTGACAGGAGAGATACCAGCGTTGCTGTTTATCATTGCTATATAAGATTTCTCGTTGTAGCGGGAAATCATTGAATCGAGCGAGTAGATATAGCTGAAGATATCATCAATCTTGTCATCATCACTCTCATATAAGGTAACAGAGACTATCGTCCCCATCGCAATGCGCGAATCTGAGACAGTATTCTCCGTGCATGACACTGATAGAAGCAGGACAGAAAGAATGATGAGGAGCTTTTTCATTACTGAGCAAGGATAGCACCGCAGAGCGGAAAAGGTATATAGTCATTCCATGCTCAAAGCACTCTTCACCGATATCGACGGAACGCTTTTCACATCATCCCTGACTGTCTCTGAAAAAACACGTGATGCTATTATCAGAGCATACGGGAAAGGCACGAGGATTGTCCTCACTTCAGGACGGTACATCACTGGGATGAAAAGGGCGTCAGAAGCACTTGGCATACCTGTTATCTTCATAGCTCTCAATGGAGCCCTGATAAAAAATGGCAATGAATATCTGATTGAAAAGCATATCGATAAGGATGCATATCGCCAGGCGGCGACTTTTCTGAAAGGAAAAGCCTCCTCTCTTATAGCATTCACAGAGAATCGTTTCGCAATCGATGCAGATGATGAATGGTATGAAAGGCAGAACAGGATATGCAACGATATAGGAATCAGGATGGATATCTCAGATCCTGACGAAGTCGAGAGAAGAACTGGCGAAAGACCTTATAAGATCCTTCTCAAGGATAACGACAAAGACAAGATCCTCCGCCTTATAAACGAGCTGAGGAATCTCATTGGCGGCAAAGCCCAGGTCATAAGCTCCGGATGGAATAATATCGAAATACTTCCCATGGGAATCGACAAGAGCAAAGCAGTCTCTATTGTGTGCAGAAAACTTGGCATAAAGGCTGAGGAGACAATTGCCTTCGGTGACTGGGATAACGATGCCGGCATGCTCAGAAGAGCAGGAATAGGTGTTGCGATGGCAAATGGCTCTGAAGAAGCGAAGAAGAGCGCTGATTTCATCACGCTCTCAAACGACGAGGATGGAATCGCTTTCGCGCTCGAAAGATTTTCAGAGTGAGAGGAACTTCCTTACCTCACTCTCATCCTTGCAGAGCGTGCAGGTTTTTATCAGCGAGAACCCAGAGAGAGTCTTCTCGAGTATATCATGATTCATGATCTCCCCCTCCTCTGCTGAGGTATCTATGGCGATTCTGGGCGCTGGCGATACAAACGAAAGCGTATCAAGCACAGCCGAAGCTGACGGATTGGCCGAAAGAAGCACGGATGAGACAATCACTGAATCAATATCACTGAAATAAGAGAAGGCATCCGTGAGATGCTCGGTGTCAAGCATGAAAATGGAGCTGCTCCTGATGATATGCTCCCCATCTACCGAGAGCGGAGGATTTGCAGGTACAAGCATGTCGGGATCGAAGATCACACCAAGCTCAATAAGCTTCTCGCAGATTTTCCTTCCTATCTCACCTCTGGCAATCGGCGAGAGAAACAGGACTTTTCTATCCTCCTGAGAGAGTTTTTCAATCCATTTCCAGCCAATACCTTCATATGAGAAGACATAGCAATCTCCGCTTTTCCTGAATGATGGGATTATCTCCCCGATTACAGCAATCATGACATGAATATAATCGGTGGATAATAAATGTGCAAACTGTTACTATCATCCTGTGAACACGAAGAAAGCGCATTGGATTGCAAAACCAACGAAGATAAAGACTACGCTGCATTCCTTCAGCTACGCATCTGAGAATAAGCACTCTGTATTCTTCATTCTCCCTGAAAATGGTGAGATGAAGCTCACCTGCAGAGGAAACGCGAAGATTGCTTTCGTGCTCATGCATACACCTGACGAGTTCATAGTATTCAGAAATGATGAAGCCATCATCATATTCGGAGGCATAAAGGAGCATGTGCCCATCGTACGTGATGATACGATTACACTGAATAAAGAGAGGGAAAAGCTCTCATTCTTCAGCAGCGGCAAGCTTCTCCTGACCATTGAAAAGGAAGCATTCGCTGCATCTTCCTCATTCGGAGTCTCCTCAGAAGGCGAAGGAGATGTATACATCGAAGTCTTCTGAATGATAATATCATCTTATCTCAAAGGGCCCTTTGGAAGGCCTAGAAGGATGGTATTTATGGAAAACAAGGAAGAGAGACCTCTCAATTTCATTGAGAAGATCATCGAAGATGACCTGAAGAACGGACGCGTACCAGACAACAGAATCGTAACACGCTTCCCTCCTGAGCCGAATGGATATCTTCACATCGGACATATCAAAGCGATATGCATCAACTTCGGACTGGCAGAGAAATACGGCGGAACATGCCATCTGCGTCTCGATGACACAAACCCGGCGAAGGAAGAGCAGGAATATATTGATTCAATCAAGGATACAATCCACTGGCTTGGCTTCGATTGGGGCGACAAGACCTACTACGCTTCTGATTACTACGATCAGCTCTTTGATATCGCGGTGCGTCTTATCAAGGAAGGAAAGGCTTATGTCGATTCACTCTCTCCTGAGGAAATGAAGGAATATAGGGGAACACTCACAGAGCCTGGCAAGAACAGTCCTGACCGTGACAGACCAATTGAGGAGAATCTTGACCTCTTCATGAGAATGAAGAACGGAGAGTTCCCTGAAGGCAAATACACGCTGCGTGCGAAGATTGATATGGCAAGTCCTAATATCAACATGCGTGATCCAGCGCTCTACAGAATCAAATACGCAGAGCATCCAAGAACAGGAAACAAGTGGTGCATCTATCCGATGTATGACTTCACCCATCCTATCTCAGATGCAATTGAAGGTATCACACACTCAATATGTACGCTGGAGTTCGAGGATCACAGACCAGCTTACGACTGGGCGACATCAATCGATGGCATTGAGCACACTCCGCATCAGTATGAATTTGCCAGACTGAATATAAGCTATCTTCTCATGTCGAAGAGAAAACTCCTCTACCTCGTGAACAACAACCTTGTCTCCGGCTGGGATGACCCGAGAATGCCTACCATCGCGGGAATCAGAAGAAGAGGCTACTCTCCTGAAGCAATGAAGGATTTCGTGCAGAGGGTCGGAGTTGCGAAAGTGGAATCTGTTGTCGACTACTCTCTTATGGAATTCTGCGTGAGGGAGGATCTCAACAAGAGAGCTAAGAGACTCATGGCTGTCCTCGATCCTCTCAAGCTCATCATCGATAACTATCCGGAAGACAAGATTGAGTACTTCGATGCTGAGAACAACCCGGAAGATCCTTCGGCAGGAACACACAAGGTCGCCTTCACGAAAGCGCTTTTCATCGAGAAGGAAGATTTCATGGAAAATCCAGTCAAGGGCTATCACAGGCTCTATCCGGGAAATGAAATCAGACTGAAGCATGCGTACTATGTGACAGCTGTAAGCGTCGACAAGGATGAGAATGGCAACATAACCGCTGTTCATTGCACATATGATCCTGAGTCAAAGGGCGGTACGACAGCTGATGGAAGGAAAGTCAAAGGCACAAGCCATTGGGTATCTGCATCCGAGTCCGCAATTGCTGAAGTAAGGCAGTATGACAAGCTCTTCAAAGCGGAGAACCCAGGAGCAGAGACAGGCAATTACCTCGATGATCTCAATCCTGATTCCCTCATCGTCCTCAACGAGGCAAGAGTCGAGAAGGAAGCTGTAAACGCAAAGCCCGGCGAATACCTCCAGTTCATCAGGAATGGCTACTATATGGCAGATCCGGATTCCACCCCTGAGCATCCTGTATTCAACAGGACAGTAACGCTCAAGGATTCCTGGTCCAAGATGAAGCAGAAGATGGGAATATGATGAAGCGCGGAGCAGAGAAATCTGCTCCGTTTCTATTCATTACAGGAAGAAGGTCCTCTGGCAGCCCAGCTAACATCTCCCGCCTTATACCTTCTGAGATACTCTCTGACTGTATACCTGTTAAGACCAAGTTTGCTAGCTGCGGCTTTGTAACCATATCCGGATGCAAAAAGGGACAGACATTGTTTCCTGACATTATTGGGAATACGGCATCTTTTCTCTTTTGATTCAGGCGTACTCATTTACAACTCCGCAGTCTCAAGTACTTCAACTATAACGCTGCCGCTTTCATAGAGTGGTATGTCGATTGTCTCAAGCGTGACAGTAGTTTTAATCGCAACAAGCTGTACCACTTGATAATCAAGGCCAAAATAGCCTTCTGCTTCTCCAGAAAGAGGAAACACGCTGATTCTGTAGTCAATATCATCATCTCTGACAATAAGCCCATTTGGCTCATGAGATACCGCCATATCCTCGATGCCAGCATTCGGATCTACGGTAGAAATCGAGTAGGACTCTATCGTCAGCTGCGCATTATCACCGGTATTGCCTTCCCCAAGATATCCATATGAGCAATCAAAGGTTACGAATATTTCACTGCCAGCTTTAATGCACAGCGATGAGTCAGAAGAGAAACACCCTGAATAATCATCAACAAAGACAATATCAAGAGTAACCCTGCCCTTGCGAGGCTCAACACCGTCCTCATCTGCGTGAATTGCAATGCTATTGAATTTGATGCCCTCAGCAAATACTTTATCTTCTGCATATTTGAATGGAACAGAAGCAGAACCGCTACCGGTTGCCGCAATCGCATAGATTGAGCCAGAAGAAGCTCCTAAATCAAAAGCTGCAAATTGCGCCTGAGAACGGACAGCGATGCGGAATAAGGCGGACAGTCGGGCGGTGAAAGACGGACAGGAGTGCG
>CALXKJ010000017.1 GCA_944388955.1 uncultured Spirochaetaceae bacterium | reverse complement strand
ACGGAAGTAAAACACCCTCGCGCCGATGGTACTGCAGCTCGTCTGCGGGAGAGTAGGTCGCTGCCAGGTTTTTTATTTTTCTCCTCATCCTGCATATATTCCCCTGTATCCAGGGCTGTATGTGCCAGATGAGGATTTTTCTTTTCTATATCGATGTATATCGTCTTCCTCTTTTCTGCTAGAATGGCTTTATGGCAATCAGATTCTATAAACCGGCGCTCTATAGAAAGGATATGGATGCGGTATTGCAGACAATGGTCGATGAGAAGATCGGGCCAGGGGAAAGAAAGAAAGAATTCCTCAAGTCCTTTGCTTCATATATCGGTAAGAAGGATGGTATCGCTCTCAGATCCTATCCTGATGTCATTTCTTCTTCCCTCGAAGCATTGGAGCTGAATGAAGGTGACAGTGTTATTGTATCTGTGCTTTCACCTCGCATTTATCTCGATATCCTCAAGCGTCTTGGATTGAAAGCAATCATCATCGATACAGATGAAAATGGTCTTCCCAGCGTTGAAGATGCCGCAAGGCATCTCGATGAGAATCCAAAAGCATTCCTTTATTATGAGCCGATCTGCCAGATACCTGATTCTTCAGAGGCTATCAAGGAACTTGGGTTGCCTGTGATTGAGGATATTTCACAGTCTTTTGGCTCTTCGTTTTCCGATGTGAAGGAGTCTTCTACTGAAGATGATGTGCAGAAGGAAGAGAGCAATGTCATTCACGCTGGTTCATGCGGGGATATAGTAATATCAGAATTTGAGGAGAATGGCGTAATATCTACAGGAGGCGGTGCAGCAGCTGTCACTTCCGATGATGCGCTTGCTGAAAAACTTAGGAAATCCGTTGCAGCATTATCTCCATATATAGATCTTCCTGATATGAATGCTGCGCTTGGGATTGTGCAGCTATCAAAGGCTGAAGTGCTTTTGGAGCGTCGTTTCTCGATTTACCGTACATTCATGCAGGCACAGCAGAAGAGCGGTACAAAGCTGTTTGGCTCTTCATCTCCGTTCTTCCGCGCCAATGGTTATAGTTTCAGCGTGATTGTCGAAACAAAACCTGATGAGGCCATTGCATTCAGTCAGAAGCATGGAGTTTCCTCAAAGCGTACATTCACATCATCTATCGGTGCCAGATATCAGGATAGATATGACAGGTTCCCGAATGCTATTTCGGCTATAACACGCGCTATATCATTTCCGCTCTATCCATTTCTCTCAAAAAACGAGATTGAATCGATTCAGCGAGTGATAAGCCATCTGGGGTGATACAGTGATACATAATGCCCTTATAATCGCGAATGGAAAGAAGAAAGAGAGTGAAGTGCTGAGTGCTGAGATAATAAACTATCTCTCATCTCAGTCTATCGCGTCGAAAGTCATCAGCACAGGAAGCGATTCTGATGATATCTCTGTGCCTTCAGCTTCCGATATCGTCATAACGCTAGGTGGTGATGGCACTGTCCTTTACGCAGCCAGGGCTGTATATGAAATGGGTATCCCGATATTGCCTGTGAATCTTGGTACTTTCGGATATATAACGGAGATAGGAAAAGACGAATGGCGTGAAGCTCTTGAGCATTATATCCAGTACGGCACGAATATCTCCCGTCGTCTTATGCTCCGTATAACAGTGCATAGGGATGGGAAACGCGTGTGGAGCGGTTCAAGCCTCAATGAAGCTGTCATATCATCTTCCGGAATCGCGAAAGTCATATCACTTGATCTCTCTCTTGATAAGACACCGGCAGGCTCCTTCCGCTCCGATGGTATGATAGTAGCTACACCAACAGGCTCCACTGGTTATTCCCTCGCGGCAGGAGGTCCGATTCTTGATGTGGATATGTCTGCGATTGTCATCACCCCGATATGTCCATTCACCCTCTCGAATAGGCCACTTGTCACATCAGGCAAGATCGTGACGCTCAGCGTGAAGGAAGGGCAGAGAACTGATTTGATACTTACACTTGATGGACAGCTTCTTTTCCCCCTTCAGGAAAATGACACAGTGACTATAGAGAAAAGCAGGAATAAAGCGCTTCTGATACGCTCGCTCAGGAGAAATTTCACAGAAGTCATCCGCGACAAGCTACATTGGTCAGGAGGTATGCATGCTTGAGCATCTGACAGTCCGGAATTACGTGCTCATTGACTATCTTGATATCGATTTCAATCCAGGTTTCACAGTACTGTCTGGAGAGACAGGCTCTGGAAAGACAATCATGCTTGGCGCTCTTTCCCTGCTTCTTGGGGCGAAAGCAGACAGGAATGATGTCCGTCTCGGAAAGGATTTTGCTGAAGTCTCCGGGCTTTTCTCTGTTTCATCTCCGCTGATTCTGGCATGGCTTGAGGCTCATGGCATTGAAAGGGAGGATGAGAGTATCCTCATCCGTCGCTTGATTAAAGTATCAGGCAAAGGTGCATATACAGTAAATGGAACGCCTATCACTGTGAAAGAAGGGGATGAGCTTGGCCATTTCCTTGTTGATATCTCATCACAGCATTCGAATCAGTGGCTGCTTAAGAATGATGTGCTTCGGGCAATACTCGATAAATTCTCATCTCTTGATGGCAAGCTTAGCGAGTATAAGGCGTCGTACAGAGCGATGAGAGAGCTTGAGAAGGAAATCTCGGAGCTGGAGAGCCGTGTGAGGAAAAGCCGTGAAGAGGAAGATTTCATGCGCTATTCGCTCAAGGAGCTTGAGAATGCGGATCTTAAAGAAGGCGAGGAAGATGAGCTGAAACGAGAGGTCTCGATTATCTCGTCATCTGAATATCTGAAGGAGTCGCTGTCATCAGCCCTCAGTGAGGTAAGAAGTGCTTCCTCTGCTCTTGAGGAGGCTCTTTCGGCGATAAGGAAATCATCAGAGAAAGATGACAGGCTTATTGCTGAAAGGGATAGGACTGAGAGCATACAGATCGAAGCCGAGGATATAGCTCTCTCGCTTCGTGGCTATCTTGAGAGCATCGATTTCTCTGAGGTTGAGCTGGAGGAGAAGAACTCCCGCCTTATGACTCTGCAGCGCATAAGGCACAGATATGGTGGCTCTATAGAAGAAGCAATCAGAAGACGTGATGAATACCGGGAAAAGCTTGAGGAGAGCGAGAACAGCGAGGATATCCTTCTGTCTCTGAAAAAAAAGCATGACGCGGCAGCCGAGAAGGCGAGGAAAGAGGCAGAGGAGCTTCTTTCTGAGCGCAAGAGAGGTGCAATACGTCTCAGCCACAGCATCGAGGAGAATCTTCATAGACTGGGAATGCAATCCGCTGTTTTTGAAATCAGGATAGAGCGGACAGAAGATATGAATGCCGATGGAATGGATAGAATCAGCTTCCTCATCGCGCCGAATAAAGGTGAGAAACTATCTCCTATAGAATCCTCTGCATCGGGCGGAGAGCTTTCGAGAATTCTCCTTGCGCTCAAAGTAATAGACAGTGAAGGCTCTGACAGAACGATGCTTTTCGATGAGATTGATACTGGAATCGGAGGAACTGTCGCTAATGCTGTAGGCGAGGAGATGAGAAATCTCTCCCATAAGGAGCAGGTGATTGCTATCACACACCTTGCGCAGATTGCATCCAGAGCTTCGAGCCATTATCTTGTCGAGAAAACTGAGAAGGATGGACGCACTACGACTGACATACGTGGTGTGACGGGGGATGAGAGAGTGAAGGAAATCGCCCGTCTCCTTTCGGGGGAAACGAGCGATTTGTCGCTTGAGCATGCGCGTATGTTACTGGAAGTTCAGCGCTGATACGGCAGCCTTGAGCTTTGCAGCAGTGCAGGACGCCTTCTTCTCTCCTGTATAATAAGGATAAACGGCATTCTGCAGATTCTTTGTCACAGGCTCGAATCCATGGCTTCTTGCAAGACCAAGGATATCTGTAATTGCATCGGCGGAGGTCTCATCAAGGCCATTTTCAGCAATAGCAGATGCAAGCCTTCCGCAATGAGAGGAAAGGATATTGTTTATCGAGGCGATATCTGAATCCCTGCCACACTTCCTGATGAAATCAATCATGTTGCCAAGTATTTCATGCCTGCGGAGTATATCCATGTCCGAGTGGGAAGAGAAGAGCGATTTGATGATTTTCAGCGTAAGACCTAGATTCTCCAGCACCATCGTCTCAAGCGGTACATATTTGCTGTTCTTTACCAGCATTGAGAAGTAGCGCATATCATTCGCAAGCTCGGAAAGCTCCGAGAATGTGACCCTTGTCATGGAGCTGTCAAGCCATACATAAATTTCATCAAGCATCCTGTCAGGTATATCCTGATTTGTGATTCTCATCCTGTTTATAGGATTATTGCCCTGGTCGTTTTCGCATAGATAGAGGTTTATGCCATTATCTATAGACGATGATGAGAGGACTGTGAACCTGTAAAGCTCCAGCGTGACTGTGTCGATGATATCTGAGCTGTAATTGTCAGCATCATCGATATCCATGTGGGCAAGAAGGAAACGGCCATAGCTGTCCTTCCAGTCTTCCTTTCTGGCGAGCATCCTGTTTAGGAAGAAGTAGAGAGAGGCTTCCGCTTCCCCTGGCAGTCCCTTCATCTCCTCCTGCGCGATATTCATTCCATCACCTTGCGCTTTGATGTTGCTCTTAGCGTTCCTCAGCTCGGAAAGGAATGGAAACAGCAGATCACCCTGAGAGTATGGCTGGAACATCCTTATAGCATACAAGGCGTATTTGATATCCTGTCTCGGCTCGATGCCAGAGATATCTGAGAAGAAGAAACCGCATGACGTGAATGAGAAATGCTTATTCTTGATTCCGGATAACAGATGCGCGAGCTCGACATCATAAGAGGAAGCGAAGCTATACTTCTTGTGAAGCTCATCGATGAATTCTTTCATTGAAAGCTCTCCGATGAATTCTTTTCCAGCAAGTGCAAGTATTTCCTCTGCTTTGACTCCGCCTCCGAAGATTCTCCTGATTTCCTCCGTAAGGACTGAATCGAGCTTCTCTCCAAGATTCTTGAGCGCGTTTCTCAGCGGAGTCCTCCATGCCTGATTCCATCCGTTTTCCCCGCCAGTGTGGCATCCGCAGTCCTTGTACCATCTTGAAACACCATGGGAGCATGACCATGATGTGCCTTTTCCTTCTTCCCCCTGATGAAGCTCAGCATGCTTTACAGCGGGATTCTTCTCCAGAAATGATGCGTAATTGTCGAAGATGAAATCATCTCGCTCTTCAACTTTCCTTATAAGAGCTGCAAGCGCCATATCACCATATGGCTCATGGTGACCATAGATCTCGCCATCTGTCGCTGTATGGATAAGCGGCCTGCCCTCATTCTCTTTGATGTCGAATAGCATTCTGTAAAGATTGTCGGCACTTCTGAGCGCATGGCCAAAGGAGATAGCTTCAGCAAGCCCCGGATGATAGAAGAACGCTGCGATCTCACCGCCGTTTGAGCCTGTGAGGATATAAGGCTCCCAATAGGGTGCAGGCTTTCCAGCAAGAGGCATCATCCTGCCTTTCTCATCCTCGACAGCGCGGCACTGCCATGGTGAGAGGATGACGAATTTCATTCCTTCATCAGACAGAAGCTGTATGACATCCTTGTTCACTCCGCATTCAGGAAGCCACATGCCCTCGGCCTTTCTGCCGAAATAATGCTCGAAATCCATCGCTCCCCATTCAATCTGGAGACGGGCGTCACGTACGTTATCAAGCGGCAGGATTGTATGGTTATAGCTCTGCGCCATAGCGTTGCCATGCCCGAGACGCTTTATCGAGGCTTTATCCGCCTCCGCAAGAAGCTCAACTGACTCGGGATGCTTTTCATTCATCCAGGAAAGAAGCGTCGGTCCGAAATTGTATGAAATATAGGAAAAGTTGTTTGTGATTGATATGATACGTCCATCTGCATTGAGGTATCTCGAGTGCATATTTGCTTCATAGCAATCTGTGTATATCTTCTCATTCCAGTCGCTGTAAGGCGCTGCTGATGCTTGTTTCGCGATAATCCCTGTAAATGGGTTTTCCCTCGGGGGCTGGTAGAAATGCCCGTGAAGTATAAGCGAGGTTCTCGTGGTTTTCTCTGTCATGTGATTAGTCTAGCATGAAAAGCCATGTTTTGCATTCTTATGACACGTGTTTCTATCGAGAGGATTTGCAATGCAGAAACCTTATTTTTACGCGCTGTATTGCGGTTTATTGACTAAAAGAAATCTTTTTCATAGGATTCTTTCAATAACACTGAAAGGGGATGCAATGATACTCGTAAACATCGAGTCTCTCTCTCTTTCCGAGCTTAGAAGCATTGCAGAGCAGGAAGGTATAGAGAATTCTGGCACTTTGCCGCGCGAAGAACTTATTTCACTTCTCGAGGAAAAATACGAGGAAGAGGATGACCAGACCGCCGAAAGCGATGCGAATATGCGTTATATGGCTGGTCTTACGGATTATCGAGGTGTCAGCATTGGCGATATCCCTGGTGTTGAGGAACTTCCCGAGAGCTATCCAGATACGGAAATACATCTTGTAAAGAAGAATTCATCATGGATGTATGCATTCTGGTCTATCTCGCAGACGGACAGCGACAGGATACAGGATGCAAAAGGCTCGCTTGTGCTTTCTGTCTCTATTGAGAATGATGGCAAGAGGGAAGATTATGATATCCCTCTCTCTTTCACTGATTCTGAATGGAATGTCGGTACTGTTTATGGTGATGGATGGTGCCGTGTCGCATTGACAGAGATAAGGAAATCAGGAGAGCGTGTGGCTCTTGCTGTTTCCGAGCCTCAGCGCCTTACTGATGCGTACTGGCTCAGACATGCCGATGAGATGCGTTACAGCGACTCACTGTACAGATTGTATCTCATGCTTCTCTCCACGAAGGAAGGGGAGCTTGCCGATAACCCTGCAGTAAGAGAGATAATAGAGCTTTTCAGGAAGGAGGATACTCTCATAAATGAATAAGATAAACTTGATTCTTCAGGCGCATCTGCCTTATGTAAGGCATCTTGAGTATCCGAAGTTCCTTGAAGAGAATTGGCTGTTTGAATCCCTCAATGAAACATACATACCTCTTCTGAGAAAGCTCAATGAGCTGGATGCCTCATCAGTGCCATTCAAGCTCACTATATGCTTCTCTCCGACTCTTGCGACGATGCTCACTGATTCTGCTTTGCAGGAGCGCTTCGTCAATTATATGAATGAGCGCATTGAGCTGGGTGAGAAAGAAGTGAAGCGTACGGAATATGAGGAGACAGAGTGCCATGAGATGGCTCTCCGCTATCTTGGTTACGCAGAGGAGAATCTCGCTGACTTCGAGCATTACGGAAGGAATATCCTTGCCGGATATAAAGAGCTTCATGACAAGAACCGCATAGAGCTCATAACCACGGCTGCGACACATGCGTATCTTCCGATCTATAAGGATTATCCTAAAGCGATAGACGCGGAAGTGAAGATGGGAATGAAGACCCATTTCCGTATTTTCGGAGAGAATTCCAAAGGATTCTGGCTTCCTGAATGCGGTTACTATCCGGGGCTTGATAAGGTGATTCTTGATAATGGAGCGCAGTGGTGCCAGCTGGCATCGCACTCGGTTCTGACAAGCGCGGATAAATCGATCTATGCGGGCTACAGGCCCGTGGAACTGCCGTCCGGGCTTTATGGTTTTGCCCGCGACTGGGGGCTCACATCGCTTATATGGTCATCTGTCTCGGGTTATCCATGTGACAGTGATTACCGCGACTTCTATAGGGATATCGGGTATTATCTTCCTCTGTCATACGTGAGACCGTATATCCATGAGCCAGAGGTCAGGGTGTTCACCGGCTTTAAGTACCATGCGATTTCAGGGAAGACTGAGGATAAAGTCTATTACAATCCTCAGAAAGCGGCAGTGAAGGTGGATCTTCATGTCGACAACTTCATTTATAATATCAGGCGGAGGGGATTTGCCATTGAGTCTGCGGGAATAAAGGATCCTGTTTTCAATCTCTGCTTTGATGCCGAGCTTTTCGGTCATAGGTGGTTTGAGGGCCTTGATTTCATCGAGAAGTTCTTCAGGAAAGGCGCGGAGGATGATTCAATCCAGTTCACAACGCCATCGTCAATCATCCTTGATAACGGAAAAACAGAGAAGCTCCGCGTCAATGAGTCATCGTGGGGTAGCGGTGGTTACTCTGACACATGGCTTGATGAGACGAACTCCTGGATATACAGGCATATCTTCAAGTCTATAGAGAGAATGGAGGAATTGACGAAGAGATTCCCGGATCAAGGCTCTCTTAAGGGAAGATTCCTCAATCAGGCTTCCAGAGAGCTGCTTCTTGCCATGAGCTCTGACTGGCCCCAGATAATGCATGACAGAACATCATCGGCATATGCCGAGAAGAGACTCAGAAGCCATCTTGGATCATTCAATGTCGTTTATTCGGCAATGACTCGCAATACAGTCAATACCGAGTGGCTTATAAATGCCGAGAAGACATCCGAGATTTTCCCCGATATTGATTACAAGGTATTCGATCCGGGGAATGACGACTAGATTATCCATAAGTGTCTAAGTTTTGGTCCTGCCTTTAGTTGGCAGGATTTTTTTTGAGATAATCCTTGCATTATGTCCCTGTGTAGTGTAAGGTAGTGGCATGAAGTGGGATTGAATCCCATGAAATGGGTGGTGTGAAGTGCAGCTTCTTACAGGAATGTATAATGCAAGGATTGATGATAAAGGGCGTCTTTCCCTGCCAGCAAGACTAAGAAACGCACTGGCCACCGAGCAGGTTGTTGTTCTTCCAGGACTTGATGAGAATCACCTGATGATCATGAGACCTGAGTATTTTGAAAAGGATTTTTCCGAGCCTATTCTCTCATCCCCAATGGCTATGCTCGATAAGAAAAACCGTATCCTTATCAGAAAGCTCATTTCTCCTGCCGTCTATGTTGATATCGATGGTTCTGGAAGAATCAATATTCCAGCGCAGATACGCGATAAGTACAGCCTTCCGAATAAGTCGGAAGCTCTTCTTGTCGGAACAGGATATACAGTAGAGCTCTGGAATCCTGATGTGTTCGCATCCAGTGATAACGGTGAAAGCATATCGGATCTTGCACAGCAGCTATTCGAGGAGAAAGAGTGATGGAAATAGTCCACTACCCGGTGATGCATAAGGAAGTGTTGGAGAATCTCCCAATCCCTGAGGGAGATTCACTGATGATTGACTGCACCACCGGAGAAGGAGGGCATACCTCTCTTTTTCTATCTAGATATCCATCACTTCGCGTTATGGGTATAGACCGTGACTCGGAGATACAGAAGAAAGCGATAGAGCGTCTGAGCGTTTTCAAAGAGCGTTTTCAGCCTGTAAATGCATGGTTTGATGATTATCTTGAGAATGCTCCATCCGAAACGGCGGATGCAATTCTTTTCGATCTCGGTATTTCGATGTTCCATTACGTGGAGAGTGACAGAGGTTTTTCGTTCAGGAATGATGAGCCCCTTGATATGAGACTCAATAACAGTACTGGTCTCAGCGCTGCGGACATCGTGAATGGCTATAGTGAGGAAAGCCTTGCAGATGTCATATACAAGTATGGGGAAGAGCGTTATTCAAGAAGGATTGCGAGAGCGATTGCTGAGAAGAGAGAAGAGGGCGCTATTGAGACTTCGTCGCAACTCGCGGATATCATAAAAGCTTCTGTGCCGAAAGAGTACAGGTATGGACGTATTCATCCTGCAACACGTACTTTCCAGGCGCTCCGCATAGAAGTGAATAAGGAGCTTGACCGCATTACACCGTCACTTGAGAACGCGATCAGGGTTCTGAAGAAAGGTGGAAGGATTGCTGTCATAACATTCCATTCGCTTGAGGATAGGAAGGTCAAATGGTTCTTCAAGGATGAGGCGGGAAAGGAGAATCCGAGGATAAGGATTCTCACTAAAAAACCGATAATCCCATCGGAAGAAGAAGAGAAAGAAAATCCACCATCGCGGAGCGCGAAGCTCAGAGTGGTGGAGAGAATATAAGAGGTATCAAGATGAATGATTTCGAGGTTTTCAGGAATATTTCCAGACCAGTAAAAGGGTTGATTGTTGTAATGCTTGTCCTTGCATTCATTGTTCTTCTCATTCCTCTCTGGCAGATTGGCTCATCAAGCTCCTTGTCATATGAGATTGCGCATATGGATTCGTCTGTCGTTGACATGGAGGCGGAAGGACGTGCGCTTAAGGCAGCTATCGCGGCTGGCATGACAGCAGATGAGGAATTCCTTGTCAGTGCTTCAAGTGGCTATCAGAATCAGTATCCTGTGGTATAATGAAGTATGCCGTCGACAGGATCCAGTACTTACGATGATCTGTTATTGATAGAAGAACAGCAGAAGGAGAAAGAGACATCAGGTTCCCTTTCTCCATTCACATATCTGTGCATTGCGCTCATTACTGCGTTATATGGTCTTGTCATACTATATTCGTCATCATATTCAGAAGCGCTCTCCAACGGACTTGCTCATTACTGGTATTTCGTCAGGAATCTATATGCGGGGGTTGCAGGTCTTCTCCTGGGAATAGCAACTCGCTTTCTCGGAATGAGAAGAATAAAGAAGCTATATCTCATCTTCATGCCTCTTTCGCTTATCGCTCTTGTGCTCCAGTCAATTCCGGTATTTGAAGGTGACTTCCATCTCGTGATAGGAGGAATCCAGCTCTTTTCAGCGCCTTCTTTCGCGATGTTCTCCCTTATTCTCATCATCTCCGCGCTTTTCCCATCAAGGGAGAAAAGGGGATCATATTTCTTACCATCTGCTGTTATTGTCATATATCTTACGCTGATGCTTTTTTCAGGCGGAATCGGGTGGTATATCCTTGGCGTTATCCTGACAATCATACTGCTGAGGGTAAAAGGCGTCAGTATTGTCGCATTGATACTCGCATTTCTCTTTTCAATTGCGGTACTGTGCGGCATTTCGTTTATCTATCCTGATTTCCTTGCTCCCGTATTTGAATCGATAATGCCTGTATCAGATGCCTCTTTCTATAATCAGGCGCTTGTAGCTTCAAGAAGCGCGATAGCAGATGGTGGAATCTCCGGCGCTGGCCTTGGGAAAGGTATTTACAAGCTAGGCACGCTTCCATCTCCAGAGAGAATGTTCATCTTCTCCTCTCTTGCAGAGGAAACAGGCATGACTGGAATGCTATTTGTGCTTATTCTCTTCTTTCTTATCGGGATACTTGGCTACAGAAGCAGCAGAAGGCTCAGAAGAAAAGGTGAAGCAGATTCAGCTGTTATTGCCATAGGACTCAGCTTCTATATTGTCTTCAGGGCCTATATGAATATGCTCTATTGCATGGGAATCCTTCCTTTCCCCGGAATTTCCATGCCATTCTTCAGCTATGATATCTGGGAGGAGGGGCTGACGGTATTCTCAGCTGTCCTGCTGTACAGGTTCATCTATGCGTCCGGAAGGGAGGTGAAAGATGCGAAGAAGTGAACGCGCGTCGATAGCTCTCGGGGCGTCGGTGTTTATTATCATGGTTCTCTTCCTTTCATTCAGATATCTTCCTCTCTTTCCTGTGAAGGATGTTCAGGCTGTTGGTATTTCAACACCATCGATTGAAAAGATTATCCTGCCTTTGAAGAACAGATATTTCCCGTCTCTTGATTTGACAGGAGTCGTAAGCGATGCCAGAAAACTCCCGTATATTTCTGACGCATCCATTACTTACAATAAGGGCGTTCTTCAGCTTGAGACAGTCGCGGAGGACGGTTTTCTCTATTTATCAGATGGAAAGCTTTCTTTCATATCCAAAGATAGCGTAATTGATGCTGACATAAGGGACCTTGAAGCGCTCCAGAGCTTTTTCCCTGTGATATATTCACCTTCAGGAGAGGATTTCCCTTCTGGCGGTTTTGATAGTGCAGCGCTCTCTGTCCTTGCTGCTCTCAGAGAGCTTGATGAAGAACACCGTGACTTGATAGATATTATTGAATCTGTCAATAATAATGATGGCAGTGCAAGCCTGGCTTTAGTGCTTTCCTCTCTCAATGCTGGAATACGCATCAGGGAAGCTGTAAGCGCATCGAATATTGCTTATTCTATAGATGTAATCAGGAATGAGAAACGCGGACTCAATCCGCATTTTTCTGAGTACGCTCTTTACAGCGATAGGCTTGTAAGGCTTTAGGGGATTAAAAGATGGCTTCTGATAAGACTCTTGTCGGATTGGATATAGGTACTGGATGGATAAGATGTGCAATCGGCTCAGTTTCCCGCGATGGGCAGCTGATGATTGAATCCATTTCTGAGCGTCCAAGCGAAGGCGTCAGATCCGGCTCTATCGTCAATATCGAGCAGACGCTTAAGGCTATCAGCTCAGTTATCTCTGATGCAGAGATACAGGCTGGCGCGGAAGTCTCCTCTGTCATACTCGGTGTCGGTGGTGATCATATATCAGGAATACAGTCAAGCGGCGTTGTTGGTATACAGAGCAGGGATCAGGAAATAAAGCGCGAGGATATAAGACGCTCTATCGATGTCGCGCGTGCTCGTGATTTGCCGCAGGATACAGAGATTCTCCACACCCTTGTGCAGGATTTCCAGGTTGATTCACGCTCTGGCATCAAGGATCCGATAGATATGCTTGGTCATCGTCTTGATACGCGTGTTCTTCTTGTTACTGGCTCCGCTTCGATATGCCAGAATCTCAGGAAGTGCGTTCAGAAATCGGGACTGTCGGTTCAGAGAATGGTATTGCAGTCGCTCGCGGACAGTGAAGTCGTGCTTGGCAGCGATGAGAAGGAGATGGGGGCCATTGTCATTGATATTGGCTCAGGAAAGACCGACTGCATTGCTTATCTTGGAGGTGCTCCTGTATATACCGGAGGCATTTCCCTTGGCGGTGATAATGTTACCGGGGATATTGCGTACATGCTTCAGCTTCCACGCTCTGCGGCTGAATCGATGAAGATAACTGATGGCTCATGCCATACGCCTTCTGTGAGGAATGATGATATGATCATCACTCCTGCGGTGGGTGGAAAGCCATCAATCAGGCTTCCAAGGAAAGAGCTGGCGAAACTCATCGAGCCAAGAATGGCCGAGATTTTCAGTATGCTTTCATCTGAGCTTGAGAAGCATGAGGTTTCCGGCTCTTTCGGTGCTGGTGTCATTCTTGTCGGAGGCGGAGCGCTGCTTTCCGGGGCGACGGAGCTCGCTGCTGAGATTTTCAGGATGCCGGCAAGGATAGGATTCCCGGAGGCTATCAGCGGTCTAGATCGTCTATATATCGATCCGAGATATTCAACTCTTCTCGGATTGCTTAAGATAGAGGCTAAGAAATATAAGGATACTTCTTCCACTCAGGGGGGAAGTCAGGAGAAGAACGGATTCGGCGGCAAGGTTAAGAGCCTTTTCAGTAAGCTGTTCTGAGGGAGTGACGATGGATTTTGATATGTTCGATATCGAGGATGCAACATCTGGAGGCGACGCGGCTCCGACAATCATCAAAGTAGTCGGCGTCGGCGGAGGCGGTGGCAATGCGGTCAATAGGATGATTGCTTCCGGTCTCAAGAAGGTTTCGTTCGTGGCACTGAACACAGATGTTCAGGCTCTCCAGCGCTCTAACGCAGAGACGCGAATTGCTATCGGAAAGGAGCTTACAGGCGGTCTTGGTGCAGGAGGTGTTCCTGAAATAGGCGAGAAGGCTGCTCTTGAATCCAAGGAGGAGATCAAGGCTGAGCTTGAGAATTCCGATATGGTCTTCATTACCGCTGGAATGGGCGGTGGTACAGGCACGGGAGCTGCTGCTGTAGTTGCTGAGATAGCCAAGGGCCTTGGCGCTCTTACAGTCGCTGTCGTGACAACGCCATTCGCGTTTGAAGGAAAGAAGAAGCTCCTTCTTGCAGAGCAGGGAATCGAGAGACTGAGAAAACAGGTCGATACACTGATTCTGATTCCTAACCAGCACCTTCTGAAGGTCGTTGAGGCAAATACCCCAATCAAGCAGGCTTTCCTTATTGCTGACAGCGCGCTGTTGCAGGCTGTACAGGGTATTTCAGATCTCATAACCGAGCCAGGTGAGATCAACATTGACTTTGCAGATGTGAAGACTGTCATGAAGGGCAAAGGCGACGCGCTTATAGGTCTTGGATTCGGAGAGGGTGCAAATAGGGCAATCGACGCCGCTAAGCTCGCTATTTCCAATCCACTTCTCGAGAATGCTTCAATCGATGGTGCCAAGTCCGTTCTTGTCAATCTCGCTGGTGGCGATAACCTTACTCTTCAGGAGTATCAGGATGTGGTTGAAGTCATCACGGAAAGCTGTGCAGATGATGCCCTCATCATCGCCGGTCAGAGCTACAACCAGAATCTTGGCGATAGAATCAAGGTCACAGTCATCGCAACGGGCTTTGAGCAGCGTGATGCATCTATGACTCTCGATCCAGAAGCAGATGTCTTCAGGAAGAGGTTCGAGGAATCCCGCAGCAGCCGGCCCAGCGCGGAGCCAGAGGCCGCTCCTCAGGAGGAGCCGAAGCCGCGCGTACAGCGTAATGACTCTTCTGATCCAGCAACGATAACAGTCAACAGGTGGCAGGATCTCCAGCAGCAGCTTGGAAAGCGCAATGCGGCGCCGAATGATTATTCAATTCCGGCTGTGCTGAGATACTCGAGAAATGACGAAGATGAAGATAAATGAGCTATCAGCAGCTGATAGAGAATTTGTCCTCTCGTTCAGAAGGTATATAACCTACCAGAAACGCCTCTCGGATAAAACCCGGGAGGTTTATTCTCGCGAAGCAGTTCTCTTCCTTCATTTTCTTGGGGAGAAAAACATTAGCGTGGAAGAGGCGACACCGGCTGTTATAGAGGAATACCTTATATACAGAAGGGAAAACGATGGAGTTGATGAGCGTACCGAGGGAAGGATACTTTCATCCCTCAGAGCTTTCTATACATTCATCAGCTATGTCGGTACAGAAGATGTCAATCCCGCAGCGCTTGTTGAGAAACCGAAGGAAAGGGAGCACCTGCCTCGCGTCATAAGCGAGGAGGAGGTTGACAGGCTTTTTGCTTCATTTCCGGAGGATGACGTCCTTTCCTTCCGCGATTACACGCTCTTTGAGCTTATTTACTCATCAGGCATGAGAATCTCTGAGGCTGTAGCTCTCGATGTTTCATCGTACAAAGAAGATGAAGGCTCCATAGCAGTAATAGGGAAAAGAGATAAGGAGCGTTTTGTATTCATAGGTGAGAATGCCCGTTCCGCATTGGATAGATATATCTCTATTGTCCGTCCCCAGCTTCTGAAGAATCCAAAGGAAAAAGCTCTGTTTCTCAACAGACGTGGTGGACGGCTTACACGGCAGGCGGCGCATAAGCGCTTTCATGAGACAGTGGAAAGGATAGGCATTGACGCTACTATCCATACGCTTCGCCATTCATTTGCATCCCATATGATTGTCAGAGGTGCGGATGTGCGCTCTGTTCAGGAGATGCTCGGGCATAGTGATGTACGGACAACCCAGATATATACCCACCTTGATACTTCATCGCTTCTATCATTCTTCGATAAATTCTCACCTGTAGAGAATTGGGATGAAGATGATACAAAAGATAATATGGAATAATATAATAATTATATAAAACATTACAAATCTTCCTATCTATCGGATATAGATATATAGAGGAGATTATGGATAGAAGCCTGGTTATGCTATTCAGCGCTTAATTGAGAAGTGAAATCAGAAGAGCCCTCGATGAAGGTGTCATGCTATCGTTGATAGATGGCATCCCTGTTCTTTATATGGGCAATCTTCCATATGAGAAGAATGTCCTTCTTGCATCATTTTCATCATCAGCGACAAGACAGCATGAGGAGATGTACATTTCAGCTCTTGAAGCATCCCTTATGGGATATGATGTGCTGACAGAAGCTGATACGTATGGCATGACTTCAGTGATACAGGGGGCTGAAGATGGAGGAGGGCGAGTTCATCTTGTTTCCGCTATCGGTATAGAAGGCTACAGGGAAAGGTATCGAAAACGTATGATACGCATTCTTCTGACAGGCGGTAGCGTTATAAGCACAGTGCTTTCAGGAAAGGATATACAGGGTGCGAGAGAGCTTTCATGCCGTCTTGCGTCGTCAGCGCTTCTGGCAACTGGAAGAGGGGCGGAGAAAGAGGTTTCGATGCTTCTTGATGACGGGAAGGAGGCAGCGATTCTCCGCTCATCGCTTGAGAATAGAATGGGAAGGGATTTATTCCTGTCAGGATGCCGTGCAGTCTCATCATTCTCATCGCTTTTTGAGAATCCTTCTGCAGTTGTCTTTGAGACTGTACGCGGCAGGTATTCATTCATGGGGAAGGAGTATGACGCGGCCATTGTTCGTTGACAGTTTTCCCGGAGATGAGGAAAATCCGGGTATGGATTACATAGAGGATTTCCTTTCATACATATCGAAGGTACGGGCTCTTTCAGATAACACTGTCATAAGCTACAGCACTGATCTCCGCGCCTGGAAGAGATATATGGGTATAAGAAACCTCGATCCTCTTTCCTTCACGAAGGAAGATGCGGCACTGTATGCGGAATATCTATCGGATGAATTCAGTGAACGCTCAGTTCTCAGGAAGCTTACAGCGCTGAGGACTTTCTATTCGTATCTTGAAAGGAAAGAGATTGTGAAATCCGATCCTTTTCAGGGAATATCGATGCGTATGAAAGCGCAGCGCCTGCCTTCAGTTCTTACAGAAAAGGAAGTGCATGATCTTCTATCTCTTCCGAGAAGGGATTTTCATGATGAGCGTGATCATATGCTCTTCCTGCTGATTTACAGTACGGGCATGAGAATATCTGAAGCGCTCTCTGTAGATGTGAAGGATATCGAATTCTCTCAGAGAAGAATCCTCATAAGAGGCAAAGGCGGAAAGGAAAGATTCGTTTTCCTTCCACATGAAACGGTGAATGAGATGAAGCATTATCTTGAGATGAGAGAGCTTTATCTTGCGGAAACAGGAAAAGGCGAAGAAGATGCATTCCTTATCGGGGATAAGGGAAGAAGGTTGCCCTTCAGCTCTTCGCATATTATCTTTGATAAGTATAAGCATATTCTGGGGTGGCAGAAAGAATTCACGCCGCACACTCTCAGACATTCCTTCGCGACTCACATGATGGACAGAGGCGCGGATATAAGGCTTGTCCAGGAGCTTTTAGGGCATGAGAGCATCTCCACGACCCAGATTTATACACATGTCTCGAGAGCAAGACTGAAGAAAGTCTATGAGGAGACACATCCCCATGCAGGGAAGGAGTGATTGATGGAGATTCACGGAACTACGATATGTGCAGTGCGTAAAGGCGGGCAAGTCGCTATTGCAGGTGATGGTCAGGCTACGCAGACAGGCCAGAATGGCGGCGGAATGATTATAAAAGGCAATTGCCATAAAGTACGCCGTATCTATAACGGGAAGATTATAAGCGGTTTTGCAGGTTCTACAGCAGATGCATTCACGCTATTTGAGCTTTTCGAAGGTAAGCTGAAGCAATTCAATGGTGATCTCATGAGAGCGGCAGTGGAGCTGGCGAAGCAGTGGAGGACTGATAAAGCGTTACGCAATTTCGATGCCATGCTCCTTGCTTCCGATGGTGACAGGATGCTCTTGATCAGCGGCAATGGCGATGTGCTTGATCCCGATGGGGATGCAATCGCGATAGGCTCCGGAGGATACTTTGCACTGGCTGCCGCAAGGGCGTACCTTGATGCCAAAGTCGACTGGAGCGCGGAGGAAATTGCAAAGAAGAGCGTCAGCATAGCTGCAGATATATGTGTTTATACAAACCACAACATCATTACAGAGGTACAGGATGCCAGAGCGTAAGAAACTTGATGATATGGTTCCTTCGGAAATCGTGAGGAGCCTCAATGAATATGTAATCGGACAGGATGAAGCAAAGCGTACTATCGCGATAGCAATCCGCAACAGAGTGAGACGGAAGAGACTGCCTGAGGAAATCAGGGATGAAGTGACTCCGAAGAACATACTGATGATCGGTCCTACAGGTGTTGGCAAGACTGAGATAGCACGTCGTATCGCCAAGCTCGCGAATGCGCCTTTCGTTAAAGTCGAGGCGACTAAATACACAGAGGTGGGATATGTAGGCCGCGATGTCGAATCGATGGTCCGTGATCTCATGGCCGCTTCTCTTTCAATGGTAAGGGAAGAGATGGCAGAGCAGAAGGAAGAGGAAGTGAACAGGAGGGTTGAGGACAGGCTTCTTGATCTCCTCTTACCAGCAGTTGAAGGCCAGAAAAGCGATACAGATGTTTCTGTCGAAGATACGAGAGAGAAGTTCAGGGCTCTCCTGAAAGATGGTGTCTTTGATAATAAGGAAGTCGAGATGCCATATGATGGCAGGCAGAATATAGGCTTTGAGCTGATGGGTGCATCCGGGAATATCGAGGATTTACAGAATGCGCTTTCCTCTCTTGGCAATATGTTCCAGCGCGGTGGTAACGCCAAGAAGACAAGGAAGATATCTGTCAAACGCGCTCGTGAGATCATCGAAGAAGAGGAGATGGATAAAGTCATCGATCAGGACAAGGCTGTCGAGGAGGCAAAGGAAAAAGCGGAAGAGATGGGAATCATCTTTATCGATGAGATAGATAAAGTCGCTTCCCATAATTCCAATTCAAACTCCGATGTCTCAAGAGAAGGCGTCCAGCGTGATATACTCCCGATTGTCGAAGGCTCGAAAGTCTCGACAAAGTGGGGAGTCATTGACACGACTAATATCCTCTTCATAGCCGCAGGAGCTTTCTCATTCGCGAAGCCTTCAGATCTCATTCCTGAGCTTCAGGGAAGATTCCCGCTCCGTGTTGAGCTTCATGATCTAACAGCAGATGAGTTCTACAGGATTCTCACAGAGCCTCAGAATGCGATTACGAAGCAATATAAGGCACTTCTGGGAACAGAGAATGTCACTATTGATTTCAATGATGAGGCGCTTCACCGTATCGCGGAAATCGCGTACAGCGTCAATCAGACAAATGACAATATTGGCGCGAGACGGCTTTACACAGTCATGGAGAAGCTTATCGAGGAGCTTGCTTTCTCTGCTGATGAGCTTGGAGGACAGACGATTACAATCACCAAGGCCTACGTTGAGGAGCGTCTTGGCGATATAGTCGAGAATGTTGATCTTTCGAAGTATATTCTCTGATGGAATACTATACAGTTGTTGCAGAATCATATGACGCGGCAGTGAAGAAAGCCCAGGAGCTATATGGGAATGGCATAAGAATCCATTCACGCCGCGATTTCACAACTCATGGCGGGCTCTTTACAAAACGGATGCCCCGCTGTGAGATAGTTTGCTACCTTGCCAGCACAAAGAAGGAGAGCGGCAAGACAGGGGAGAAGGATATCTCTGAATTCGAGAAGGAGGCGAGGACGCCCGATCCGGATTCCCTCTCCAGAGAGGAGCGTCTCAATACCGAATCTTACAGGGACAAGCCTCTTCTCCCGGAAGCTGAATCCCTTCTCGTGGCCAATCATATTACAGACCCACTGAAGGCAAAGCTCATTGAAGCTTTCCCCGATAACGGTGATGTTTCGATGATCCTTTCCGAGCGTCTTCTGAAGACTGTGGGGATAGCCTATCAGGGGCAGATCCATCCGAAGCATTTTGTCGTGTTCATTGGACCTACAGGATCGGGGAAGACAACAACGCTTGCGAAAGTCGCTTATATGTTCAAGAAAACGGGGAGAAAGGTTGCTATCGTAACGCTTGACTCCTACCGTACCGGTGCATATGAGCAGGTCGGAGCGTTCGGAAGTGCCCTCTCTATTCCTGTGGCGCTTGCCGGCGCTGAGGATGAGCTGTTGTCAGCGGTAGAGCGTTTTGCCTCTTTTGATATGATCTTCATAGACACCATGGGGCTTTCTCCGAAGGATAAGGAGCTCAATCTCCGTCTTAAAGGTCTACTGAGCCTTCTTGACATGTCTCAGTCGGATTATGTTCTCACAGTTCCTGCGAGCATGAAGGAGGAGGATATCATGGAGCAGTTTGCATCATACTCAGAGTACTCTCCATCATCGCTTGCAGTCACAAAGCTCGATGAGACAGAGACTATAGGCAATGTGCTTTCCTTCTCATATAAAGTGGAGGTTCCGATTCTTTTCTTCACCGATGGACAGAAAGTACCTGATGATATAGCAAAAGCATCAGGCTCTGTTGTCCTTGAGCATATGAAAGGCTTCGGCCTCGATATGAGACGCTTCAGGGCTCAGGTATCACTTGAGTAGATACAAAGCCTTCTTCCTCAAGGATGGAGATAACAAATGGAAGGATGGATTCATCTTCTGTGTAGAGGATGTATCCATTATCTATCTCTATTGGCTTAAGTGATGATGCTTTGAGCGCTCCTTCTGCATCCGTGTCCCTGCATATTGCTGACAGGATAGTGTCATCCGCATAGCCGGTATATGCCAGTATTTCCTTTTCTGGAGAAAGGATAGCAGCGCGTGCATCCTCATCGGATAGCCTGTACTGAAGCATCGGATCAATTGTCGTGTGCAGGTCTTTGCCTGTCGCGATTACGCTGTAGATCGATGGAATCGGTGATAACGGCTTGTTGTAAAGGCGCTCAAGACCGGAAACCCCATCAAGCCACCTGTTGGTGATTCCCACGATATTGACGGCATGCTGTCCAAGAGGATATTTCCTCTTTTCTATTGAATTCGGGGTGATGTCATCGGAAAGATTCATCTCACTTAAGCTTCTGATGATTTCTTCCCTTTCGATTGAAGATGGGATAATGGTGATTGGAATGAATTTCTCACCTCGTGAGATTTTCTCTTCTATTGATATCGCATTCTCATCGCTCCATTGTGAAATGAAATGCGCAGCCTCTGCTGGAGAAGAATCATTGATATGGATCTCAAAGCCGAAATCAGGGGCTTGGATTGCAAGGTAGCCGCCATTCCTGTCAAGGATACTTCCTCTGACCAATGATAGTGATAATTCAGGATCCCTGTATATCGGGCGGTCGGAGAAGAATCCTGATGAAGAGAGTATAATGCATGCCGCTGTTATGAGCGTTATGATGACTAAAAAGATGAAAGCAAGCCTTGAATCTCCCTTATTGCCATTTTCTTCCATATGGAAAATAATAGAATGAGTCACGAGGATTGTCGATATATGGGCCGATACAGCTATGATGATATGCCACCGGAAGGGTACAGGGAAAGGAAAGGATCTACAAGCAGGATGACTCTTGTCATCGCCCTGATTGGTATCATCATAACGATGCTGGCAATTGTTCTCTATCTTCTTTTCAATACACCGGCAGACGGGAATACAGCGGATGTTTCTGCTGACGATGCAAGGAGCATCGAAGTACAGAGCCCGGAGGTTCTCCAGCTGACAGAGAAGGCAGAGACACAGCCAAGGGAATATATTGAAGCTAAGCCGATTATTGAAAAGGCTTCCTCTGATTTCTCTCCGGTACAGTATACTGCTTACACTGTTGCTGAAGGCGATACGCTCCAGTCAATAGCTGAAAAGCACGGTATTGATAAAGAGACAATCGCAAGTGTGAACGAGCTTACCGATACAGAAATAGTCCCGGGTACAGAACTCCGGATTCCTGATGTGAACGGTATACTCGTTACAGTTGAAGAAGGCGATACGCTTCTATCTATTGTCAGGAAGCGTAATCCTGAGCTTTCTGCAGCGGATTTAGCGGCTATAAATGGTTATGCTGACACATCTGTAACTGTAGGAAAGAAGGTATTTGTCCCCAATCCCGGGGCTCTTGAGCGTCCTGTCTCCAGGACATTCTCATCTCCGATTCCTGAAGGCAGGGTCGTTGCGCATTACAAGGAATACTATAATGGGATTCTCATCCCGGGTGTCCTGATTGCTTCTGAACCAGGAAGCGCTGTGCATGCTGCCGCTGATGGGCGTGTCATAGATAAATCATTCGACAGAGAGCTTGGACGCACGATAAAGATATTGCATGCTGATGGCTATGTGACAGTCTACTCCTCCCTTGAGACTGTAGTCAGCGGTATAAATGTAGGTATGAATATCTCAAGAGGGGAGGTTATCGGCTCGATAGGTACAAGCAGTGTATTCTCAGAGCCATCTCTGCTTTTCTCACTGGAGCAGAACAGCGTCTCTCTGGATCCAGAGCTTCTGACTGAATTCTGATTTCATTTCCATTATTCTTAATATATCAGACATTTCAGGAAAGTCAGCGATTATTGCTCCAGTCAGCTTCTCTTCGCTTCAGTTTTAAATATGGATGATACAGGTATAGCTGTAAGAACTATGCTGAAGACCTTTTCCTGTACATCCATGTCCTAAATATTACAGACCTCTTCCACAGCAGTTTTTGTATTTTTTACCGCTGCCGCAGGGGCATGGGTCGTTCCTTCCTATCTTCGGCTGAGAACGGACAACTGTCGTGTTCTGGGCCTGAGATGCGGATGTGACTGCAGTCTTCTGATTTCTCGACATGAGATCTGCAGGTGTCTGATGGACTTCGTGCATCTTCCTCTGCTGTGCCTGTACTCTAGGCTGTACTGTAATGCGTACTGCATTGACTGTCCTGACTACAGCTTCTGTGATGCTTTCAATCATATCGTCGAAGGCATCGGATGCGGTGTTCTTGTATTCAACCAGAGGATTTTTCTGGGCGTAGCTCATAAGTGATGCCGCGTCCCTTATATCCTCAAGCGCATCAAGATGATCAACCCATCTCTTATCGATATTCCTCAGATATACATAGCGGATGAATCCATTGAGGTTCTCTTTCCCGGCTTTTTCCTCTTTCTCCCTGAGACTGTTTTCAAGTGTATTCTTTATACGGGAGACATCATTTCCATCGCTCTCACTAGGGCGGGCAGCGAATACGCTCTGGTAGGCGGAGAGGAATCTCTCCGTGTCACCACCAGCTGCTTCCCATGCGGCATCCACGAGATCTTTTGTATTGTCAATGATTCGCTGAAGAAGATTCTCGTCGGAGAGTATCTTATCTCTTTCTGAGTAGATGAAATTCCTCTGCTCGTTAAGGACATCATCATATTCCAGAAGGTGCTTACGTATCTGGAAGTTCCTTTCCTCGACTCTCTTCTGCGCGTTCTCGATAGCGTTGTCAAGAAGCTTATGCTGGATTGGCTCCCCATCCTTGAGACCAAGTCTTCCTATCATCTCCTTCAGACCTTCTTTTGCAAAGAGTCTCATAAGAGGATCATCGAGAGAGATATAAAACTGGCTTGTACCGGGGTCTCCCTGTCTTCCGGATCTACCCCTGAGCTGGTTATCGATACGCCTTGATTCATGGCGTTCAGAGCCGATGATATATAGTCCGCCGAGGGCTTTCACTTCCTCATATGCCTTCTGGTATTCAGGCCCTATATCATCCATAGCTTTTTTCAGGGTATCTGGATCGGCATCTGTCCCGACCTTCTTCAGTGCAAGATGAAGGGGAGAGCCTCCGAGCTTGATATCCGTACCACGGCCTGCCATGTTTGTTGCAATCGTGACAGCTCCCTTCGCGCCAGCTTCGCCGATGATATAAGCTTCACGCGCGTGGTTCTTCGCGTTGAGCACCTCATGCCTGATTCCTTCTTTTGTCAGGAGGGCAGAGAGCTTCTCGCTCTTCTCTATTGATGCCGTACCGATGAGAATAGGCTGGCCGGTTGCGTGAATGCGCTTAACATCCTTGACAATAGCGCTGAACTTGCATTTCTCATCATAGAAAGTGAGATCCTGGAGATCTTTCCTGACAACAGGCACATTCGTCGGGATGACAACGACATCAAGATTGTAAATCTGCTTGAATTCCGTAGCTTCGGTATCTGCAGTTCCTGTCATGCCGGATATCTTGTCATACATCCTGAAGAAATTCTGGAATGTGATCGTAGCGAATGTCTTTGACTGCCCGCGTACCGAGACATTCTCCTTAGCCTCTATCGCCTGATGAAGACCTTCTGAGTATCTTCTTCCGGGAAGGACACGGCCTGTGAATTCATCTACAATCTGTATCTCACCATCCTTTACGAGATAATCGACATCACGCTTATACAGATACTGGGCTCTCACAGCCTGTGTCACATAATGCACAAGGTCGAAGTTCTCATCATCGTAAAGAGAGCAGGTCGTGTTGCCATTCTCGTCTTTCGACACAGAGAGTGCGCCATCTCTTTTAAGAAGCTCCTCCATATGTGTCATTCCCTGCTTCGTGAAAGTCACCTTCCTCGATTTCTCATCGAGCTTGAAGTCACCTTTCTCATCGAATGCGGCAAATGCCTCCCTGTCGAGTTTGTCGATTGCTGAAAGCTCATAGTAATCACCAGTCTCAGGATTCTTCTCGCATTCCTTGAGGTAGGGGACTATCGCTTTCGCAGCCTTGACTTTCGGTGAGTCATCATCAGCCTGTCCTGAAATGATGAGAGGTGTACGTGCTTCATCTATGAGAATCGAGTCAATCTCATCGATGATGCAGTAGTGGTGTTTTGGCTGAAGCTTCTGCTTGAGCGAAAGCTTCATGTTATCCCTGAGATAGTCGAATCCGAACTCGTTGTTTGTACCGTATGTTATGTCAGCAGAATATGCGGCCCTCTTTCTTTCATCATCCTCGCCTGCGACGATACAGCCGACAGTCATGCCTAGAAAAGAATAGACACGGCCCATCCATTCAGCATCACGCTGTGCAAGGTAATCGTTGACTGTGACGATATGCACACCTTCGCCGCTTAACGCGTTAAGATAAGCCGCGGGTACGGCTGTGAGGGTTTTGCCTTCACCTGTCTTCATCTCGAGAATCGCTCCCTGATGGAGAACAATGGCACCCATGATCTGCACGTCATAATGCCTTTCCCCGAGAACCCTGCCTGAAGCTTCACGCGCGAGCGCAAATGCCTTTGGAAGCAATTCATCAAGGCTCTTGCCTTTCTTCACTTCCTCTTTCCACTCTGCCGTGAGACGCGGAAAGTCATCATCATTGAGCGATGCAGCCCAGCTATATTCATTCTTGACGCTTTCGACTATAGGTCTAAGCCTCTTCATGTCCTTGTCATGCTTTGTTCCTCCAAAGAGGAATGAAAAGAAATTTGCCATATCCGAAGGATAATCAAATAGAGAAGGAATGCATAGAATGGCCTAAAAGTTTTTTTCTCGGTATTATATTCATTATGGATTGGACAATCACACTTGGCTCATTGACATTCGGGATTCTGGACATCATAGTCCTTGCCATACTTCTCATAAGCGCAGTATCTGGCTGTGCGGTAGGATTTGCAAAGCAGTTCGCTCATCTCGCGGGGCTTCTTGTCTCCGTTCCGGTATCGCTTCTGCTGACACTGCCATTTGCCACGATGCTCAGAGAAGGCTCCACTCTCGATCCGGTTATCGCCACGCTTATCGTCTTCGTTGTAATTTCGCTTATCGTCTATACGCTCATACAGATTTTCGGCAGTGTTCTTGAGAATGCACTCTCCCTTATACCAGCCCTTAATCATATTCTTGGCTTTATATGGGGACTTGCATCTTCTGCTATCGTGCTCTCGATTATCCTTGCGGTGCTTAATTATCAGACTTTCTTCGATCCCTCATCATTCTTCTCATCCAGCATCATCATAGAGAGAATCATAGAGCCGCTGTTCCCGGGGATTGTCGGGGTGATAAAGAATGCCGTTTGAGAATCTCCGAGCAACCCAGAGTTCGATTGCAGATGAACTTGAAAGGACGCTTTTATCATCATTTCTCCCGCGCTCGATTCTATTCTCAGGAAAGCCTGGCTCATCAAGATTGACTGGTGCCCTCGATCTGGCATTCTCAATCGCAGGCGGTGACAGGGATTATATCCGCTCACCTGAGATAGCTTTCTTTCCAATGCGTCATGCTGAGAGTGAATGCAAAGCGGCTCTTTCTCTTTTCTCAAGAAACCTCAATGAGAGCTCAAGGCTGTTTCTTATCCAGGCTCTGAGAAAAGTGCTTCTTTCATATCATTATTCCATCGCTGAGCTTTATGAAGGCAAGAAGACTGTTGTAAAAGACGCGAAAGATGAAGATGGAAAAGGTGATTCAACTATCTTTGGAAACGCGGAAGCTGTCGATGCGATTCTCATGGAGATGGAGGATATCCACGAATGGAATGAGGAAGCCACAGAAAGTATCATAAAGAGACTTTCTTCGCATCTTGTACCTGACTTCTTCACGCTTGGAAAGAAAACGCCAGGTGCGACTATCGATGAGATAAGAGCAGTGCAGAGCTGGCTTGAGGATGGGACTGAAGAGAAAGTCGTCATATTCGAGAATGTCGAGGATTACACGGAAGGTGCGAAGAACAGCATGCTCAAAATGCTGGAGGAGCCGCCATCTCATAGCCATATCATCCTGATTTCAGAGTATCCATCGAGACTTTTGGAGACGATACTTTCCAGAGTGAGAAGATTCTCATTTCCAGAGCTGAGCGGAGCCGCTATTTCGTCATTTCTTTGCGAAAAGCTCATGGTATTCGGTGATTATCCATCCTTTGACGCTTTCTATTTTGACATGACTGAAAGCGATGAAGACAAGCATTCTGTACGTGAAGCGGCTGTCAGATATACAGAAGCACTGCTTTCAGGAGAGATGCTCAGCCTTGAGGATGAGAGCGGGATTTTCCAGCTTCTGGAGAAGCTTTCCGCATACCGTTATTTCCGCACGCTCGTCAAGGAGAGTATGGACAAAGCCCTTTCATCAGGGCGGTACAGTGTGGGACGCATAAGGAAAGTCTGGAAGCTGCTTAATTTCCATATAAGCAATTCCGATATTTATAATATGAGTATAAGATACGCTCTTGATTTAGCGCTCAGGGAGGCACAGATTGTCAAATAAGCTTCTGAAGAAAGTACTCGATGATATTGAGACGCTTCCTTCCAGTGAGATTTCAAAGCTCATAAAAGAGGAAATCGCAGAAAGCGACATGCTTGAAGCTTTGATGTCTTCTATACATGATGGACATCTTGTTTTCTCTTCAGACAGGAGGCTTGTCTATTTCAATTCATCCGCTCTCCATCTCCTTCCATCGGACAGGAGAAAAAGAATGCGCATAGGCATGACTCTCGATAGCATGCTCATAGATCCCGATGTGAAGAAGTTCCTCATGGATGTATTTACGGGAAAAGAGAAGATGGAGGCAAAGGATTTTGTATTCCAATGCGGAGATCTAACAAGAACAGAGCGTGTCTCATTCACATCTCTTCATCTTGAAAACGGCATTTGCACTGATGTCATCATCTCAGATATCACTGATGACATAAGGAAGGAAGCAAGGCTCAGGCGTTCAGAGTCACTTGCATCCATGACAACAATGGCCGCAGGCATCGCCCACGAAATCAAGAATCCATTGGCGGCAATGAAAATCCATATCCAGCTGATGAGAAAAGCTATCCAGAAGAAAGGCTCAATCGATAAGGATAGCTCAGAGCGCTATCTGAGTGTCCTCGACGAGGAGATAGATCATCTCAATGCGATTGCGGTGGACTTCCTTTTCGCTGTCCGGCCTATGGATATAGAGCTGCGGCTTGGCTCGGTCAACGATATTGTCGAGGATCTTGTAGTCTTTCTATCTCCGGAAGCTTCAGAGAAGAAGATTGATATCAGGGTAGAGACGGAGAAGTTCATGCCTCGTGTCGAGCTTGATGCAAGATATATCAGGCAGAGTCTTCTGAATATCGTGGAGAATGCATTCGCGGCTATGCCGGGCGGAGGAGTACTGAGTATTTCCACTAAGCTTGACGGGGATTTCGAGGTTATAAGGATAGAAGACAGCGGATGCGGTATCGACAGCGAGCAGCTTGAGAAAATCTTCGAGCCGTATTTCACGACAAAAGCCTCCGGAACAGGACTTGGACTTACCGTCGTGTATAAAGTCATAAAAGAGCATAATGGTGATATCTTCGTATCTTCTGAGCCAGGAAAGGGGACTGTCTTCACAATAAAGCTTCCTGTCCCTTCGACTGAAAGGAAGGCACTTGCTGAAAAGAAGGAGGATTGCTATGCCGACGCTTCTGATAGCTGATGATGAGAAGAATATCCTCTCCGGACTCAAGATGGCATTCGAGGATGAGGGATATGCAGTCATAACCGCATCCGATGGCAATGAAGCCTGGGATAAAATACAGAAGAATATCGTGAATCTCGTGATAACGGATCTCAGGATGCCCGGAATGGATGGTTACGAGCTTCTGAAGCGGATATCCTCTTCTTATCCTACGCTGCCTGTTATTGTGCTCACGGGACATGGAACGATAGAGACAGCAGTTGAGACGATGCGCGATGGCGCTATTGACTTCTTCACAAAGCCCGTTGACATAGACAAGCTTCTTCTTGTCGTCAAGAAGAGTATCGCAGCTTCATCCCTGGAGGAGCAGAACAGAAAGCTTTCCGAGGAAATCGAGAAGCTGAAGAAGCAGCAGGGCTATTCGAGGATAATAGGGAAGTCTGGGAGAATGTCTGCCCTGATGCAGACTATATCCCAGGTTGCTGATACAAGGGCCACTGTACTCATTACAGGCGAATCAGGAACTGGAAAGGAGCTTGTCGCAGAAGCGCTGCAGGCTCTCTCTTCACGCCGGGACAAGCCATTTATAAAAGTGCACTGTGCCGCGCTATCATCATCGCTTCTTGAGGATGAGCTATTCGGACATGAGAAAGGCTCCTTCACAGGTGCGACAGCTCAGAAGAAAGGGCGCTTTGAGCTTGCTGATGGCGGAACGCTCTTCCTGGATGAAATCGGTGAGATTGATAGCCAGACACAGGTCAAGCTTCTTCGTGTGCTTCAGGAAAGACAGTTCGAGCGCGTTGGAGGCGAGAAGACAATCACTGTTGATGTACGTGTCATATGCGCGACAAACAGGAATCTTGAGGAAGAAGTCAGGAATGGTCGCTTCCGCGAGGATCTTTTCTATCGTCTGAATGTGGTTCACATTGAAGTTCCGCCTCTTCGTGAAAGGAAAGAGGATATCGAGCTTCTGGCCGCATCATTTCTCGATACATTCAATTCTGAGGATAAAAGAAAGATCGAAGGCTTTACGCCAGCAGCCCGTAAAGCTATGTTCTCATACTCCTGGCCAGGGAATGTCAGGGAGCTGAGGAATGCCATAGAAGCTGCTGTAGTCCTATGCCGTGGCAAAGTAATTGACATCGATGACCTTCCGCAGCAGATAAGACGGAGCGGGGAGGACAAGACTGTGTCTTTCACGCTTCCTGTGACGATGGATGATGCCGAGAAGACTCTTATTCTTGAGACGATTTCCTTCGCGCATGGCAACAAGACGAAGGCAGCAGAGTATCTTGGAATCGGAAGGAAGACAATAACACGAAAGATGGCTGAGCTTAACATTGGAGAGGACAGTGACTGATATTGAGTCTGTTTTCGAGCCTGGCGGGCTTCTTGATAGCGAGCTTCCATCATATGTCTATCGCTCCGGTCAGGTTGAGATGGCTTCTCTGATAGATAAGGCTATAAAGGAAAAACGGCACGCGGAAGTCGAGGCAGGAACAGGAACAGGCAAGAGTTTTGCCTATCTTGTCCCTGTTGTTTCCATGCTCAATAGTGATAAATCAAAGCGGGCTATTATCGCGACAAGCACAATCGCGCTGCAGAAACAGCTTTTTGATAAAGATATCCCAATCATCGAGAAAGCCCTTTCTTCCGATATTGAGGTGACTATCCTCTTCGGGCGCAGCAATTATCTCTGCATCCGGCGTTTCTCTGAAGCGAGGAATGAGAAAGGGCTTCTGAAGGAAGTACGGACACCTGAGGAGATACGCTTTGAGGAATGGGTTGCATCAACAGACACAGGAGATGCTTCATCTGTTCCCTCCGCATCTGTTGGGAAAATGTTCTATCAATACGCATCCGACGAGAAGGACTGCCTGATGCATCGCTGCCCATATATCGAAGAGTGCTTCTATTACAATGCAAGGAGAAGAGCGCAGAAGAGCAATCTTATAGTGACAAATCACCATCTGCTGCTCATTGATGCCAAAGCGCGCTACGATGATGAGATTGAGTATTCAGACGATGCGATACTTCCTTCATATTCAGTTTGTGTCGTCGATGAAGCTCATCATATTGAAAGCGAGGCAACTGACATCCTCTCAGAAGTCTACTCATCGTATAGGGTGCTTAAGACACTTGATTACCTTACTCGGAAGGAAAAGCGCTTCGGCTCTGCCTCCATCCTCGATTTCCTATCCACGGAGGAGAAGAAGAGGGGAAGCGGCAAGAAGGCTAAAGAGCAGATTGCTCATCTGAGAACGCTCATAGGTGAATATGACAGCACGCTAACGGCAATCCTTTCACACTGGGGAAAGGATAACGAGGTGCTTTTCACCCCTTCTTTCTATGAACAGCATTCTGCTGAGATAATGAAAGGCGAGGGGGTGGCGGAGCTTATGTATACAATAAGCGACGGCATCATGTCTGGATATAATGACAAGCCCTCCGATTCAAATGAGATCTTTGTCGATCTTATAAAACGTTATGCCATTGTACTCAGGCATTACGCAGATACGCTCCGCACATTCATGCGTTTCTCTCTCTGGGAGCAGTATATTCCTTACTCCGAGGATTCACCTGATGGAAAGCCTGAGATACATATCGCTCCGATGAGTACAGGCCCCGTGCTTTCGCGCGCCATAGTTTCCCATCTCGATTCCATGATCTATTCATCCGCGACGCTGACAGTCTCATCATCGTTTGAATATTTCGAAAAGCGCTCAGGACTGTCTGAGGAGAATGGCCGTCTGCTTTCAGGTATTTTCCCATCTCCTTTCGAGTACAGGAAGAATCTGCTTCTCCTTCTGCCTCAGGATGCGGCGCAGTTCTCGAATGAGAGCAGTGAGTCATATACAGCGTATGTCGCAGAGGCTATAGAAGAGGCGATTGAAGCCAGCGGTGGCGGAGCGCTTGTGCTCTTCACTTCAAAGAAGATGATGAATGATGTCTACTTCCCGCTGCAGAAGAGAATCAAAGGGCTGATGCTGCAGGATGAGAGAGCTTCAAAAGCACGGCTTCTCGCGGAATTCAGGGAGAAAAAGGACAGCTCCCTTTTTGCTGTATCATCCTTCTGGGAAGGTGTTGATATCCCTGGGGACACACTCCGCCTTGTAATAATTGTCAAGCTTCCATTCACTGTCCCCTCTACACCCATAGTGAAAGCCCGGTCTGATAATTTCACAAAGCAGGGGCTCTCTCCGTTCATTGAGATGACAATTCCGGATGCGACGCTGCGGCTGAAGCAGGGAATCGGACGTCTGATACGTACTGAAAGCGATAGGGGAGTTGTCCTGATACTCGATGGGCGCATTATCAGAAAAGGCTATGGAAGAATGATGATCTCATCGCTTCCGGATTGTTATATCCCCGAGGATACAGCACTGTCGAATATAGGCGACAAAATCGAGAGGTTTCTCTACTGACGAAGAAAGGGCGCACGCGGCGCCCTTTATCGGATAAGCATTCCTTACTCGATTACAGCAAGGATATCTGCATAGTTGAGGATAAGGTAATCCTCGCCATTGTCCTTGATCTGTGTTCCAGCGTACTTGTCGTGGAGAATCTGCTGTCCAGCCTTCACTTTGATAGACTCATCGTCACCTACAGCCATGACAGTTGCTATCTGTGTTTTCTCCTGCGCTGTCTGAGGAATGAAGATGCCAGATGCTGTCTTCTCCTCGACTTCCTTTGCCTTAACAAGAACTCTGTCTCCAAGCGGAATAATCTTCATGGTATCACCTCGTAAATACTGTTATTAGGCCTTCTGACCATCATGAAATATACAAATGTATCCGTCAGACGGCAAGTGATTAGAAGAAAAGATGCAAAAGTTATGAAACTGCTCTTCTCTTTTTCTCCATCTTTATTATATTCAGACTACATAGAGGCGTTATATGGATGAAACGATGAGTCTTGTCTTATATAAGGAGGCTGGCAAAGCCGCGAGGAATGCATCATACGAAACTGCATTTAACGAATATGCAGAGGTATTCCTTCGCCGTCTCCATATAACTGAGATTACGCTCGAATTCGTCTCATTCTATCGTTATCAGCTGGCAGTGTATTTACGCTCCAAGCCAGTTTTCACGCTTTCCTTGCCGGAAGGCGATATGATTTCAGATCTGATAAAGGATGCGTATGATTCGTTCATCAGCTCTCTTGACGCATCGCCATTTAACATAACGGGTGATGGACGCCGCAATCTTCTTGAATCTGTGAGGATATGCTTTCCGTGGCAATCTGACCCGGATGAGGATTCCTGTTATCTTTGATGGTCTTTTTGACCCACTTAAGGCGATATTGATAATCATTGGGTCATTGTGACCCATTTTTATTATTCTCTTCATAAAAGAGGATTGTATTAATTCATTGTAAATAAAAGAAATAGAAATTTTATCCTGATTTGGCACGCTTTCTGCATAATAAGTTGTAACTCAGCAATGAAAGGTAGGAGGATACCAAAATGGAAGAGATTACCAACGCAGTACCGGAGATGATGGAAAACGACAATGAAGTTCTCTCAATCTATCTCAGGGAAATAAACAGGATACCCCTTATCTCTCATGATGAAGAGTATGAGCTTGCGGTGAAAGCCAAAAGCGGCGACAGGAAAGCCCGCGAGAAACTTCTGAACGCGAATCTCAGATTTGTTGTTTCAGTTGCGAAGAAATTCCGCGGACAGGGACTTCCGCTTTCCGATCTGATAAATGAAGGGAATATCGGGCTGATAACAGCTCTTGATAAATTCGAGCCAGAGAAAGGCTATCACTTCATCTCATACGCCGTATGGTGGATCAGGCAGTCTATCATGAAGGCTCTTTCCGAAAAAGGAAGGGCAGTAAGGCTTCCTCTCAATCGCACGAATGAGCTCATGCAGATTCAGAAAGCGCAGAAAGCGATAATGCACGACAAGGAGACATCCGATCCTTCAGTTGATGATATTGCAGAGATGACAGGACTTGATAAGGCTCTTATAAACAACCTTCTGAGTGTAAGCCATGAGATGGTTTCCTTTGATAGTCCTATAAAGAAGGGAGAGGAAAGCGATACGACATTCGGAGACTTCATTGAAGATGATGCGGATGGTCCTGAGAATCAGGTGGTGGATTCATCTTTGAAGAGCGATGTCAGAGCGCTTCTTACTGTGCTTTCAGACAAGGAGCGTGATATCATCACAAGGCGCTTCGGTCTCGATGGTGAAGAGCCGATGTCTCTCAAGGAAATAGGGGATGTCTACGGTCTCACGAAAGAGAGAATCAGGCAGATTGAGAAGAGGGCTTTGGAAAGACTCAGGGCCGTTTCTCAGGAAAAGGATATATCTGCTTACAATATAGCATGAACAATGGGACCTGCTTCGGCAGGTCTCATTGCTTATCAGAATATTTTTTCAGATGCTCCTTGAGCGCAGCGAATGTCTCTTCTGAAATGACATGCTCGATTCTGCACGCGTCATCTTCAGCAGTTGCTGCCGGCACGCCTAAAAGCTCCAGGCATCTTGAGAGCACTTTATGGCGTTCATAGATAGTCTCTGCAACAAGCCTGCCTTTATCAAGAAGCGTTATATGCCCTGTTACCGGATTGATTTCTATATAACCGTCTTCCCTGAGATTCTTCATTGCCCTGCTTATAGAAGGTTTTGAGAAACCCATCGCATCTGCGACATCTATGGATCTTACGAGGTCGCTTTTCTCAGATAGCCTCAGAATTGTTTCAAGATACATTTCCCCAGATTCATGCATGTTCATGGAAAGCATTATACAAGACATTCCCCATGAAGTGAAAATATGTTTCATTTTTGCCTCAGGTTGTTGACTGCTAACTTTAATTAGCATAAACTAACCTCGGTTAGCGATAGCTACCTGTATTGGAGGAGTTTTGATGCCGATATCGATGCTTTCAAGCGGTAAATCTGGGAAAATCGTCAGAATCAGCGGATCTGGGGATACTCGGAGGTATCTTGAGAATCTTGGATTCACAGAGGGAAGGGAAGTCAGGGTTCTTTCCGAAATAGGTGGTGATGTCATCGTCGGCATCATGGAATCAAGGATTGCACTGAATAGGGAGATGGCTTCACACATCTATGTGTGACCAGCCCAAGGAGGATATATGACTCTTGGAGAAGCTCAGATCGGAAGCACTGTAATCGTGCAGAAGATTGAGGGAGATGGTGCGTACAAGCGCCGCATCATGGATATGGGGATAACAAAGGGGACGGAGCTATACATCCGTAAGGTTGCACCCCTTGGCGATCCTGTGGAGATAACCGTACGCGGTTATGAGCTGAGTGTAAGAAAGAATGATGCAGCATGCGTCATAGTGAAGTGAGGTAGATATGAGCATCAGAATAGCACTTGCAGGAAACCCCAATTGCGGAAAGACAACGATGTTCAACGCGCTTACTGGCGCTAATCAGTATGTCGGTAACTGGCCTGGTGTTACTGTTGAGAAAAAGGAAGGCAAGCTCCGCGATAAGAGGCATGGGGAGATAATCGTCACAGACCTCCCTGGCATTTACTCGCTCTCTCCATATACGCTTGAGGAAGTCGTCAGCCGTGATTACATCCTCAAGGAGAATCCGGATGTAATCATCGATCTTGTTGATGCGACTAATATCGAGAGGAATCTCTATCTTACGACACAGCTTATCGAGACAGGTGTTCCTGTTGTCATAGCACTCAATATGTCTGACCTCCTTGAGAAAAGAGGTCTTAGAATTGACACATCAAGGCTTTCGATGCTTCTTGGCTGCCCGGTTGTTGAGACTTCAGCCCTCAAGAAGACAGGACTTGGGGATGTGATAGAAACGGCTGTGAAGACAGCGATGAAGAAAGATGTGAAGAAGCCTGGTGAAATCTTCTCAAAGGAAATAGAGGAAGCTGTAGCATCGATAGCTGATGAGCTCACATCAATAAGCGAGAACAAGAGAAGATGGTATTCGGTGAAAGTCCTCGAGAATGATAGCAAAGTGATGGAGGAGCTTTCCTTGTCTTCGCTTGCCAGGAAAACAGCGGCAGAGAGAAGGACTGCGATTGAAAGCATCCATGACGATTCAATGGAATCGATTATCACAGATGAGCGCTATAAATATATACAGAAAATCGTAAAGACGACTGTGCAGAAGAAAGGCGCGAAGGAATCTGTATCAGATAGAATCGACAGGGTAGTCACAAACAGGATTCTCGGTATCCCTATCTTCATTGCTGTGATGTTCGTTGTTTACTACATATCTGTAACGACAATCGGAACATGGGTTACTGACTGGACGAATGATACATTCGGCGGCTGGGTTGCAGGGCTCTTTACCTCTGGTCTTGCTGCTATCGGTGCTGGGGATATGGTCACAAGCCTTGTTGTCGATGGTATCGTCGGTGGCCTTGTCGCTGTTCTCGGCTTTGTGCCGCAGATGGCGATTCTCTTCCTCTTCCTGTCCATTCTTGAGGATTGTGGTTACATGGTGAGAATCGCATTCGTCATGGATAGGGTGTTCCGTCATTTCGGCCTTTCAGGAAAGAGCTTTATTCCTCTTCTTATCTCATCAGGATGCGGAATTCCTGGCATCATGGCATCCCGCACTATCGAGCAGGACAATGACAGAAGGCTGACAATCATGACAGCGACTTTCGTTCCTTGCGGTGCTAAGCTGCCTGTAATCGCGCTTATGGCTGGAGTCATCGCCGGAGCTGTTACTGGCTATGAGCCATCGGCATGGGTTGCTCCGACTATGTATTTTGTTGGCATCGCGGCAGTGCTGGTGTCTGCAATCATACTCAAGAAGACGAAACCATTCTCTGGAAAGCCTGCACCATTTGTAATGGAGCTTCCGAGCTATCATATACCATCACCGAGAACTGTGCTTCTTCATGTGTGGGATAGACTTAAGGGCTTTATCATCAAAGCTGGTACCATACTTTTCCTTGCGTGTGTCGTCATGTGGTTCCTCTCCAGTTTCGGATTCGGTCAGGATGGATTCGGCATGGTTGAGAGCTCATCCGAAAGCCTTCTTGCCGCAATCGGCAGTGTAATTGCACCGATTTTCGCTCCTCTTGGATTCGGAAGCTGGCAGCCAGTTGCAGCATCCCTTTCTGGTTTCACTGCAAAGGAAGCGATAGTCTCTACAATGGGAGTACTCGCAAACGTAGCAGAGGAGTCAGCAGAGGATACAATCGCTGTTGCTTCTGTAATCGGCTCATGGTTCCCGACAGCGCTCTCGGCATTTGCATTCCTGATGTTCAACCTTCTTGATTCTCCATGCCTCGCGGCTATCGCTACGATGGCTCAGCAGCTCCAGTCAAGGAGGTGGTTCTGGGCGGCAATCGCATTCCAGAATATCTTCGCCTATGTAGTGACACTCATTGTCTATCAGATTGGAATGCTCTTCGTTGGTGGTGGCTTCGGAATCGGCTCTGCAGTTGCCATAATCCTTCTTGCAGTTATGCTTTATCTGCTCTTCCGTCCAGACCCGTACAAGAGCCAGAAAGTCTTCTCGAAGAGATCGCTTGAAGCGGCATCCTGAGGTTTTATATGGCAGATGTTGTGATTCTATTCCTCATATTCCTCTATTCATTCTGGGTAATCCGGAATGAGAGAAGAAAGAGAAAGAATGGAAAGTGCTCATCGTGTGCATCCTGCTCTGCAGGGTGCACGGGATGCTCTGCAGTGAATATCGATGCCTTGATAGCGAAAGCGAAGGAAGAGAGACGAAATGGGTGATTCCAAAACGTCGATGTTCTATGCATTCATCGCATTCCTGGTCATCTATTTCATCGGAGTAGGAATATATCTTCTTTCGAAGGCGATAAAGAGAATGAGGAGAAAGTAATGGTAGATGCTCTGATTATCCTTATAGTAATCATTCTGCTCTTTATAGCACTCAAAGGAAGTGTGAAGCACTTCAAGGGAGAAGGCTCATGCTGCAAGGGTGGTTCATCTATCCTTAAGACAGGTGAGAAGAAGCTCGATGGGCCTGTTGTTTCCGAGAAGAGAATCCGTGTTTCCGGTATGCACTGCGAAAACTGCGCGGAAACTGTGAAGCGGGCGATAGACAGCATCGAAGGCGCTTCTGGCAGCGTTGATTACAGATCCGGTATCGCTATTGTCAGGACTGACAGGACAATTGATGACATAGCGATAAAGAAGAAGATTGAGGATTCCGGATACAAAGTCGACTCAATTTCATAATCGTGGTCCTATACCGATAGGGTATATCAATCTCTTTCCCGGGCTTAAAACCCCGGGATTTCTTTTAAAAGTGGAACAATGTTTCATTTTCTAGATATTAATTCAATGCAATGTCGTGAATTAACAATAGAGATATTATCAAATACGATTGACGAGGAATGCGACTCAGAATAATATCATGCGTGAAACTAAATTTTCAGGAAGAAAACAATGGCAGAAACAAAGAAGTACGTTTATTTCTTCGGCAATGGAAAAGCTGAAGGATCTGCAGACATGAAGGGACTTCTTGGCGGTAAGGGTGCTAACCTTGCTGATATGACCTCGATTGGTCTTCCAGTCCCTCCAGGATTCACAATCACAACAGAAGCATGTGCATACTGGGATGAGCATAAGGCTTATCCAGAAGGCATGAGAGAGCAGGTTCTTGAGAATCTCAGGAAACTTGAGGATATGATGGGCGCAAAGCTCGGAGACAAGACAAATCCGCTTCTCGTGTCAGTCCGCTCAGGCGCTGCACAGTCCATGCCTGGCATGATGGACACTATCCTCAACCTCGGTCTCAATCCTGATTCGCTTCAGGCGCTGATCAAGAAAACAGGAAACGAGAGATTCGCTTACGATAGCTATCGCCGTTTCATCCAGATGTTCGGTGATGTCGTAATGGGCGTTCCTCATGCACAGTTTGAGTATGCGCTTCAGTCTGTCAAAGATGAGAATGGCAAGACTTTCGACACAGAGCTCGATACAGAGAATCTCAAGGAAGTCATCAAGCGCTATAAGATTATCTACAAGAAGGGCACAGGCGAGGACTTCCCAGAGGATCCTGAGTACCAGCTTTTCAAGACAATCGATGCGGTCTTCCGCTCGTGGAACAACGATAGAGCGATCAAATACAGGCTCATGAATGATATCAGAGGTCTCCTTGGTACAGCTGTAAATGTCCAGTCAATGGTATTCGGCAACATGGGCGAGACATCTGGCACTGGTGTAGCATTCACACGTGACCCGTCTTCAGGTGAGAACAAGTTCTTCGGCGAGTATCTCATGAACGCTCAGGGCGAGGATGTCGTTGCTGGTATCCGCACTCCGCAGAAGATCGACACAATGCAGAAAGTCAACCCAGATGCATACAAGCAGCTCTGCGATATCCGCGAGACACTCGAGAAGCATTATCATGATATGCAGGACATCGAGTTCACTATCCAGGAAGGCAAGCTCTTCATGCTTCAGACAAGAAACGGCAAGAGAACGATTTTCGCATGGCTCAGAAGCCAGGTTGAGATGGTCGAGGAAGGCCTTATCGACAAGAAGACTGCTGTCTCTCGTGTTCCTGCATCTGAATTCAATAAGCTTTTTGCTCCAGTTCTCGATACAAACTACATCCGCGATCTTGGACTTAAAGAGTCTACACATGGTCTCAATGCTTCTCCAGGAGGAGCCTGCGGTCAGATTTACTTCACAGCACAGGAAGCTGAAGCAGCTGCGGCAATGGGCAAGGATGTTCTTCTTGTCAGAGTTGAGACATCTCCTGAGGATATCGGAGGAATGGCTGTATCGAAGGGTATCGTCACATGCCGTGGTGGTATGACAAGCCATGCAGCAGTTGTTGCAAGAGGTATGGGCTGCCCATGTGTTTCAGGCTGTGGTGAGATTCATGTCGATGAGTTCAAGAAGACACTTGAAATCAACGGCACTGTGCTTGCCGAAGGTGATTACATGTCAATCGATGGATTCACAGGTGCTGTCTATGCGCAGAAGATTCCTGTAAAGCCATCTGAGATCATGCAGGTTCTCGAGGGAACAATGACGGAGAATGAGTCTGTTCTCTATCAGAACTACAAGAAGTTCATGGGTTACGTGAGCGAGCTTAAGACAATGAGCGTGCGCACAAATGCCGATACACCTCAGGATGCACACCACGCTGTACAGCTTGGAGCTGAAGGCGTAGGACTCTGCCGCACAGAGCATATGTTCTTCGGTGGCAAGAGAATCATCTCAATGAGAAAGATGATTCTTGCCGACACTTATGGCGAGCGCCAGATTGCGCTTTCCGAGCTCCTGCCGATGCAGAGAGAGGATTTCATCGGAATCTTCCGTGAGCTCAAGGGTCTTCCTGTCACTATCCGTCTTCTTGACCCCCCTCTTCATGAATTCCTTCCGAATGACCATACATCACGCCATGAGATGGCTCTTCAGCTTGGAACGACAGTCGAGGCAATCTCAAAGAAGATCAATGCACTTCAGGAATTCAACCCGATGCTCGGTTTCCGTGGATGCCGCCTAGCGATTGTCTATCCAGAGATTCTTGAGATGCAGGTTAGGGCAATCATCGAAGCTGCTATAACTGTAAAGAGACAGGGTGTCGATGTTCATCCAGAGATTATGATTCCTCTTGTAGGTATCTATAAGGAATTCGATTTCTGCAAGAAGAGAGCAGAGCAGGTTATTGCCAAGGTATTCGATGAGCAGAGCCTGAAGGTTGAGTACAAGATCGGAACGATGGTTGAGGTTCCTAGAGCCGCAATCACAGCAGATGAGATTGCCGCCTCTGCTGAGTTCTTCTCATTCGGTACGAATGACCTTACTCAGATGACTTGCGGATTCTCACGTGATGACGCTGCTTCATTCCTCTCTCACTACGTCAATGATCCTGACAAGCAGTTCTATCCGTACGATCCATTCCAGACTATCGACTTCGATGGTGTCGGAAAGCTTATCAAGATGGCTGTAGGACTCGGTCGTGGCGTAAGACCTGGAATGAAGATGGGTATCTGCGGTGAGCACGGCGGTGATCCGAAGTCTATCGCATTCTGCCAGTCTGTAGGACTTGACTATGTATCATGTTCTCCATTCCGCGTTCCTATTGCACGCCTTGCAGCCGCACAGGCAGCGATTGCAGAAAGCGAGAAGAAGAACTGATAAATCAGTGACCGTCTGAATACGGTATCATAAATGAAGGCCACAGTTTCCTTAGAACAGGACTGTGGTCTTCTCTTTCAGCCATAGGTCAGAGAGTCTTCCATCTGCCATCTTAGACATGTCGTATCCGCACTTCTCTGCAAGTTTGTAATCAGGTTGCTGAATCCCGGATATCAAGTGATTTCATAAGACTGTCTATATCCTTGAATTCTGGACTGAAGTTATTTGGATTTTCTGCTTCTTCTAGTCTGCTTCTAATCAGCTGGTCATAAGAAGGGGCCTTTATCTCAAATGGGATGCTTCTCGTGTTGATACAGGCCTTGATGAACAGGTTCATCGCACCAGAGATAGAGAGCCCCATTGACTCGAAAAGAGCCTGGGCCTGTTCTTTATCTTTGTTATCTATTTTGAAAGAAACTGTAGTCATTCTTAAATCCTCCATATTTATAGAGTAATACTATTTATAGCAGTTTGTATTCTTTTGTTGTTTGCTTGTTTTGAAGGTGCATACAGAATTTATCTGCTTTCTTGTTTCAGGTGTATACTATATGTAATGAAGAAAGTTTTTTGCCTGGTTGCCATTATTGTATTCATTCTTCTCTCATCGTGTGAGCCTGTTGAGAAGACGGTACTTTCATTGCCTCCAGTAGATAGCAGCGCGAGGACTGAAACAGAGGTGCGGCAGCTTTCAAACCCGAGAAATCTCAGAATATCTTTCGGTTACGTTGAAAATGCCACAGAGTATCAGGTATCAGCAAAAGAGGCGAGAAATGAGGAAGGGGAGAATCTCGGCTTGCAGGAAATAATGCCTGTGACTGTCTCTTCGGCAGATTATTATAATGAAAAATTCAGAACAACTCTTTCAGGTTTTGTTCCAGGTGGCTCCTATGACATTACAGTAAAAGCGAAAAACAATGCCAACTCAGACTGGGTTACGGTTTCTAGGGAAAAGTATGATGTTGCTAATGCAGCACCATCTGCAAGTGAGGCTCCTTCCTACCGGATAGAGCCGAGCTCTTCTAAGACAAGCCTCACTGTCAGCGTGAATACCACAGTCGGTTATAAATATCTTGTATCGCTATCAAGTGATGAGACACGCAGCATCGAGAAAAGTGATATCAGGGTAGGAACAGGTGGCGAGGTTGATTTTTCATTCCGCACAGATTCTGAAGCTTCATATTCTCTAAGTGTTTCGTATGCGTATATCACAGCTCCTGACGAAAGTCTCAGCGATAACGCTCCAGATGAATCAGCATCTGTTGGAAGCTCTGTCGATATGGCTCTTTTCAATTCAGAAATTGTAATTGACTTTGATGAAAAAAGCGGAAATTTCACTGTTTCGGGGCTTCCTGACGGTGTTACCTCTTTTACAATCTCTGATTATGCCAGAAAGATCAGCAGCAAGTCTCAGAGAGTCGATAGCCAAAATGACTCGTATACAGTTGATTCCTCAGATTTCATCCAAGGACTTGAACACGGATATTTCTATGTATATGCAGTAAATGATAAAGCAGAGACAATAACAAGCATAGACTCGGCATGGTGCTTCCGTAAACCGATATACAACACTGAAGATGTTTCTAAAGGCACAAAATGGCAGACATTCACGCTCGATTGGGATGTCTCTCCATCAATTGGTGCCACATATAGTATGAATGTGAAGAAATCAGCTGATGATGTCTCTACCATTTCTGAAGATCCTTCAAGGAGCAAGACTTACACTATAAATAATGATGGAATCTCTATATCTGGTCTTTCAAGTAAAACCAAATATGAAGCGGAGATAACAATCATCACATCAGACAATGAAAGCTGTACATTCAAGATACCGTTTGAAACAAAATCATTTACAGGAAGATATCGCTGGATGAACCCATCATCTGGAAGCGGACCTGCGGATTTCATTGTCGATGTTGAGGATGCACGTGATGATAGCGCATATCAGTATTATGTTTATGTTGATAGCGCAGATTCAGACAATACCGAAAATAAAGAAAATTATTATCGTGTTCTACCTCTCATTGATTCAAAGGAAACAGTAACAGATAGGATTAATTTCAAGTCCCCGGGAAAATATGCTAAAGAGAATACTTCATACGAGTGGAATTACAAGAAGTGGGCTACCATGTCAGCTTCAATAAACTACTGGTATCCTTGCGCTATGAAGAAGGCAAATGGAAGCTATATAGTCAATTCTGATATGCCTAATCTCAATTACCGCGATTACGTACTCACGAATGTGACAACTAATGCTACAGCCGTCTTTGTCTCAACCGATGCGACAACAAAGACATCCTGGACTTTCCGGGAGAACAATGGACAGCCTGAAGTCATATTCAGAAATGAGGGAGAGGGCCTTGCCGCGCTTGGAATGTTCAAGAATCCATCTCCACCGGCAGGTTTTGACCAATGGTCATTCCTTCTTACTTCAGATGGAGGAGCAATATGATGAAAAGAATTGTATTGTCAGTGATTCTTATTCTTTCAATCATACTGCCTCTGAATTCTGCTGTCATAATGACTAAAGATAATGTAGATCATGGTGATTTCCGTTCTCCTGGCAGACTTGTTGATATAGAGAAGACAATTCATTTCGGCTTTGAGGCGGAGATTGTCAGTGATATCGATGAACTGGATTTCCTTACCGATCCTGTATCTGCCTTCGATGATTCCGTTGAGGTTGTCGCGGATTATCTTGCTTCGCAGGACATATCTTTCTGGTATCATAATCCGGATATCATAAGTGCCCTCAGCTCAATTGATTCAGCATTCCCTTCGATGTCTGATGGAGAAGATCTATTCATTGCAGAAATAAAGGATTATTTCAAAAGCAGATTCCTTTCAGATGAATATGGCAGCGCTAACAGGACTCATGCAATGGCCGATGTATTCTCAAGCGGTATATATCCTCCGCTTCTTTCATCCTCAGTCGGTGGTGATATGGATCTTGCATTTCGCCTCTACGGTGGGAAGATAAGCCATGGATCGGGATGGGATCTTAGATTTGATTTATATCTTGATAGCCTTGATTCACTCCTTGCAAGCTACAAAGATGGTGAATACGAGTATGGAAATAATCTCGTTGCGGAACTCTCGATGAATATCGGCTCTGCGGAGTATGTCATCGATGATGTGCTTTCCGTTGGAATTTCTGTTTCACCGAATATCTTCTTCAAGACATCATTTTTAAATTCAGATCTCATCAACGCCAGACTTGATGATCAGATACTCAGTATATTCGCATCGAATAATTACTATTTCGGAGCAGGTATCGGTCTCAACTTCGGTATCATGTATAAGCCACAGGAAAATCTCTCATTCACGCTTGACCTCAGAAATGCGCCAAGCATGAGAGGGGCAATCTACTTCAGTGCACAGGAGATAAATGATCTAAAGCTTCATGCTGATAAGAATATCTATTTCGTTCCACCAGATATCGCGGCAACTGTCCGCTGGGATTATGGTGTCTGGCATATAGAAGGGGAGATTGGCGATATCCTTTCGCAGTTGGTGTGGAAATACAACATACCGCGCATGGCGTTTTCCTGGCAGTATATCCCGAAGATAAAAGTGATATATGACATGTCTGAAACACTCAGTCTCAGCCTTGCATATGAGTACGACAAGATAGCTTTAGGCTTTATAATGGAGCATTTCACAGCGGAACTACTCACAAAGACAGATAATTTCGCATTTGGTATCAGCATGCTATGCGAATTCTGAAACTTACATATTTTAACATTTTGTAAATAAAATTCAGTTAGCTAACAATTTTGCTTGAAATTGTTCGATAACTCATTGCATTTAATATCTGAATAATATAGATTATCGAAGGAAGCCGGAAACCCTTTAAAATTGATTGGCTTCCTTTATTTGATTTGGAAAGTTTATGAGAAAATATATAAAGCTATGTGTAACAGCATTGCTTGTTTCTATTATTACCTTACTTGTATCTTGTCCGGCGACACCGCCGTCGTTGCCGTCATCGAATGACAGACCATATCTGACACCAGCCACACCTCAGAATCTCAGGGTTCAGAGTGGCTTACAGAACTCATTTGTCCTCGAATGGGATAAAGTAGACTCTGCCGACTGGTATGTTGTTGAATACGCCTCTGCGGATCAGCCATCGGAATTCACGATGGTTTCAAGCGGCATAAGGAATAACAGGCTGACTATCACAGGCAGAAATGGGGTAGGCGGGATGAATATCGATCCCGATGAATCATATTTCTTCTCTGTAAAAGCTGTTGCCAGCTACGGAACAGAGCGCCGGGAATCAATGCCCAGCGATATTGTTGAAGGTGCTATGGCTCCTGAGACAATCCAGTTCCTTGTTTTCCCGACAGTCCGTGATGTCACTCTTGTATGGCATAGTCCTAACCAGCTTGGGTATGATGGTGAGAAGCTCTATGAGGCTACATATACTCTGCAATACAGGCAATCCGGAAGCGCTAACTGGGAACATGAAATAGAACTTGATGACGATAAAGATACATATGAGATAAGCAATAACGACTTTTCTTCAGAAAATTCTGATTACGATTTCCAAATTTATATGGAAATCGGTGAAGAGAACCCTGTGAAAGTGGAGTCAGAGATAATTTCTGCGACATTATCGGAAGACTACACCCCGGATGCGATAAGCGATATTGAAATTGAGTCAGGTAGAAGTGATTACATTGGTCTTAGTTGGACGCTTCCTGCAAATTGGCGTCTGATGACTATCACAAGAGAAATTTGCTATTTCACAATCGAGAGGAAGTCAGCGGATTCAGACTGGAAGAAGATCGTCGATGAAGTGACTGACGGTCAGTCTGCTTCAATTGAAGTCAAAGCAGGTGATGGCTCGGCAGAAAGCCCACTTGAATTCTCTTACGAAGATAAATCAGCTATTCCAGGTGAAACCTACCAGTACAGAATCAATTATACAGTAATGCCGATTCCTGGTGATGATACAGTTTATTATGAATCAAATACGGATCAGGCAATCGAGAAAGAAGGCAAGCTATTCTATCCAGAAGTAGAAGAAGAAAATCTTGATGCAAGTTACAAATCAGAAGGACCAGCGCAGTCTGCTGTAACTCTCAGTTTCCCTGCAGATAATGCAACACTTGATGAGACCCTTGGTCTTAGATGGGGTGTACAGAGAAGTGTTATGCATCCATCTTCAGAAGAAGCTGAAATCAGTATCGTTGATAATCCTGTTCTAAGCGGCAGTGTGTTTACTTTCACTGAGATACTCAACTATACCGAGGATGATTCGGCGGAAGAGCATACTTACAGCTACAATCTTGTTCTGCTTAAGGCAGATGGCTCAGTCTATGCAGATTTTGGTACATTTATATCTGATGAGACTCTTAAACTCAGCGTTCCTCAGATAATAAACAGTGTAATCACATCCCCGAATAACCGAGTTGAAAGAATCGAGCTTCATTGGTCTGAAAATGTTTATGAAGGGCTTGATCGCTCAACTTATATTTATACATATCAGATAGATGGTGAAGCTCCCGACACTATATCTCAAGAAAAGATTATTTATGATGAGTCAGGTCTTTGCAGCACAGTAATTGAAACTGAAAAAAAAGAGCCTGTTAATATATCTCTATATGTATCTGCTTTGGGTAACCAGTATTATTCCACAGTAAGCACTGTAGCAAGAGTTCTTGCTTTCCCTGATGACTTCAACCTTGCGATTATATCCAATCCTGATAAAGTCATTCTCACCTGGGATAGTACCAATGCCATTACTGAAAATGTCCAGTATTATTACGAGTATTCTTATGAGAATGGAAAATCAGGCATGTTAGAAATTGATGATATCACTGCTGACACGCTGACAATTGAGAAAGGCTCCATCCCTGATAATTCTGAGATATCAGTAAAACTTCTGGCAAAGAATACGGAATATGAAAATGAAGGAAGCATAGATCCTTTAGTCATAAAAGGTGTTTTCATATCAGCGCCTGAGAATATCAAGGCATCTAAGGCTGTATCTGAATCTGAGGTCGTAATCACGTGGGATGCTGTTAAGAATGCTGATGGCTATAATGTTTACCGCTATCTCAATCCAGATCTTTCTGATGCGGAGCGGATTGGAGAAAATATAAAAGAGACAACATTTACAGATAGTAATCCAACTCTTTCAAAGCCGTACTATACTGTCACAGCTTTGAAAGGCACAGGTGAAACAGAAAAGCCTTTTGAGTTTGAATCAGAGTTGAATACAGCAACACTTGAGAATGAGCCTGTTAACCTTGGATATGTGTTCGGTGGCACAATGAATGCTGAAGCTGAAACAGCCCCTGTGGATGAGTCAGGCATGTATAGACCATATACTGTTATCACATGGGATAGAGTGCCAGGAGCGACAAAGTACACAATCTCTGTCCTCGGTGAAAGCATAACTGTAGATGTTTCTGGTAATGATCATTCTTCTGATTTTACAAAGAGTGGTAATGAAGATGGAATAGAGACGCTCTCATATCATGTAGAAGGTCTTCTTGATGGTACTTACACATATTATGACAACACAGGTGTTCTCAGAGATAGTCTTGATGTAACTGGTTACACAATCACTGCAACGAATGATTCATTCTCTACAGAAAACGAGCAAGTTCTAGGAACGGCAAGAAGGCAGCTTAAACCAGTGGAATATGTAAATCTTCTGAATAGCATGCTTTATATAAATCTTAAAGCTGCAGTTGAGGAAGAAAGTATTACCGACTGGTATCCACCAAAAGATAGAGTTCTTTCAACGCATTATAAAGAGTGGTCAAATGAAGGATTTTACGTAAAGACTCCTACCGGTGGAGGAAGGAATACATCGCAATCCGATTCCCCCGGATGGATTTCCATGACGGGTTATAAACATTATGGTACGCTAACATTCACTACTCGTACTGGTAACGACGGAATAGATATACGGATCTGGACTACAGATAACAGTATATGGCCTTATTATGTTGGGAATAATCAGCTGTACTATATTGGCTACATGAAAAATGATGCTAACGCAGAATCACGACAAGGCTTCGTAGATATCACTGGCGAAGGATATTTGCCTGCAGTTGTTCAGTTGGCAAATATAAATGTAAAGCCAGTGTTAGATGATAAAGAAGATAGATTCAAAGATGCATATTATAACGTCACAATCAACAATGGTGCTACTGTAAAAATCGATGACAGCGAAAGCATCGTGAGACCGTTCTGAGGAGGAAAGCAATGAGAAATTCTAAACTTTGCATTATTGCTGTTGTTCTTGTTGCGCTCCTTTTCACAGGGTGCAACTGGAATATTCTTACAGGTGACGTTCTTGATGTTGAGAATGATTATTCAAATGAAACAACAACAGCTTATTTCAACGGAGCAGCACCTAGAAATCTCCGAGTCTCCAAAGCTGCTTATCCAGATAGAATCACTCTCTCGTTCAGGGCTGTGCCTCATGCTGAGTATTACAAAGTTTACAGAGCGGAAGTTCCTAGTACGTATGTGAATAATGGCAATTACGATGATTCCCTCTTCTGGGTACTCCTTGGCTATGTGCCATCAGATAGTACTAGCAATGTTCTATATTCAGATTATGATGATTTAGCCTCCGATGCTGACACAGCATATCTCTATACAGTACAGGCTGGTAATGATTATGCAGAGCTTTATCTTGGTGTTGTTCCAGAGTATTCAACTGTGGAAAAGGGATGGTTGCTTACTCCACCTGTAACTGTTAATGCTGATCAGGGAGTTGCTGAGAAATACATTGAGATTACATGGTCTGGTGTCTCAAATGTAAAAAGCTTTGATATCCAGCGCTCAACTGACAAGAATGAATGGACAAGTATTTTCCCTTCTGGTATTCCACCGGTGTCGTCTGGAGAAAACTCATTCTATTACTATCCACCTCAAAGTGATTACGGCAAGCAGATTTACTTCAGGGTCATCAGTGTGCAATCAAGCTCAGAAAGTAAGCCTTCAAGTATAAGAACAGGGTATACCTTTGTTGAAGGTGCTCCCGCAGCTCCTACTGGTGTAAACGTAAGCAAAGCTGAATATGGCTCAAAGATTCTTGTACAATGGGAAAAACCTAGTCGAGAGGATAACACAGAGGGTGGATATACATGGGAAATCACTCGTATGGCACCAGGTGAGGATGAAATTGTCGTTGCAACTTTCAACAGTTTAGATACAACCAAATTCCCGGACGGTGTATCACTTGAAGATGATGTCTATAATTTTGAAGATACATCAGGCCTTTCACCGAATGTTGTCTATGAATACACTGTAAAAGCATCATGCAATGTAAAAATTGATGGAATTGATGTACTTACTCCAGGACCTTCTGCAAGAGAAGAAGGATATCTCCTTTCACCACCTACATCATTTGAGACTTCCATTGATTACAATGCAAGAACTATGGATATAACAATACAAGCTCCGCTTGGATTTGATGATACAAGAAAGTGGGAGTATTCAATCGAAGCTCAGTTGAATAAAGGTGCAGATGACAATCCATCCGGATGGAAGACGATTGGAACTGTTGATGTCAGAGAATCCGTGACACTTAATTATGTGTTTGATGATATAAATGCAAATGAATTCAGGTTTACTGTCAAAAATGGAAGTGAGAATTCCGCAGTATCCGCAGTTGTTGCACCTGATGAAATTAAGGCGAATGACTTTACAGTCGCAGCGAATACGCCACTGCCGGATGCATCGCTTGCATCGGCTGATGGACTATATCCAGTCGCCTATACTTCAACACCTGAACGTGATGGCGTAACGATGATTATCGAGGTTGATACTAATAACGATGGAGAGGCAGAGCATACAATCAAAGTTAATGGCTCAGATATTGAGAGCTCGTTAAATGCTATATCATCTGAGTATTCACCAGCAGAGCAGTTTGTTAAGTATTCATATCGTGCTATGAAGGAAACTCCATTCGGAAGAAAGACTGGCTGGACTTCATGGCAGGAAGGCTGGGGCGCACTCACAGGTCCTGCATATATAAGAATGTTCGAGATGTGGATTCTCAAGCCGTTTGAGCATCGCTCAGAATTCCCTGCAGATTCCGGTCTTGCTGAAAAGTGGGATCCATCAAGGAATTCCCTGGCCAATAAGATTCTCAATCCATCTATGGATAGCCAGAATTCGGATTCTGTTGCTTCTCAGTTCCATGGAGGTCGTGTTGATTATTCAACAGCTAACCTGGTTATTGGTAGTATTACAGATCTCATGAACACATCTTCAGTCGATGTCACATTCGAGTACATTGATTTCGGAGAGCGTGAGGAAGTTATGGCTAATGGCTCATATACGATGTATGGTGCAAAGAATAAAGGACAGGGCACTGGCGTGTCCGGAGAGATAACCGTTGAATCGGATTTTTATCCAGCGGTTGTCAACTTTGATGCACTTAATACGAATAATAAGCAGTTTACTGGAAATTATAGGCTTAATCAGGCAGAAAGGGGGTTCGAAGATGTTCCGGTCTCGAGTATTTATTAAGATATGCGTGTTTGCCATAGCCTTAATAATGCTTGTAGGCTGTGGTATCATAACAACCCCCAATCCTCTGATTGGCTGCTACAAAACGCCTGTTACGGGAAAGTCTGCGTATTCACATTGCTTTGAGATCCGTAATGATGGAACTTTTGATTTCATCGAATACCATGAGGATTCTGCTTATATTTCATCTGGAACCTATGAAATGAGCTTGTCATCTTTCGACTTTGAGAATGCAACAGGATTGCTTGTCTTTACTGTCGAATCGCAGACTGCAGGTCTTTCATCTTATACATTGCAGAAAGATGCTCCGAATCGCTATCGCTTCAGATGGGAAGCCGATGCATCAGATCCATCAAAGACGCTTCGTCTTGATTCTATGAGCGGTGGGAAAAACTTACCTAATGATTCTGTATCGATGAGGTCTGATGATTTTTATGAAGAGCTAGAGAAATGGAATAACAACTCCGAGGAGGAAACGGTATGAAGAAGTTAAGTGTTGTTTTCCTGCTGTTTTTTGTTATGCTGATTCCTGCTTTTTCCTCTGAAACAGAAACGGAGACTGCTGAGCTCAATCCAAAAGGCTGGTGGGCCGCATTGTGGGAAGGTGTTTATCCGACATATGATCTTTATGGAAGATCAGTTTTGTTCACTGACTCCATGAATGTCGGAGGTGGATTCACAATCGGAGCAGAGACACCGATGTTCCGTTTTGAGTTCTATGCTCAAGGTGATTACTTCATGGCTCCTCTTGACTCGCAAGGCTCATTGGCACTTCTTGAATTTGATGTTGAAGCAGGTCTTTCTCTAGGCTGGAAATTCCTTAAATTCTGGAGTTTTGATGTCTATGTCGCTTGTGATATAGGATATTTTATGCAGTTCCTGATAACTCCTTACCAGAGTGATTCTTACACACTTGGTTTCAACGGGCTGATGGTAAGACCAAAATTGATGACCGAGCTTAATATCGGGAAATGGTATGGTATTTCAGTCGGTGTATTCTATCAGTTCCCTGTATATCCTTCATACGAACGATACAGAGGAATAGGAATAATGGTTTCTATATTGTAGGCTGGCTTGATATCCACTTGCCAAACGCTACGGAAATGTTGTAATCTCCATCTGCACATTCGATGTGCGGATATATGCCAAAGTAGCTCAGTGGTAGAGCAGCTCACTCGTAATGAGCAGGTCGCGGGTTCGACTCCCATCTTTGGCTTTAAATCAAAAAATATATTAAACGAAAAATTCCAGAAAACCTCGATTAGCGCATTGAATCGAGGTTTTTACTTCAATTTTTTGATTTAATACTCCGCCTTCAGCTGCATCGTACAATCTTCCAAAGGAGGATCGGCATGATAGACTGTTCACTTTTTTGAATGTTGACTATATTTGCATTTGATATCGTATATCAAGTAATATATTTTGATATTGAAGCATAGCTGAAAGGAGTTTTTCACTATGGAAGAGATAAGGAATGAAGATGCCTTTGGCAACATAGGTTTTGCATCAGGATTGTCGCTGCTGCAGGAAACTATGGAGAAGTCTATAACCAAGGGCGTGCAGATTGGCGTACCATGGTCCAAAGCGGTATATGAATATCTTTCAGAGTCTACGACGGCAGAGGACTTGGAGAATATATTTGAGCTTTCAACTATCAGCTCTTTCGTGGATTTGGAAATAAAAAGATGATTGTTCTCGGAATTGAAACCAGCTGTGATGAATGCAGTGCAGCAGTAGTACGTGATGGACATGAGATATTATCAAATGTGATAGCTACCCAGATAGAGCTGCATAAGCCATATCAGGGGGTTGTTCCGGAGCTTGCCTCAAGACTCCATACGGAATGGATAGCCCAGGTTGTTGAAGCTGCTCTGAAGCAGGCTGGAATTACAAATAAAGAGCTTGATGCAGTTGCTGTTACTTCGCGCCCAGGGCTATTGGGCTCTCTTCTTGTTGGAGTAAGCTTCGCTAAATGCTATGCAACTGCACTTGGAATTCCATATATTGGCATTGATCATATAAGGGCGCATCTTTATGCATCCCAGATAGAAACCCCGCTTGAATATCCATATCTTGGAGTTCTTGTATCCGGAGGGCACACGGTCATCTGCCGTGTTGATGATTATGACAAAGTCGATGTGCTTGGTACTACTATCGACGATGCAATAGGGGAGGCTTTTGATAAAGTCGCCAAATTCTATGATCTTGGTTTTCCTGGCGGTGTCGTCATAGACAGGCTTTCCAAGAGCGGAGATCCTACAGCATTCCTATTTCCTGGCCCATCACTTGATGGAGATGAGCATAAGTATGATATGAGCTACTCGGGACTTAAGACGGCTGTTATCAATCAGAAGGATAAATTCAGAAAGGAAGGCGCTGAAGATACTCCTGAGAATCTTGCCGCTTCATTCCAGCGACAGGCTGTTGGCATATTGATGAAACGCGTAAAGCTTGCGCTTCACGATACAGGGCTGAAAAGAGTATCTGCTGGGGGTGGAGTAGCGGCCAATTCGCTTCTCAGAAGCGAGCTGAAAGATCTTGAGAAGAGCGGTTATACTGTCACTTTCCCATCACTTAAGCTATGTACCGACAATGGTGCTATGGTAGCTGGTCTTGGTTATAGATATTTGATGGATGGCATTACAAGCGACGCAAGACTGTCTGCATCGGCAAGGGTTTCAGCTTTTAAAAAGAATTGATTTGTAAGTGCTTATTCTGTAATAGAATAAGCATTTCATAAAATAAAATTCACTCTTTTTTGCTAAATCGTATTGACACATGTAAGACTATCCTTTAGTATACCTGAGGATTCGGAAATTGGGATGTGGTGTAACGGTAACACTGCAGATTCTGGTTCTGCCTTTGGGGGTTCGAGTCCC
>CALXKJ010000016.1 GCA_944388955.1 uncultured Spirochaetaceae bacterium | reverse complement strand
ATAGCGAGAAAGGGACTCGGACCCCTGACCGAGCGGATATGAGCCGCTTGCTCTACCAACTGAGCTATCTCGCCATTTATGCAACAACGAGAATTTACCAGATTTGGATAACTATGGCAATACCCTTTCAGAAAATTTCTCCAAGCTAAATCAGAGCAGAGTGAAGCCTTTGCTCTTCGCCTCGCTTCTCGCTTCATCCTGCCATACAGAAGCCTGAACCTCACCCACATGAGCCTTATGAAGAAGGAACATACATAGCCTGGACTGCCCTATTCCGCCTCCGATTGTCTCAGGGTATTCGCCATTCAGAAGACGCTTATGCCAGTAAAGCTCCTTTCTTTCCATCATTCCGCGTATCTCAAGCTGTCTGACAAGGGCCTCCTTGTTCACTCTTATTCCCATGCTTGAAAGCTCAAGTGAATCATTTCTCACGGTATCCCATACTATGATATCCCCATTCAGACCATGATAGCCGTTCTCGGTCTCTGTCGACCAGTCATCATAATCAGGTGCACGTCCTGAGTGTGGAGGGTTACCGTAACCTATACCGATAAGGAAAACGGCACCATAGCGCCTGGCAAGAGCTTTCTCACGTTCCTGCGGAGTAAGATCAGGATACTCAGAAGCCGCCTCCTCTGTATGCACGAATGTGATTTCCTCTGGCAGAGTATCATGCAGAACAGGGTAATCCTCCTCAAGGAGGAATGCTGTTCTCTTTATCGCATGATAGATGCTCCTAACTGTCTGCTTGAGATAATCAAGATTACGCTCCTCGGGCTTTATCACCTTCTCCCAGTCCCACTGGTCCACATAAATTGAATGGATTGCATCTATATCATCATCAGGCCTGAGCGCATTCATATCAGTATAAATGCCACGCCCTGGTTTCACCTTGTAATCTGCAAGCGCCATTCTCTTCCACTTTGCGAGTGACTGGATGATTTCCATCTTCTCACCGCAGAGATTCTTAACAGAGAATGAGACAGGTTTCTCAACTCCATTGAGGTCATCGTTTATACCGCTTCCCGCTGGAACGAAAAGAGGGGAAGTGACACGTGAAAGCCGGAGAGCACCTGAAAGAGATCTCTCAAATGTGTCCTTCGCATCCTTAATAGCCTTCTCAGTCTCATGCTGAGTAAGCAGAGGTTTATAATTTTCCGGAAAATACATATCCATCTCCTGAATCAGTCTTTGTAGTAGATAGAGCTTCTGACCTTCTCAGCCTGCTCTTTCGAGATAAGCTTTTCAACAAGTGCAAGACCAAGATCGAAAGCCCATCCGGCACTTTTTGCAGTGATTATATTCCCATCCACGTCAACACCATCGCCTGTGAAGGCAATAGAAGGGGCATATGCCTCGCAACCTGGGAAGCAGGTCACCCTCCTGCCGGCAAGCAGTCCAAGTGGAGCAAGCACCACAGCTGGAGCGGCGCATATCGCGGCAACGATTCCTGTCTGCGCTGTCTTCACGATTATCTCATTGACTTTCCAGGACTGGGAGAGATTGACGCTTCCCGGCATTCCGCCAGGACAGAAAACAGCGTCATACGCTTTGCTTTCAAGATCATCAAGAGACGTGTCAGCTGCAACATTCACGCCATGAGAGGACTTTATCTCCTTACCTGAAACACCAGCAAGGATAACATCTATACCAGCCCTCTTCATAACATCTATCGGGCATATAGCCTCAGCTTCCTCAAAACCATCGGCTAGAAATACAACAACCTTCATTACAAAATCTCCAGCTTGCCGCCATTGTTCTTCGCGTCCCTTATCAAGGAGGCAGCATTTGTCACGATTCTATCAGTTTCATCCCATCCGATACACCCATCTGTAACAGATACACCATACTTAAGAAGTGATAGATCTGATGGTATCTTCTGGCTTCCCTCATAGAGATTCGATTCAAGCATGAATCCCCTGATTTCTGTCTCACCCCATCTCACCTGATCGATAACACCACGAAGCACGCGCTTCTGCCGTGTCCAGTCTTTTCTGCTGTTCTGGTGTGAGCAGTCGATGATGATGGCAGGCTCAAGGCCTGCGTCTTTCATCATGCTTGCCGCATACTCAACATCATCCTCGTAATAATTAGGCCCCTGGTCACCACCACGGAGTATAAGATGCGGCGCTATGTTGCCCATGGATCTGAAAACCCCCAGCTTTCCATCACGCTGCACACCAATAAACGATGCGGGGCGGGACGCGCTCTTTGCGGCATTGACAGCAGCAGTGAAATCACCTGAGGTGCTGTTCTTGAATCCAACGGGCACAGATAAACCGGAAGCGAGCGAGCGATGAGTCTGGCTCTCTGTCGTTCTCGCCCCGATACTCGACCATGTCATAAGCTCATCGGTATACTGCGGGACAATAGGATCGAGGACTTCACAGCCAACAGGAAGGCCTATACCGCTTATATCAAGCAGAAGCCTTCGCGCTATCATAAGGCCTTTCTCTATATTGCAGGACTCATCCATGTCAGGATCCGCAATAAGGCCCTTCCAGCCAAGCGCAGTGCGTGGCTTTTCGAAATATGTCCTCATCACTATGAAGAAAACATCTGAAACCTCATCGGCCAGCTTCTTGAGTTTCGCTGCATATTCCAGCGCAGCCTTAGGGTCATGGATTGAGCAAGGCCCTATAATCGCCAGCAGACGGCTATCCTTTCCATGAATGATGTCTGCGACTGTTTTCCTGTATTCTGAAATACGGAAAAGAATATCGTCTGGGATGGGAAGCTCCTTCTCCATCTCAGACGGTGTCTTCAGCATTTCTATGCTGCTTATTCTTAGATCCTGTGTACTTAGCATAGAGGAATATTAATCTTTTTTCTCTTCCGTGTCAGATTCTCTGGCTTTATCTCCCTTCTTTTTTGGATAAAGGAATCGTTTTATCTTCTGCGTCGGCGTTCTCTCAAACGGCTTATCCTGAAGCTGGACTTCCGAAATCTTCGAGAATGAGGAGAGCTGGGAATTCACATCCTTTCTGATTCTCGCCACATACTTCTCGGCTTCCTTCTGCGCCTCCTGAAGGGAAATCTTCATCTTGTCAGCCATCAGATTCACATCGATTTTTATAAGGGCAAGAAGACCTCCATTCTCAGGCACGACCAAGGACTCCTCCACGAAATCCTGGTTATTTATAAGTCCTTCAATCGTTTCAGGATAGATGTTCTCCCCACCTGGGCCGAGAATCATTGTCTTCACCCTTCCTCTTATAGCCAGCCTGTTCTTCCTGTCGATATATCCAAGGTCGCCGGTGCGGAAATATCCATCAGCGGTGAACGCCTCGTCATTGAGGTCAGGACGATTGTAATAGCCATTCATCACATTCGGACCTTTGACTGCAATCTCACCAACATCTTCGCTGTTCTTATCGAGGAGAATCACGTCATCATCCTCAACGATTTTTCCTATAAAACCAGGTTTCTGCTGCTTACGGAAGCTTCCGCATGCCGCGACAAGCGGCGCTGTCTCTGTAAGCCCATAGCCTATCGCATAAGGGAAATGGGCATCGTAGAGGAACTTCTCCACCTCAGGATCCAGAGGGGCTCCTCCTATTCCGAAGAATTTCAGACGATGTCCGAAGGTCTTCATGAGACGTGCTCCGATTGTCCTGTATACAATAGGACGAAGCAGTCTGTTCTTTGCCATCTTCGCAATCTTCCCATCCCCATTGAGAACAGGGGCAACTGCGGCTTTATAGACTTTCTCGATAAGGAGAGGGACAGAAAGCATTACATGCGGCCTCACCTCACTGAGCGCTGGAAGAAGAATGGAGACAGCTGGCGGTTTTCCCAAGAATGTTATATCAAGTCCGCACATCAGCGTCAGGACATGTCCTATCGTGAACTCATAGACATGAGACATCGGGAGTATCGAGAGAGCTTTATAGCCGGGCTTGAGATGAACATAGATATCAGTAGCGAGATCTGCGCACCTGAGGATATTCTTATGCGTTAGCACCACGCCTTTTGAAGCCCCTGTCGTTCCTGAAGTGAAAATTATCGATGCGATATCATCCTCTTCAGGCTTGAGAGACTCAATGGCCCTCTCGTCAATCTTATGGTTTCTCAGGGGGTATCCCGGAGCATCCTTGAAGCTATGGCCTTCCGGAATCTCAGGAATATGCATAAGGTCATCCATTCTGATGAATGTAACACCGCTCATGCTCTCGACTTTAGGCTGCTGCTTAATATTCACGCATACAGCCTTGGCGCCGCTTTCAGAAAGTATCGAAAGCATATCCCGTGAAGGGAAATCAGGGAGAACGGGAACAGCAATCGCGCCGATGGAGACTATCGCAAGATACATGGTCATCCACTCCGGGCAGCTTTCTCCTATTATCGCGACCTTATCGCCCTTCCCTATGCCTATGGAAATGAGATACGAAGCGGAAGCCTTGGCATTCCACACAAGCTGGCTATATGTGAGGTTATTCTCATCACCGGCCCTGAATACCCTGTAGCACGTTCTGCTGCCGTATCGTGTGGATATCGCATCCATGAAATCAGTGAATGTATATCCGAGGACAGTCTTCATTCTCAACCCATCAGGACGCTTCTTCTTCCTGATCATCTTTTTCGTGATAGTTTTCTTCTCTTTCTTATCTTTCTTCATCCACAAACCCCTCAAAGAGCTCGCCGCGGCAGCATACTTTGCAGAATATGCCGGAAGGAATGAGCCGGCTTACCGCCTCCGAGACTATCTCAGGCGCGTTGTTGTTAGCACTGAGATGCACGAATGATACACTGTCGCCTATTTTCGAAGTTTCTCTTGCAAAACCGACAGCCATCTTATTCTCAAGATGACCATATCTGCCTGAGATCCGTTTTTTCAGAAACTGGGGATAGCTTCCATTCATAAGCATATCCTCATCATAATTCGACTCAATGAACTTGACATCAGCCTCCTTTGCAAGAGGCCATGCTTCATCTGGTATGATACCGGTGTCCGTCATGAGAAAATATCCTTTGCCACAGGAAGTGAATGCATAGCCGGAAGAGCCATCCGAATCATGGGATGTAGCGAATGGGATAATCTCAAATCCCGGAATGCTTATCATCTCACCAAAAGAGAATGTGCGAAGAAGCTCCTTCTCAATCTTCTGCTTCACAAGAAGGCTTTCATTGCATTCTCTGGAGATATCTGAAATGTAAACGGGAACACCAAGCCGACGCTGAATCACGCCTGCCCCCTTCGAATGATCAGGATGGAGATGTGTCAGTAAAAGCGCCCTGATTGACTCAAGCGGTATCTCATGCTGCTCCAGCGATGTGGAAAGCTTCGTGAATGTCACGCCGGCATCGATTATGAGCGTATCGTGACCATTGTAGAATACATAGCAATTACCGCAGCTTCCCGTCGTCAGGACAACATAATGCATCATAGTGGAACCTCCGGTGCTTTGCTATCCCAGCCGCAAACCACTTTCCCGCCGTTTCTCAGTACGGGCTGCTTCAAGAGCTCAGGATGCGTGATAAGCTCCTCGACAGGATTGTACTCTCTCCACTCATAGCCGTTTTTCCTGTAATACACGCTTGCCGTATCAACAAGGAGAGAGGCGTCGGAGACGGAAGCGAGGATGCTCTTCCACTCCTTCTCGGAAAGAGTCCTGGACCCGAGATCCACGAACTGGAAGGGAAGCGAGCGCTCCTTGAGGTATCTTATCGCTTTCTGGGTGTCTTTTGACCTGGCTGTACCTATTACCTGAAGCATAAAGATGATTTTATAAGTCCTTCGTCTCTCCATCAACAGCCCATCAGCCAGCATTTTTAACCATTTTCCGCAATAGCTATGATTAACTATGCGATAATACCTTGTTCGAGACTACGTATTCTGCAATAATCATGGCCATGCAGGACAGAATCAAAGCAATACTCCAGATGGAGCCTTCTGACACGCTTATCAAAGCTGAAGGCTGGGTCAGAACAAAGAGAGAAAGCAAGAACGTCTGCTTCATTGAAATCAACGATGGCTCGTCACTGAAGGGACTTCAGGGTGTCATCGACAAATCAAAGATTGAGCAGAGCATAATAGACAGGCTGACAACCGGTGCATCCGTTGTATGTGAGGGGAAGATAACAGAGTCCCAGGGTGGAGCCCAGAAGACAGAGATGCAGATTGAAAAAATCGAAGTCATCGGCGACTGCCCTTCTGACTACCCTCTCCAGAAGAAGAGACATACTGTTGAATTCCTTAGGGAGAAAGCATACCTCAGGCCAAGGACGAATCTCTTCGGTGCTGTTGCCAGAGTCAGAAACACAATGGCATATGCAGTACATTCCTTCTTCCAGGAGAATGGATTTGTGTATGTCAACACTCCGCTTATATCAGCATCGGACTGCGAAGGTGCCGGAGCACAGTTTCAGGTGACTACACTGGATCTGGAGAATGTACCGAAGACACAAGAGGGCAAAGTCGATTACTCCAAGGATTTCTTCGGAAAGATGGCGAACCTCACTGTCTCTGGACAGCTTGAGGGCGAGACATACGCCACAGCTCTGAAGAATATCTATACATTCGGCCCAACATTCCGCGCGGAGAACTCAAACACAGCGCGTCATCTCGCTGAATTCTGGATGATTGAGCCAGAAATGGCATTCTGTACACTCGAAGGTGATATGGAATGGGCTGAGAAGTTCCTCAAGTATGTCTTCTCTTCGGTACTTGAGAAGAATGCGGAGGACATGGAGTTCTTCTCGTCATTCGTGCTGAAAGGTGTCGAGGATACGCTGAGGCATGTTATTGAATCGCCTTTCGCACATATGACATATACCGATGCGATAAAAGTGCTTGAGCCAGAGAATGACAGATTCGAGTTCCCTGTGAAATGGGGTGTTGAAATCCAGAGTGAGCATGAGAGATTCCTCACAGAGGAAGTTGCAAAATGCCCAGTCATCGTCACAGACTACCCTAAGGACATCAAGGCATTCTACATGAAAATGAATGATGATGGAGAGACAGTAAGGGCGATGGATGTTCTCGCGCCGAGACTCGGAGAGATTATCGGTGGCTCTGAAAGGGAATTCCGCTACGACGTTCTTGTCAGGAGAATGAATGAGCTTGGACTCAATCCCGATGATTACTGGTGGTATCTGGACCTCAGAAAGTATGGTACAGTTCCTCACGCGGGATTCGGTCTTGGATTCGAGCGCGCTGTCCAGTACGTGACAGGTGTTCAGAATATAAGGGATGTGATTCCTTATCCAAGGTATTCGAAGAGCTGCGAGTATTGAGTTCAGATAGTATGAAGGCATACACGGAAAGCTGCGAGGACGAGACAAGCCCTGTTTTCGAGAGAATCGTGCTTTTCAGCCTTCTTACTTTCCTCAGGGAATAAGAGAGCCTGAGCGATAGCTCTTTATCGGTTAAACCGAATTGGATTTCATCCAGAATCCGCTTCTCAGAATCGGTGAAGCGGATTCTTCTTTCACATCTTTCCCCGCTGAGAGCGGAGCATAAATCAGAGTGAGCCGACGATGAATGTGGATTTATGACATAAAGTGATGGAAAGATTGCCTGGAACAGAAGCTCTCTGTATGGCTCAGCAATCGCGATTCTGAGTATTTTCCGTCCTTTCAGTTTCATATCATCATCAATAAGAGTCTTAAGAGTCGGGTTGACGAGAAGAAGAGCATCAAGACCATCAGGAAACCCTGATGGAATCGGTGTTAAGTACTCCCACCCTTTCGGAAGAAATGACAGAATAGGATGATACTCGCTTGCTGCAATTTTCCTCATACCTATATATAGGCAATAAGTACCTGAAAATGTCAGTTTTGAGATTACAAATCCGAAGTCGGTATATCAACCAATGGTTTCAAGTTTTGAACATAGCCTGTCAAAAGTCTGTGTGAACAGCCTTATTGTCTTCTCATCAAAAGAATTCTGCTTATCCGGGAAAAGTCCCATCTCCCTGAAATATGAATTCACATCGCGCTCGGACAGTCTTTTCGCGATATTATCTGCTGTATATTCATTGCCCCTGTCATCCATCGCAAGAAGCCCTTTCTGGATAAGCCTCGACAGCAACGGTATGTCGTGAGAGATAGCAAGCGCCGGGGCAGATGCGATCTCCGCCAGCTTATCGTCAGCGGCATTCGCTCCTGACTCAACGACAATCATATTGATGCCTGATCCTATTTTCCTCAATTCCTCTTTCGGAAGAGCTGTACGGAAAGGCCCCCTTCTCTTCGCCTTGTCCTCATCGATTGCAAGAAGAACATCAGAAAGGGATCTGTCTGCCACGAACCAGGCCTGATGGCCTTTGCTGATAATCCGCCGAAGGATTATTGAGCGGTGCCGGAGAGGAAGAGAATCTGCATCAATATAGAGTTTCATATCGTTTTTGAGTGTATCAGAAGGTATGAGTATATGGAATTATCTTCTCCAGTGTTTTAAAATGCAAGGATAAAGGAGGAATCAATGAACATCTCACCGCTTCAGAAAGCGAGATATGAATACCGTCCAAAGCTTCCAGCCATGCTCAGAGCTGGTTTCGATAGCATTTCAGTTGAAGAAGGCGCTCCAACGGAGGCAGCATTCGACAAAGAGAAGATACAGGAGCTTTTTCCCAATACTTATGGGATGAAGGAAGTCTATTTCGGCAACGGAAAGAATACAGCGGAGAAGAAGAAGCACATTGTCGGTGTAATTCTATCAGGCGGTCAGGCTCCTGGCGGGCATAATGTCATAGCTGGTCTGTTTGATGCCCTGAAAAATGCCAATGAGGAAAACATCCTCCTTGGTTTCAAAGGCGGTCCTTCCGGCATTCTTGAAGACAACTATATAACACTGACAAAGGAAACAATAGATAAATACCGCAATACAGGCGGATTCGACATGATTGGCTCCGGCAGAACGAAGCTTGAGACTGAGGAGCAGTTTGAGATAGCGAGCGAGGTCGCAAAGAAGCATGGAATGACAGCCCTTGTCATCATCGGAGGTGATGACTCGAACACAAACGCCGCCGTTCTCGCCGAGTATTTCAAAGCGCATAACACCGGAGTTCAGGTAATAGGCTGCCCGAAGACTATAGATGGCGATCTGAAGAATGATGACATCGAGATTTCATTCGGTTTCGACACAGCGACAAAGACATACTCAGAGCTTATAGGCAACATCGAAAGGGATGCTAACAGCGCGAAGAAGTATTGGCACTTCATCAAACTGATGGGACGCTCCGCATCTCATATCGCACTTGAATGCGCGCTCCGCACGCGTCCGAATGTCTGCCTTATTTCAGAGGAAGTCGAGAAGAAGGCAATGGGACTGAACGCCATCGCTGATTATATCGCTGACAGCGTGTGCTCAAGAGCATCCCTCGGATACAATTACGGAATTGTCATTGTACCTGAAGGACTTATCGAATTCGTACCGGAGGTCAAGAAGCTCATTGGTGAAATCAATGAAACGCTCGCTAAGCACGGGGAGCGGTTCACGAAGCTTCCAACCTGGGACGAGAAGCTCGGCTTCCTCACGGCAGCGCTTTCTGTAGAATCGATGAAGGTTTTCAATCTTCTGCCTATGGACATACAGGAACAGCTCCTGATGGACAGAGATCCGCATGGCAACGTACAGGTATCACGCATAGAGACGGAAAAACTACTGTCGAACATAGTCCGCAACAGACTGCAGCAGAGAAAGCAGCAAGGCAATTACAGCGGGAAATTCTCCCCGCTCCACCATTTCTTCGGATATGAAGGAAGAGCGGCGTTCCCCTCTAATTTTGATGCCGATTACTGCTATTCTCTAGGCTACACAGCCTTCCTGCTTATCAGCTATGGCTATACCGGATATCTATCACTGGTGCGCAATCTCCATAAAGGCGTTGACGAGTGGAAAGCGGGTGGCATGCCAATAACGAAGATGATGGATATAGAGCGCAGAGGCGGAGAGGACAAGCCTGTTATAAAGAAAGCATTGGTGGATCTTGAAGGAAAACCATTCAAGTACTATGAGAAACACAGGGACAAATGGGCGCAGGAATCGTGCTTCACTTACCCTGGTGCGATACAGTACTTCGGTCCACCAGAGATCGCTGATGATACGTCAATGATACTCAGACTGGAGCACGACGAGCTCTTATGAGACTATATGGCCGTCTTGATAGGCGGCCATTTTTCAGCAGTCAAGAAGAGCTTGAACGTCAGGAAAAAGCCCAAGAGAGCGCTCAAGTATGCCTGTAAGGTAAGCAATAGCGATGCCATAATTCGTTATAGGTACGGAAGATTCACCGGCCTTTGTGTAACGCGTCTTCATTTCATGCTCCGTGAGCATGCAGCCACCGCAGTGTATGATAAGCGAATACGGGGAAAGATCAGAGGGAAATTCTGTGCCCATTGTATGCTCAAAGATGAAATCCTTCCCTGTGAATCCGCGAATCCATCCTGGAAGCTTCTCAGTCCCTATATCACCACACTGCCGATGATGAGTGCATCCCTCTGAGATGAGGATTCTCTCTCCTCCCGCGAAGGACTTGAGAGCAGCAACTCCTCTGACTGCCTCCTCGAGATTGCCTTTATAACGTGCCATGAGAATTGAGAAGGATGTCAGTGGAATAGTGTCAGGAACTATAGCTGATACAAATCTGAATATCTGGCTATCAGTGATTACCATTCTCACACGCCGGCCGAGAATCCCAAGCACGGATTCCAGCTCCGTTTCCTTGACAGCGATAGAAACGCCTTTATTATCGAGAATGCTTCTGATGGCCTGCTGCTGCGGCAATATCAGCCGGCCTTTAGGCGCCGCCTTATCAATAGGGATGACAAGAACAGCGATATCACCTTGTGTGATAAGCCCAGAGAGAAGACTGCTTTCATCATCCGAAGAGGAAAGAGCACGTCCGATTGCATTCTTCAGCTCTTCCACGCCCTCCCCAGTTACGGAGCTGACAAAGAAGACAGATGATTCCCCTGCTCTCTCTTTCAATGAACTCCGAAGAGAATCTTTGTCACGTATAACATCGCTATGCGTGACTGCAAAAAAGGATGGAATGCCTTTCTGTCCGAGTCCTGCAACAAGCTCTGCCTGATGCCCGATGTCCTCTCCCGAGCCATCGAGCACAAATACTGCGGCATCGGCGTTCTCAGAAGCTGAGAGCGCTTTCCTGACACGAAGCTCACCGAGATCTCCTTCATCATCAAGACCTGGAGTATCAATCATGACAACAGGTCCTGCCGGCAGAAGCTCCATGGCTTTTCTTACAGGATCTGTGGTTGTTCCCTTCACAGGTGAAACAACAGATAAATCCTGATTGATCATCCGGTTCATGAGACTCGACTTCCCCGCGTTCCGCGCGCCGAGGAAGACTATCTTCTTTCTCTCTCCGGAAGGTGTTGCGTTAAGACTCATATCAGAAGCGGAAATCCCGCTCTCCTCCCTCTATCTCAGCAAGATGCCGCGCGGCAATGCTTCTCGTCTTCTCATTCGGTATCTCCATCAGCTGCTGGGAAATAAGCTTATCTCCTATCTCTCTGGTCTCTGGTGAAGCATAATCCATAAGATATTCCTTGAGCGTCATAAGCGCGTTAGGCAGGCAGCAGTTCTGAATCTGCCCTGATTTGCACAGCGCCATGAATCTATCACCGGTACGGCCTTCGCGATAGCACGCTGTGCAGAATGATGGCACATATCCCAGCTCCATCAGCCACTTCACAACTTCATCCAGCGGACGATTATCACTGACATCGAACTGTGCAGAGTTCTCATCCTCATCCTCCGGCTCCACGTATCCACCTACACTGGTCTTCGAGCCGCCTGAAATCTGAGAGATACCATATCTGAGGGCTTTCTCTCTCACGCTCTTGTTCTCACGTGTAGAGATGATCATACCGGTATAGGGCACAGCGACGCGTATGCACGCGATAATCTTAAGGAACGTCTCGTCATCGATTCCATTGTCAAATGAGTCCGGATCGATATCATCGGCATGCTTCACCCGTGGAACCGAAATCGTATGCGGTCCGACTCCATGAACAGCTTCAAGGTGTTCCGCATGCATCAAAAGTCCCGCGAATTCATAGCGATATAGCTCAAGACCGAAAAGCACGCCGCATCCTACGTCATCAATCCCGCCTTCCATAGCGCGGTCCATAGCTTCAGTATGATAGTTGTAATCATGCTTAGGCCCTGTCGGATGCAGCTTGAGATAGCTTTCCTTATGATATGTCTCCTGGAAAAGAATATATGTACCGATTCCGGCTTCCTTGAGCTTTCTGTAATTCTCGACTGTCGTTGCCGCTATATTCACATTCACTCTTCGTATCGCGCCATTCTTATGCTTGATGGAATAGATGGTCCTTATCGATTCAAGCACATATTCAATCGGGCAGTTCAGCGGATCCTCACCTGTTTCGATAGCAAGCCTTTTATGCCCCATATCCTGAAGGGCCGTGACTTCCCTCACAATCTCTTCCTGGGAGAGCTTCTTTCTCGCGATATGCTTGTTCTTCGCGTGGTAAGGACAGTAAACACAGCCGTTCACGCAGTAATTCGATAGATAAAGCGGCGCGAACATGACAATCCTGTCGCCATAGAAATCCTTCTTTATCTTACCCGCAAGCGCGAATATCTCAGCATTAAGCTCCGGGATATCGCAATGGAGAAGGACAGATGCCTTTCTGTGGTCAAGGCCCTTGAGAAGCTTTGCTTCTTCGATGATTTCCCTGATGAGTTTCTCGTTATGCTTATTCTCTTCAGCATACTTAAGCGTTGCTTTTATCTCTTCATCGTTGATGAAGTCATCGGCAACCATGGAATACTTGTCGTACATATCATCTCCTTTAGGGTCAGAGAATCTTTCCCTTCAGCTGTTTCATCACGAAACGATGCTATGATAGCATTTCAGATGTCTTTATGCGAGAGCTATCTGTAGTCACCTCTCTCAAGAGATAGATGATATCCGAACTTCCTGAGTTCTCTTCTGAGTTCCTCGATATTCTCCCCCGCTTCCTCTCCAGTTATCTTCTTGCCATCATAAAGAAGATACTTTCTTCTCTCATCCATAGGAGTAAGGTTTGGCATGATGACATTCGCACCGTGCATGAAGCCTTTCACATGCCCATTATCCTCAGCTGTTCCCAATGCTGTCGTGGAAGGAAGAAGAAGATGCGGATCAAGAAGCCGCAGGAGAGAGAGCATATGAAGCGTAAGCTCTGTACTGCCTTGTGTCTTTCCACCGAATGGCGTGTCTTTATGCGGTATGAATGGACCCACGCCGACCATCGCAGGCTTGAGGGATGAGATGAAAAGCATATCCTCAGCAAGTGTCTCATACGACGAGCCAGGTGTGCCTATCATCATTCCCGCCCCTGTCTGGAATCCAAGGCGCTTCAGGGTCTTCAGCGCCCTGATTCTGTTATCAAAAGACATTGAGGATGGATGGAGGATGGAGTAATGATACCTGTCTGCAGTCTCATGACGGAGAAGATAACGGTCCGTACCAGCCGCTCTCAGAACAGCATAATCGTCATCGCTCATCTCCCCCACGCTAAGAGTTACTGCGGAATCGGGATATGAGTATTTGATTTCCCTGACGATTTCTGAAAGACGCTCTGCTGTGAAATAAGGATCCTCTCCGCCCTGGAGAACAAAAGTCCTGAACCCGATGGAGTGTCCGTAGGAGACAGTACTCAGTATCTCATCAGAAGAAAGCCTATAGCGCTCTGCTGCGGCGTTGGATTTCCGAAGCCCGCAGTAATAGCAATCATTGCGGCATATCGAAGTGAATTCAATCAGGCCACGCGCATAGACAACGCGGCCATAAACCTCATCCCGCTTTTCGCATGCCATCTCCCTGATTTCACTCTCATGGCTTCTATCAGCAATGAGAGAAATCCATTCATCTTTATTAAGAGATTGGGCAGTTAAAAGCTTTTGAAGCGCCTCCATCAGGCTTTTGTGTAAAGTGCCTGGCTGGAAACACCGGAGAGCCGTCCAAGCTTTCCAGAGAGAGCTGAGATGATATCCTGAGGCGCATCGACAATAACGCTTATGATGTTCATCTCGCGCTTTTTATACGGCAATCCCATTCTGCCGATGATGTATTCCCCATATTGATGCAGAAGAGCGTTGACGCTCTCCGCCTGATTCTTGTCCTCGACAATGATTCCTATAACTGCCACGCGGCTATTTTCTTCAACCATTGAAATCTCCTTTTCAGATATTACTCCTTTTGATGAGAGCAGTGAACTATCTTTCCTTTTATGCTTTTCGCTTTCACGGCTTTCTCCGAGGATCTCGATATATAGATCTCAAGACGCTCAGGAAGCGAGAGAGAGACAGAGAGCGGTGTCGCTATATCACTTTCATCGAGAACAGAGAAATCCGCGTCATAGCCTTCTTCAAATGAGCCTGTCTTTCCAAAGAATGAGCCTCCGCCTTTTGACGCCATATAGAAAGCCTCTGAAAGCGTAAGCGGCTTAAAGCTGTCATCAACAAGACGCCAGCGGAGCTTGCTCACGGCTATCGCATCTCTTACCACGGAGAGAATGGAAAGCGATGAGCCGCCTGCGACATCGGTGCCGAGTCCTGTATTCACTCCCTCTGACAGCAGTTTCCTCACAGGTGCGATACCTGATGATAGATTGTAGTTGGAAGACGGCGAATGCGCGATGAAGGTGCCGCTATTTCTGAGAATTGGAATCTCATCATCAGTAACCCACACGGCATGAGCCATTATGGAAGGGGTCTTACCGATAAGTCCCATCCTGAGATAAGCGTCGGTGTAGCTTTCCGCTTCTGGCATAAGTGACTTAACCCATTCTATCTCGGAAAGATTCTCGTCGAGATGAGACTGGACAGGAAGAACATATTTCACAGCAATCCGTCCGAGTTCGGAAAGAAGCTCATCGGAGCATGATGGAATAAACCGAGGCGTTACGATTGGCTTCATATTCACAGTGCGGCAGCTCTCAAGATAGCGATATGTCTCTTCTATTGATTCCGATGTGCTCTCTGTGAGGAATGGAGGTGAATTCCTGTCCATGTTGACTTTGCCGCAATATCCTGAGAATCCAGCGCTCTCAAGCTTATTAATCAGCATCAGCGTTGCGTCCGTGTGTATTGTACCGAAGACAGACAGCCTTGAGGTAGGTGTCTTCAGCAAATCAGAGACAAATATTGAATAGGCCTTCTCTGCATATGAAAGATCCCTGTACTTCGCCTCCTCCGGGAATGTATGCTCATCAAGCCACTTCAGCAGCTCATCATCCATATACAGTCCCATGAAGGCATACTGAGGTGCATGCAGATGAAGATCCGAAAGTCCGGGGATTATAAGATGACCAGAGTAATCAAGAATGGGACAATCGGGACATGATGAGGAAAACTTCAAGAATCGCCCATCCTGAACAATGAGGTAACTATCTGCACTGTACTTGAAAGAAGAAGGATCCTCTGTCCAGATGAAATCACCTTTAATCGCATATAACACCATACAGCCTCCTAGGCCGTAGCTTGGAGTTTAAGGCTTCCTGTAGAGACACCTGCCCGTATCGCAGGCATATACGGTCAATTACATATTAACACATAAACAACACATTGCCATTATCTATCTTCATTGACTACTTCCTATCACTTTTAATACGATTTCATTGATGACATCCAATCCTAGAGTCAAGCGGACAAAGACATATCTGAAAGAAGCGCTGATAGAGCTTCTTGACAGTGAGGATTTCGATAAAGTCACTGTCAAATCCATATGCGAGAAAGCTGCCGTGAACAGAAGCACTTTCTACGCTTATTATTCATGTCCTCGTGATCTCATAGATGAAATCGAAGCTGATATCCTCTCAAAGCTCCCTGTTTATGAAATGGGAAAAGGAAAGCCTTTCATCGATTCATTCATCCCCTTCATGCAATACATAAAGGACAATGGAACGACATTCAAGGTGCTTATGTCAGCATCGGTGGATGCAGCATTTGCAGAATCCCTGATGAAGACCATCATGGATAAATACGGCGAGTTCATGGCCATCAGCGACAAGACAGAGAAGACAATGAGCTTCCTTTTCTGCATAAACGGCGTTGTCGGTGTCGTGAGGGAATGGATAAGAACAGATTTCTCCTATCCTGTCGATCGCATCTCGAGGCTTATCGTCGATATGGCTTTCCGCTCTGTTGGATTGCCTGAAAAGTAATCACATCCCTGTTTTATCGAGAACGCTCTTCCAATCAGCAGAAGACCGCTTATCCTTCTTCTTATCGCTGTATCCGGATCTGATGATTGCAACTGTATTTGACCACTTTACGCTTCTGTTGCTGAAAATCTTCAGGAATTCACCCTCGTCCAGTCCAGATTCCATATAGCTCTGCCTGTAGAATCCGGAAACCGCATCAGGAGAAAGATAACGGTTTTCCGTATTCTTTATGTACTCAAAAGTGGCATCGGGAAAGACTTTACTGACAGTCTCTTCCAATTCCAGCTTTCCCCAATCCGTGAGAGGGTTATCACAAGAATAGATTATCTTTTCCGCCTGAGATAGCTTATCCTTCGCTTCCCCTTCAGCATAATCAGAGAGACGCGACGAGAGCGATGGGATTGACTCAAGAAGAGCTATTTTTCCGTCTTTATCAAGACGTGATTTCATCTTTTCCAGTATCTGGCTATCACTGCTCAGTCTTGATAGCACATTCCGTCCTGAAATGACTGAGAAGAGAAGGCCTTCCTCAAGGGCGTTGAACGCATCTGATACACCGGAGACGATGACAAGCGGTCTTAGGAGTTTATCGAGCTCAGATGAGAAATGCTCGATTATCTCTTTCTGCTCATTATTCCTGACTACAGCGACAGAAAGCCCTTCAGGATTCATCTTCATCAGTGGCCAGAGAAGAAGGCCATGAGATGCGTTAAGGACAAGCACGTTATCGCTACGGAGAATCTCAAGGCCGCTATATAGCTTACGCATGAGACCAAGAAGATTCTCAGAGCGGCCTGAAAGCGCGCGCTCAGCCCATCTTGAACGGGCCTTGTCCCCAGGAGAGAATGTAAGATTCTCCTTGTACAGATCTTCCGTCACAGCTTCAAGCTGCGCCTCTCTTCTGAGCATGACATTCTCTCTGATTGAGCTTTCATAGCCCATATCTGAAGGTTTGTAATATATTTTTCCCTGCAATCCGGTAGGAAGATACTGCTGCGCCACCCAGTGATCCCTGTAGGAATGAGGATACATATATCCTTCTCCATGCCCGAATCCCTTGCTGTCTCTTGAAGGATCCTTGAGATGATTCGGAACGTCGGAGTCCTTTTCATTCTCGACATCGCTCAGTGCATCAAAAAAACCAAGAGCGCTGTTTGACTTAGGCGCTGTTGATAGATATATCGCGCTATGAGCTAAATGAAAGCGCCCTTCGGGAAGACCTATCCTGTCAAAAGCGGAGGCATCTGCTTCGACAACTGCAACGGCAAATGGATCAGCCATGCCGACATCCTCTGCGGCGAGGATTTCCATGCGGCGGAAAATAAAGCGTGGATCCTCCCCCGCATGCACCATTTTCGCCAGCCAGTAAAGAGCGGCATCAGGATCTGAACCACGGAGTGACTTTATGAATGCCGATATGACATCAAAATGATAATCACCTTCCTTATCATAAAGAACAGCTTTCTTCTGTATGGATTCCTCTGCAGTTTCCTTCGAAATATAAATCTCACTGCCTGGCGGCGGAGGATAAGAATCAGGGGTGGTCTCGACAGCAAGCTCCAGCGCATTCAACAGAGACCTTGCATCTCCAGATGAGACTGAAATCAGATGCTCGAGCGCGCCATCCTCGAAAGTGACGTGGAATCTGCCATAGCCACGCTCAGGGTCATGAATGGCCTGCTCTGCGACTTTCCTCAGGTCATCATCTGTCAGCTTCTTAAGCTGGAATATCCTCGAGCGCGAGACAAGAGCGGCGTTGACTTCAAAATATGGATTCTCTGTAGTGGCCCCTATAAGTATGAATGTGCCATTCTCGACCCACGGCAGAAGCGCGTCCTGCTGGCTTTTATTCCAACGATGCACCTCATCTATGAAAAGGATTGTGCGTATGCCATACATCTCTTTCCTTCTCTTGGCTTCATCGATTTCAGTCCTGAGCTCCTTTACGCCAGAAAGGACCGCATTAAGAGTGGAGAAATGGCTCTTTGTCGTATTCGCTATCACTCTGGCAAGCGTCGTCTTTCCCGTTCCGGGTGGGCCATAGAAAATAACCGATGAAAGCTGATCAGCTTGTATCGCGCGCCGCAGAAGACGGCCCTTTCCGAGTATATGCTCCTGACCGACATACTCATCAAGCGTACGCGGTCTCATCCGCGCTGCCAGAGGCTCGTCATCAGCTCTTGCGGCATCCTCAAAGAGATTCAAATCGTATCCTCCCAGAAAATCGCATAAGGCGAATCAGCATCCTCGGGAATCTGGCTCTTGAAATAGCGCTCAGCTTCCCCCAGACGAGTATAGAACACATTCATCGTAACGAAACTTATCACTTCAGGTAAAAGACCTGAAGGCTCTGGAAGCTCCTCAGGAGAACCGAGCGGGAGAAGATTGTCGTAAGCCGCTTTCAGGGAGCGGAAAGAGACAGCAGAGGCATTCAATGCCTTATCAAGCTCCGATGAATATGCTTTCGTCCTGTCAAGAATGACTCCATAGGCTTCAATAGCTGTAACAGATTGGATTCTGTCAGTAAGTCCTTCAGCTTCCGCAATCTGGGAATCAAGCTCAGAAGAAAGCACCAGCGGAAGCGATGACTCAACCAGACTGAAGAGCTCGTCGAAAACTGGCGACATTATAGAAGAGACATCATCAAGATATGCATCACGCTCTTGCTCATACTCGGGTGAATACGAGCTATAGACAGTATATTCTTCAGGAAGCTCCAGAACGAAAGCATCCTTTCCGATTTCCCCCATGCCTCCAGCCATCTTTATCATGTCATCAGCAAGATACTGCAACGCGGACTTTTTCTCCGCATCGCTGTAGATTCTTGACGATGTGGACGCGCATGATGACAGGACAATCAAGATGAGAGCAAGAAGAAGATGGCCTTTCCGCATGACTTGAGTTTAGCTTACGGACGGCCATCATTCAACCTTCGTTGCTGGTTTTCAGATTTCCTTCTTCCAGAGTCCGTGCAGATTGCAATAATCGTAGACAGCAACGATAGCAGAAGCTCCTGGGAATTCCGCTTCCGGCTTATCACCAGGCTTGAGATACTTGAAAGAGATGCCGCTCTCTGTTTCCGCGGCTATCCACTCTATATAATGTGCCTCTGCCATTGGATGCTCGATAGAGCCTACTTTCACACGAAGCACATCTCCTGATACAGACACATCCGGAACATGTTTCTCCTTTGCGCCATCAGATGTGTTGGCAGAAAGCTCCGTCATGGCACGACCGCAGCATGAAGGTGTGCAGCCGCCCTTCTTGAGCATCATGACGATTTCACCGCAGACATCGCATTTATAAATTGAAAGTCCCATATTATCCTCCTACTTAGGATTATCAGCGGAAGACCGTGCTGTGTCCACCGCTTTTCATGAGGGTAATCACATCCTCTCTCGATACATAATTTATATCCTGCATTATCGTATGGCAAAGACAGGATGAAGCTGTCGCGAAATCAACAACGCTCTGCAGATCCTGGCCAAGCTCGCTGTCATCAAGCGCGTAGAGGATACCAGCCGCGAAGCTGTCACCCGCTCCAATTCTGTCGACAATAGCTGTTATGTCATACGGCACATATTTTCCATCGATACATGGAGAGACATATTGCAGCCCATTCGATAGATCATAGAGCGCGGCACCCCATTTGTTATAAGTCGCGCTGATTGATTGCCTCATTGTCGTCAGAAGCATCTTCACAGATGGATAGCGCCTGTTTATCGCCTCAGCCACATATGGCTGCTCATCAATCCTCGAATACGATTCAGGGCATCCTGGATGAACGTCAAGCAGCGTTTCCGCATCTATCCTTGCAGCGAACAGGATATCAACATAGGGCATCATTTCCCTTATGACTCTGCCAGCAAGCTCTTCCTTCTTAGTTCCCGGCTCCCAGTTCCAGAGCTTCGAGCGGAAATTGCAATCGAAGGAGACTTTAAGCCCATGCTCCTTCGCTTTTCTCATGCATAGAAGCTGGGCTTCTGCAGCTGTTCTGGATACGGCGGGTGTTATTCCGGAGACATGAAGCGTCGTTGCTCCTTCAAATATCCTGTCCCAGTCATAAGCGGAGCCATCTGTTGATGAGAAAGATGAGCCTTCCCTGTCATATATTACCTTTCCCGGCCTCTGATCCGCACCATTCTGCACAAAATAGAGACCAAGGCGGCCAGAATCACGTTTGAGGATGAACGATGTATCGACACCGACATTCCTTAGATTGCCTATGCAGGCTTCCGAAAGATCATTGCAGGGCAAAGCTGTCACGAATCTGGCATTTCCTCCCAGAAGCGCGATAGATGCTGCGACATTCGCCTCGGCACCAGCGAAACAGAATGTAACAGCACCCGGAAGAGACTGACGGAGCGTGTAATATCCTTCAGTGCTGACTCTCCCCATTATCTCTCCAAATGTTACGACAGCAGACATAATCAGTCCTCCTTTAGAATCAGCTGAGCACTCTTTCATAAGCGACTCTGTCAGTCCCATCATCGCAGACGATGAGTCCACGCTCAGAAAACCCTTCTTTTTCCAGAGCGCTGCGCATGACGGCATTGTCACTATGGGTATCGATACGGATATGGCTTATGGATGATGAGGCGAAGCTAAGCGCATCATGCAGAACACCATGGAGAACGCCATCTGAGCCTATGCGGTGTATGACTCCATATTGTGAATCATCAATCCACTCACCTCTTATGACATCATATGTATCATCATGTCCGACGCGGAACATGAAAACAGCATGTATGCCATCTTTTTCGATTACATAAAGGTTGCCTTCAGCGATATCCTTTTCCAGAAGCTCTCTTGAAGGATAGCCGTTCACCCACTGTGTCATGTTACCATGCTCTCGCATGAAAGAGCGGGCTTTATCATATATAGCCAGAATAGCATCAATCTCTTCCAGCTCAGCTTTTCTGATCATGAATCCATTCTAGCTTCACTTCACATCAATGAAAACGGGTTTCAATCAGAAATACGCACTTTTGTGCATATTCATGCAATGAGCTTGCAAAAGAATGATATAGATAGTAATCTCATGATTATCTAAATAAAGGAGTACATATGAAAAAACTCTTTACAGCCCTTATGGTACTTGCAGTTCTTTCAGCTGCAGCATTCGCTGATGCACCATTCCATATCGGTGTAGTTACAGGTACAGTTTCCCAGTCCGAGGACGATCTCCGCGGCGCTGAGGCACTCATTGCTGAGTATGGTACTGTCGCAGACGGTGGTTATATCCAGCACATGACATACCCTGACAACTTCATGGAAGAGCAGGAGACAACGATTTCCGTTATCGCTGGCCTCGCTGATGACCCTCTCATGAAGGCAGTCATCGTAAACCAGGCTGTTCCTGGTACAGCTGAAGCATTCCGCCAGATCAAGGAGAAGAGACCTGACATCCTCTGCTTCGCAGGTGAGGCACACGAGGAGCCGTATCTCATCGCAGCTTCCGCTGACCTTGCGACATCCAACGACTTCGTAGCTCGTGGATATCTCATGATTCAGAGCGCTTACAAGCTTGGTTGCAAGGCTTTCGTGCACATCTCATTCCCACGCCACCTGGCTATGGAGAAGATGCAGCGCAGAAGAGCAATCATGATTGCAACATGTGAGCAGCTCGGAATGGAGTTTGTTGATGTATCAGCTCCAGACCCGACATCCGATGTAGGTATCGCAGGTGCACAGCAGTACATCCTCGAGAGAACACCGGAGTGGATCAAGCAGTATGGAGAGAACACAGCATTCTTCTGTACAAACGATGCACACACAGAGCCACTTCTCAAGCAGCTTCTTACATATGGCGGCTACTTTGTAGAAGCAGACCTCCCATCACCGCTCATGGGCTATCCTGGAGCTCTTGGAATCGACCTCTCAGCTGAGGCTGGTGACTTCCCTGCAATTCTTGCAAAGGTTGAGGCAGCTATCAACGAGCAGGGCGGCGCTGGACGCTTCGGAACATGGGCATACAGCTATGGTTACACAACTACAGCTGGTCTTGGACGTCTTGCATATGAGGCATGCACAGCTGCTCTCAATGGTGAGGAATATGACATCCACTCCATCAGGAACATCAGAAGAGCATTCTCATATTACACACCAGGTGCAAACTGGAATGGATCCAACTACGTAGAAGCTTCCACAAAAGAGACTTATGACAACTTCGTCCTCGTATATCAGGATACCTATATCATGGGTAACCCAGGATACTACATGGGCAACACAGATGTCGAAGTTCCAGAGTGGTGCTTCAGCATGACAGGCAAGGAATTCAACTGATTTCCCTGCTCCGATTCAACAAGGGGGAGGTTGACCTCCCCTTTGTTTTGCATGTAAAAGGGATAGAATGAGTGAAATGACAAAACCCTTGCTTGAAATGAAAAGTGTCAGCAAGGAATACAATGGAAACCCAGTTCTGAAAGACGTCAGCTTCACGCTAGGACAAGGCGAGGTACTTGGCCTTGTAGGAGAGAATGGTGCAGGAAAGAGCACGCTTATGAATATTCTCTTCGGCATGGAAGTCATACAGCAGACTGGCGGTTATGGGGGCCAGGTCCTCATTGACGGTAAGGAAGTAAAATTCACATCCCCCCTCGATGCCCTCAAGGCCGGGATTGGAATGGTCCATCAGGAATTCTCACTGCTTCCTGGATTCACAGCAGCAGAGAATATTCTTCTGAATCGCGAACCAGAGAATAAGAGCGTGCTGTCACTTGTTTTCGGTGACAGAGCGAATACGATAGACAGAAAGAAACTCCAGAAAGAAGCTATTGAGGCCATTACGAAGCTTGGTGTAAGCCTCGATCCGGACATGCTTGTTTCGGAAATGCCGGTTGGTCACAAGCAGTTCACTGAGATTTCGAGGGAAATCTCAAAGAGCGCAATCAGGCTTCTCGTGCTCGACGAGCCGACTGCTGTTCTCACTGAGAAAGAAGCGGAAATGCTCCTGAAGGCAATAGAGAATCTCTCAAAGCAGGGAATCTCCGTTATTTTCATTACGCACCGCCTGCAGGAAATCCTTGATGTGTGTGACAAAGTCATCGTCATGCGTGATGGACGTATTATCAACGAGCTTGAAGCAGCTTCAACGTCTATCAATGAAATGGCGAAACTTATGGTTGGACGTGAAGTCGCGACAAGCATCAATCCTGTAGAGAAAGACAGGAAGATTTCCGACAAGGTTGTTCTTTCCGTAAAGCATCTCTGGGTCGATATGCCTGGTGAGACAGTGAAGGATGTCAATCTTGAAGTCCATGAGGGAGAATTCCTTGGTATCGGAGGCCTTGCGGGACAGGGCAAGCTCGGTATTCCTAACGGAATCATGGGACTCTACCCTGCTGGAGGCACTGTAACATTCTCAGGAAACAGCATTCCTCTCAACAATCCTCGTGCATGTCTTGATTCTGATCTGGCATTCGTATCAGAGGACAGAAGAGGTGTCGGGCTCCTTCTCGATGAGTCTCTCGAGTGGAATATCGCCTTCCCTGCAATGCAGATACATGGCAAATTCCTCAAGAAGTATCTTGGCGGTCTTATAAACTGGCGTGATCAGGGAGCCATCAAGGAAGTTACTGAGAAATACATCAAGCAGCTTCAGATCAAATGCACATCATCGAAGCAGAAAGCAAAAGAGCTCTCTGGCGGCAATCAGCAGAAGATATGCCTTGCCAAGTCTTTTGCTCTCGAGCCAAAGCTTCTTTTCGTGTCAGAGCCTACGCGAGGCATCGATATCGGAGCAAAAGCACTCGTTCTTCAGGCGCTTCGCGAATACAACAGGAAGTATGGAGTGACGATTGTCATGATTTCCTCCGAGCTTGAAGAATTAAGGCAGTGCTGTGACAGGATTGCCATCATCACAGATGGCGCTGTATCAGGCATTCTTCCCGCCTCTACCCCAAGCGAGGATTTCGGTATCCTCATGGTCGGGAAAACCAAGAAGGAGGCTAAATGATGGAAAACAATAAAGATATTCTCAATGCATATGTGCTTCCTGTCCTTAGGGACATCAAGGAGGCGCTTAAGGCATTCGGACTTCCAAGGCTTATCATCACGGGCTTCCTGCTTCTTCTCTTTATCATCGCGCCATTTGCAGGAATAAGTGTCGGAGCCTCTCTGACAGATACCCTTGGGCGCTTTGGACAGAATGCTATCATGGTTCTTGCGATGGTTCCGATGATCCACTCAGGCTGTGGCCTGAACTTCGGGCTTCCTCTTGGAATCATCTCAGGCCTTCTTGGCGCAACGCTGGCTATCGAGACAGGAATCCAGGGACCTCTTTCATTCCTTCTTGCGATTCTATACTCCACACCATTTGCGCTTGTGTTCGGCTGGGGATATGGAAAGCTCCTCAATAAAGTCAAGGGAAGCGAGATGATGATTGCGACATATGTCGGATTCTCATCGGTTGCATTCATGTCGATAATGTGGCTCATCCTCCCCTACAAGTCACCGACAATGGTCTGGGGCTATACAGGCGAAGGACTGAGAACGACAATCTCGACAGAGGGCTTCTATTACCATGTACTCAGAGACACGCTCTCGCTTCGTATCGGCTCGTTATCAATCTCGTTTGGAGAAATCCTGTTCTTCGCGCTCTTCGCATTCATCATCTGGGCATTCCTCCACACAAAAACCGGTACGGCAATGACAGCTGTTGGCTCAAATCCGGTATTCGCAAGGGCATCAGGTATCAGCATCGATCGTCAGAGAACACTCTCTGTAATCATGTCAACATGGCTTGGAGCACTTGGAATTCTCTGCTATCAGCAGGGTTATGGCTTTATCCAGCTGTATCAGGGACCGATGTATATGGCTATGCCTGCTGTATCCGCTATACTTATCGGTGGCGCTTCAGTCAACAAGGCAACAATCACAAACGTCGTAATCGGAACGATACTCTATCAGGGAATCGTATCCATGACTCCTTCTGTCATGAACTCCCTGATTCACACTGACATGTCCGAGGTTCTGAGAATCATCGTCTCCAACGGTATGATCCTCTACGCTCTGACAAGAAAGTCGGGGGCTTCAAGATGAACAAGAAAATGAACAGGAAATTCGATACAAAAGACTTCATCGCAAACAATATTGTTCCTATCATCTTCGTAGTGCTCTGCATCGTTTGCTATCCGATTGCTGGATATTCTCCAGAGTATCTCATCGATCAGATCATCACGCGTCTTGTAAGGAACAGCTTCCTTGTTCTGTCACTGCTTATTCCTATCATGGCAGGTATGGGACTGAATTTCGGTATGACACTTGGCGCGATGGCAGGTCAGATCGGCATTGTATTCATCACTGCGTGGAATATCGTAGGGATTCCGGGACTCCTTCTTGCAGCCATCATCGCAACCCCGATTGCCATCATCCTTGGATGGTTCTGCGGCAAGATGCTCAACATGGCAAAAGGAAGGGAAATGATTACAAGCTACATGATTTCATTCTTCATGAATGGTGTATATCAGCTGGTAGTCCTTTACGGTATGGGACCCGTGATTCCACTCCACTCTGATCAGGTAATACTTCCGCGTGGATACGGTGTAAGGAATACTATCGACCTCATCAATGTAAGACGCAGCATCGATAACTTCCTTCAGTTCAATATCGGACCGGTGAGAATACCTCTTCTTACGATAATCCTTATCGCTCTTCTTTGTGTTGTCATCATCTGGTTCAGAAAGACAAAGCTCGGACAGGATATGAGAGCTGTAGGACAGGATATGGAAGTCGCGAGAGAAGCTGGCATCAAGGTTGAGAGGACAAGAATCCTATCCATCGTGATATCAACTGTATTCGCAGCTTACGGTATGATCATCTATCTTTCGAACATGGGAACGCTCAATACATATAATTCCCATTCGCAGATTGGAATGTTCAGTATCGCGGCCCTGCTCGTTGGTGGTGCTTCAGTATCAAGAGCCTCAATCAAGAACGTATTCCTTGGAATCGTGCTTTTCCACCTGATGTTCATCCTCACGCCGCAGGCAGGAAAGAATCTTATCGGGCAGGCTCAGATCGGAGAATTCTTCAGGGTATTCGTATCCTATGGAGTCATCACGCTCTCACTTGTTCTCTATGAAATCAGGACAAGAAGAGAAAAAGCAGAATCCGCGAAAGTACTTGCAAATGCTCAGGAGGCAAAGGCATGATCAAAGGAAAATCAGCAAAGGAAATCTTCGACATAAGATTTTTCGTCAGGCTTGGGTGCATCCTGATTATCATCGCGCTTGCCATCTTCCTCTATTTCTATGGAAAGCAGCGCACGCTCTATGTTGATAACTGGTCGACAGAGATCAATGGTGTCTCATATAGATATGCGGATTGGGCAGAAGCTCAGGTTGATGATCTCGCGGCTTCTGAATACAACCCACGCGTGCGTCGTGGCATTCCGCTCAGAGGAAGGACACATACGATTACTGTGACTACGGAAGATGACAACTTCAACCTCATAGAGCTTGATCCAGTTGAGTTCAGGCTTCCGGCTGACCAGTCAATCATATCTCTCCCAGGTCTCATCGCGGGATTGCCTGTCGAAGACTGCATAAAGGAATTCATTCCTGAAGTCGTGGAGATTCCCGGCGTATCAGCTACGGACACATCCGGCGGAGAGGAAGCGGCAGCCGAAGAAGATTTGTTCGGTGACATGTCGATGGATTTCTGATTATAGGGGGCTTGAGGCCCCCTTTTCCTTCACTGATTACTGCCGTTCTGACGGGTAGTGACTTTCAGCGTAGGAATGTGTATATTACTCTAGTTGCAGATATTGCATAAGATTTATCGTTATATAAGGACGGATTATATGATTACAGAGAAGAGCGTTAAGGAGCTTGAGAACTCACAGGCAGCGCTTACGCTGACAATCGATGCAGCTTCTATCGAGGATGCATACACAAAGAGAATCCAGAAATATTCAAAGGATCTCGCTCTCCCAGGTTTCAGAAAGGGACATGTACCGGCTTCTGTCATTGAGAGAAAATTCGGCGACTCCATAAGAGAGGAAAGCACATTCGATGCTATGGAGAGCGCTCTTCAGGATGCAATAAAGGAGCTTGACGTAAAAGACAAGCCTCTCCCCTTCTCCACACCTGTGCTTCAGGATGAAGATAAACTCCTTCCATTCAAGAAGGATTCTGATATCACATTCACAGTTGTTTATGACGTAAAGCCTGTTTTTGAGCTTCCTCAGTACACAGGGCTTGAAATCAATGTTCCTGAGATTGAAGTCACGGAAAAGGATATCGATTCCGATGTCGAGAATCTCCGCAACCAGAATGCTATCATCAAGAACAAGAGCGGAAAAGCGGAGAACGGCAACATCGCTACAATCAACTATGTCGAGATTGATGAGAATGGAAACGAGATTGAAAGCACGAAGCGCAATGATTTCACATTCACAATCGGCACTGGCTACAACTTCTATAAGCTCGATAACGATGTAATCGGCATGAAGAAGGATGAGGAGAAGACTGTAGAGAAGAGCTATACAGAAGAAGACAACATTCCTGGATACGCTGGAAAGACAGTCAAGCTTTCAATCAAGCTTACAGAGCTCAAAGAGAGAGAGCTTCCTGAAGTCGACGATGAGTTTGCGCAGGATATCAAGGACGAGTATAAGACTGTCAAGGATATGAGGGATGGAATCAGAAAGGATCTCGAGAAGAAAGCGGAAGACGCTATGAAGACCGAGAAGGAAGATGCTGTCGTCAAAGCAATTGCGGAGAAGACATCTTTCACGATTCCTCAGTCGATGATCCAGGCTGAGCTCGACAGCCGCTGGAGAAACCTTATCCGCTCATCCTCTATCTCAGAAGATCAGCTTCTGAAATTCCTTGAGATGCAGGGAGAGACAAAGGAATCATTCCAGAATGGATGGAAGGATGAAGTGACTGCTATGCTGAGATCACAGCTCGTTCTTGATGCAATCAGAGACAAGGAGAACTTCGAGATCAGCGAGGAAGATCTCAACGCTGAGTGCGAGAAGCAGCTCAAGAATGTTCCCGAGTCCGAGAAAGAAAGCTATAAGGAAATCATCAAGGACAACATGCAGTTCGAGAAAGTGATTCCATTCCTTCTCGAGAATAATACTTTCAAGAGTGAAAGCAAGGTAAGCTACAAAGAGTATACCGAGCCAAAGCCGGAAAAGGATTGAAGTTGAACGAAAGAATGAACACACTTGTTCCCTATGTCGTAGAACAGTCGGGAACAGGTGAAAGACAGTATGATATCTTTTCACGTCTGCTCAAGGATAGAATCATATTCATAGACGGTGAAATCACGGATGCCGCTGCAGACCTTGCAGTGGCACAGCTTATTTTCCTTGAAAGCGAGAACCCTAACAAGGAAATCAGTCTGTATATCAATAGCCCAGGCGGAAGCGTTACCGCAGGCCTCGCCATCTATGACACAATGCAATATGTGCAATGTCCTGTGCAGACAATATGCATGGGACAGGCATGTTCTATGGCGGCTATCCTTCTTGCAGCTGGTGAAAAAGGAAAGAGACAGATCCTTCCAAACGCAAGGGTGATGATTCATCAGCCTTCAGGCGGCGCTGAAGGACAGGCTTCAGATATCGTCATAACTTCCAGAGAGCTCCAGAGAATCTATGATGTCACGACAAGGCTTCTCTCCTTCCATACGGGAAAGAGTGAAGATGAGGTCAGGAATGACATTCTCCGTGATTGCTACATGGATGCTTCTGCGGCTCTTGAGTATGGCATCGTTGACAAGGTGGTGATACGAAATGGCGAGAAGCGCTAAATACTGCTCTTTCTGTGGCCGTCCTTTTGACGGCACTGTACGATACGTATCAGGTCCAGGAGTCGCGATATGCGAGGATTGCGTACGCACATGCGGCGATATCCTGAAAAAAGGAAATTCCGATGCCTCGCACACGTCTGAAGAGCTGAAGGAAATCCCTACTCCAGCTGAGCTCAAGGCATATCTTGATGAGTATGTCATAGGACAGGACGCTGCAAAACGCGTGCTCTCCGTTGCCGTATACAACCATTACAAGAGAATCAAATACAGAGCTCAGATTGAGGAATCTGGAGTTGAGATTGACAAGTCAAACATCCTTATGATCGGACCGACAGGTACTGGTAAAACACTTCTTGCGAGAACACTTGCAAAGAAGCTTGATGTACCATTCGCAATCGCGGACGCAACAACATTGACTGAAGCTGGATACGTTGGTGAGGATGTTGAGAATATTCTTCTCAAGCTGATTGAAGCTGCTGACTATGATATCTCAAGGGCTGAACATGGTATCATATTCGTCGATGAGATCGATAAGATATCGAAGAAGGGTGAGAACGTATCAATCACAAGAGACGTTTCCGGTGAAGGTGTTCAGCAGGCGCTTCTTAAGATTATCGAGGGAACTGTAGCGTCCGTGCCACCGCAGGGCGGAAGGAAGCATCCGAATCAGGAGATGCTCAAGATTGACACATCGAACATCCTCTTCATATGCGGCGGTGCATTCGTAGGACTCGACAAAATCATCGAGAAACGTGTCGCTGTCTCATCAATGGGATTCGGCGCAACCATCATATCCAGCGAGGAAAAAGACCTGGAATCACTGTATAAAGAGCTTCATCCCGATGATCTCATCAAATTCGGTCTTATACCGGAGTTCATCGGTCGTCTTCCTGTACACGTGACGCTGAACAATCTCACAAAAGATGATCTTAAGAGAATCATCACGGAGCCTAAGAATTCTATACTCAGACAGTATGAGACATCATTCATGCTTGATGGTATCAAGCTGACATTTACGGATGACGCAATTGACGCGATTGCAACACAGTCATTCGAGCAGAAGACTGGAGCACGTGGATTAAGATCGATTGTCGAGAATCTCATGTTAGGTATCAGTTATGAACTGCCTTCAATGCATACTGCAAAGGAAGTCATTATCGATAAGGATTGTGTCATAAACAAGACAGAGCCAAGGATTATCTCAGCAGATGGAAAACTTATTTCCGCAGTGTGACGAAAGACTACTGAATGCAATAAAAGGGGCACGAAAAGCCGCGATTATAGCTCACAGGAATCCCGATGGGGATGCAATTTATTCCTCCCTCGCCATGAGGGAGGTGCTTTCGTATTTTGGTATTGAATCAGCACTTTTAAACGAAGGAAAATTCGACAGAAGCGACATCAAAGCATATGAAAGTCTTTTCAATGACGAAATCGAGGAGTCATTCATCGATGATTCCCTATTGGTGATAATCCTTGATTGCTCTACCCCTGACAGACCTGGGAAACCTTTTGAGAAACTTATCAATGCAAAGAGAATAGTCATTGACCATCACTCTTCAGGTATTCCCTTCACAGATGAAGGAATGAGTTATATTGTGCCAGACTCCCCTTCCACGACCCTTCTTGTTGATAAAGTCAGAGAAAGTCTTGGTGTTCCTCTGACAAAGAAGATGGCTGATTATCTCTACAGGGGATTCGCTACCGATACAGGATTCTATCATTTTCTTTCCGAGAAACAGGCTCCTGATTCTCTCAGGCGCGTTGCTTCATTCACTGATCTTGGGATATCTCCATATGACATCTATGACGAGATGCACGATGGAATGAAGCTTGAGGATCTGAAAATGATAGCTTCCATCATAGAGCATGCGGAAGAGATGCTTGATGGCCTTGTACTTTTCGCTTACCAGAGCTCAGATGCGATGAATCAGAAGCTGAGCGACGGCGTGTATGCTTCACTGCTGACAGCAGAAAATGTCATAGCTGTTGTTTTCTTCAAAGACAAAGGCGATGCGATTGAAATCGGATTCAGAGCGAAGAACAGGTCAGGACTTGATGTCGGAGCCATCGCTTCATCACTAGGTGGAGGTGGTCATAAATGTGCCGCAGGTGCGACAGTCAAAGCTATCAATATTACGGAAGCTAAACACCTGATTCTTACAAAGCTTGAATCCGCAATCTCAGATTTGAGACAGGTGTTTAAAAATTAATTTAATTTATTTCCTTATTATATAATATATTACATAAACAAACCTCCTCTAACCTGCCTTGGCATGATTAATGCTATAGGTGAAGAGGAGGTAAATATATGAAAACACTAAGTTATTTTTCTGAGGAAGAGGACAGGAAGTTCACAAATCTTGTAATAAAATACAATACCTTGGAAAACGAAGATGAGAAGCTGAAATTGGAGAACAGCATAAAAGAGAGGACAATGATTCTTCTTTATCTGATACCGCAGCGCTATCTTTACATTTCCGAAGAAGATGCGGGCGGATTCTTTCTCGAAATACAGAAGGATGCAGATGAAATAATTGCGTCATTCAGGATATCGAGTCTGACATTCAACCGGTACCTGCAGCAGACATGCCGCTATCGCTGCATGAGATACATGAGGAATCAGAGCCGCAGAAAGGCAACAGAAAGGGCTCTTATCTTCTCTGATATGACAATTCATGAAAAACAGCTCAGCGAGAATCTGATTCCATATTCATCGCCCGAAAGCACTGAAGCTGTAGAGAAGATGGATTTAGGCTCAATCTCTGATTTCATCATAAGAAGAAAAGGCAAGAAAATCGTGTCGCTTTCCGAAAGCGAAAGAAAACTATCAATGCTCCTTGAACGGCCAGTGCGACGACGCCAGTTCATCGAGTTCCTTCTTGCCCTTCCTGAAACAGAAACACCTGGATTCATTGCAGGGATATCAAGATTGCTCCGGATAGACTACCATACTGCCTCTCGCTTCTATTCACTCAGGCATGAAGCGATGATGAATGAGAACGGGAATGAAATCAAAGCACTTCAGGAACTCTCAGGCAGGCATTGGACAATCCTATCAAAACTAGGCATAGCCACATCAAACGAAAGCGACCCGGAACAGCGTGAAGCGTTATATACGCGATATAGACGGATGCGGAAAATCTACGACAAACGCCTCTCAGACTTGCAGCATGCTCACTCAGGCCTTCATCACACGACGATATCGGAAATACTCGGTGTCTCACGACCGATGGTCTCCGCAGATATAAAAAAGGTGAAAACAATGCTTAAGAATGTAATGGAAAACAAAGAGGACACGCATGAAGGGAAGTAGTCTTTCTTTATGTATATTGCGATTGCACTCTGAATGAGATTATATTCATCCTATGAGAATCTGGTTCGCATCAGGTAATGAGCATAAGAAAGCAGAGATGGAGAAGCTCCTTGGAGGTTATGATCTGATACTTCCCAAGGAGGCTGGCATAGAATTCAATCCCGAGGAGAATGGCGATGATTTCGCTTCGAATTCCCTTATAAAAGCAGAGGCTTTATGGAATATCGTGCATGAGCCTGTTCTTGCTGATGATTCAGGCCTATGCGTGAAGGCACTTGGATGGAAGCCCGGAGTACATACTGCGCGCTACGGCGAGGAAGAAGCAGGAAGAAAGCTTTCCGACAGGGAAAAATACATGCTTCTTCTGAAAAACATAGAAGGTATTGATGACAGAGAAGCATGCTTTGTCACATCCCTTACACTCATACTCTCCCCTTTCAGGCGCTATATGATACAAGAAACATGTGAAGGCACTATTGCACTTACGCCTTCAGGCACGAATGGATTCGGATACGACCCGATCTTCAAAGTAAAGGAAGCTGGTGGTGTCATCGCCGCAGAGCTCGATGGAGACAGCAAGAATCTCTATTCGCATAGAGGAAAAGCCGCACGAAGACTAAGGCTTTTGATTGATAGTGAGGTATAGCAACAATGGAAAGAAACGAGCAGAAAACCGAGAATACATGGGATCTGTCAGCGCTCTCTCCTTCTGGAGACGCGTGGGACAAGGATATGAGGAAGCTTTCAAAGGCTTTCTCCAAAGCCGGAGATTTCAAGGGAAAGCTTGCAGAAAGCTCCGATAGCCTTTATCAGGCATTATGCTACTACAGGGATGTTTCACTAGAAGCTGAGAGACTTGGCAACTGGGCGTTCCTGATGTATGAGACAGACGGCACAGATAGCAGCAACATGAAACGTGCGGGGATATATCAGGCAGAAGCTGCGGCTTTTACTGAGGAATTCTCATACTTCACCCCTGAACTGCTATCAATAGACGAGGCCATGATTTCCACATGGATGAAGGAAAAGAGATTCGCCGAATTCCGAATCTGGCTTAAAAAGACAATGAGGGAAAAAGATCATGTGCTTTCAGAGAAGGAAGAGAGGATACTGAGTCTCTATTCGCCTGTATCAGGCTCAATGCAGAAAGCATTCATGGATCTCAACAACTCAGACCTCGATTTCGGCATGATTGACGGTGAGAAGCTCACGCATGGAACATATCCTATATTCATCAGGAATAACGATGTAGGAATAAGGGAAAAAGCTTATCGCCAGTATTACAAAGCCTACGATGAACACAAACACACTATCGCTGACTTATACTCTTCAAGTGTAAACGAGGATATATTCCAGGCAAAGGCAAGAGGCTTCAAATCATCATTGGAGGCTGCACTCTTCCCAGACAACATCCCCACATCCGTCTATCGTCAGCTGATAAACTCAGTTCATGAGGCTTTCCCCGTTCTCCATGAATACTACAAGGTGAAGGCTGAAGTACTGAAGAAAGAGAAGCTGCATCATTGGGATTGTTATATGCCAATGGTCGAAGGATTATCATCACATCACACATACGAAGAAGCCGTGGATATAATCAGTGAAGCCATCAAACCGCTTGGAGAAGAATACAGGAGCACGCTTGTCAGTGGCCTTACTTCCGAGAGATGGGTTGACAGATATGAGAACAAAGGCAAGAGAAGCGGAGCCTTCAGTGCCGGAGGATACACGGGAAATCCATATATTCTCACGAACTACGAGGAGGATGTCCTTGACTCCGTGTTCACGCTCATCCACGAAGGCGGACATTCCATGCACACATGGTATTCAGTACGGAATAACCCATACATGTGCTATAATTACTCGATCTTCGAGGCTGAAACTGCCTCGACATTCAACGAATGTCTTCTTGCTGACTATCTTCTCAGGAAATCTGAAAGCAATGACGAAAAAGCCTATATAATCGGAAAGCGTCTTGATGATATCGTGGCAACACTCTTCAGACAGACGATGTTCGCCGAGTTTGAGCTCATCATCCACGAGAAGGCTGAAAGGAGGGAGGCAGTAACACTTGACGTGCTCAGAAGTGAATACCGCAGGCTTCTTGAGGCTTATTTCGGTCCAATGATGATATTCGAGGATGTAAGCGACCTTGAAGGGCTACGCATTCCTCACTTCTATACTGCATTCTATTGCTATAAATATGCTACAGGAATCTCGGCATCAATCGCTCTTTCCGAGAAAGTCCTCAATGGAGGTGAGAAAGAAAGGAAGGATTATATCTCATTCCTCTCATCAGGAGGCTCGGAATACCCCATCAGAGCACTGAAGAAAGCAGGAGTCGACATGAAATCACCTGAGCCGGTAAGAGAAGCAACAGCATACTTTGCGAAGCTGCTCAACGAGTTCAAGTCAATCAGGGGGCTTGGCTGATTGCGGCGATACGCCCTCCCCTGAATATGAAAGTAAGCACGGTGCCGTCCTCCATTTCCATAATGGTGACGGCATTATTCTTCTCCTCGCCCGCAATGATATTCCCCGAAAGAGGGAGAAGAGAAGAAAGAAGCGGGGAATAAGCTTCCCCAAAGGATATCTTATCTGCGGCGTATTCATCGAGCCAGGACTCTGTATACTCCTTGCTGGCAGCCTCAAGAGCAATGGCTGTGATTGAGCCATCATCTATCTCCACGGCAACACGCCCTATCGTTTCCGATACAGGAACAGATGAGAAGAGCGAAAGAGAAAGAAACAAGAGAGCTATGAATACCGAAAGGTGTTTTCCCATACAATCATTGTCAATCAAAAGCAATATTATGGGAAGACTGAAAACGCTTCTCGTGCTACTCTATCTGAGTGACAGGAAAAGACGCAGAGAATATTCTCACATCAGGTTTTGTACATACTATAAAGGATCCCTTATGGGGAAACATCCCAATCGAAAGCGGGATGCGAGCTCTTCTATCGATACCAGCTGTGGAAAAGCTTTCGAGAATCAAGCAGAATGGGCCGGCTTACAGGATTTACCCAGGGGCGGTGCATACTCGGCTCAGCCATTCAATCGGCGTTTATCATATTGGGAGACGCATGCTTGCGGAAGCGGCTATGAAAGGCCACGAGCTTCCTTTCTCTGAATGCGGAATGAAAAGCTTTCTCGCAGCATGTCTTCTGCACGATATAGGGCATTTTCCTTATGCTCACTCACTGAAAGAGCTATCACCGAAAACACATGAGGAAATAGCATCAGAGCTCATAGCGGATGACAGAAAGCTAAGGGATGCTGTGATAGCTACTGGAGCAGATCCGCAGATAACAGGCGCGATAATCAACACATCAATACCTTCCAGCGATGCTGAGATACTATTCTATCGGCATGTACTATCTGGGACACTTGACCCTGACAAGCTTGATTACCTTTCCCGCGATGCTTTCTTCGCAGGAGTACCTTATGGAAAGCAGGACACGGATTTCATCATTTCTTCCCTTTCCTATGCGGATTCTTCACTTGTCCTTAACGAGGAAGCGCTATCACTGGTGGAGCAGGTTCTTTTCTCAAAGTACATGATGTACCGCTCTCTTTATTGGCATAAAGGCGTGAGAAGCGCGACATGCATGATCAAGAAAGCCATTATCTCAGCCATTGATGAGAATATAATCACATTCGATGCTCTCTATCTGAAGGATGATGATGAATTCCGCCGGATAACGGAGCGCTATCCCTCATTCAAGCCCTTCTCGCTCATCGATGAAGCTGAACATGGAAGGCTCTTCGAAAGAAAAGCCATGAGGAATTTTGATGAGAATGGGAATATAGAGAGAAAAGCACTTCCGATTAAGATGAGAGCTGTTGTGGAAAATGAGATATATGACATGCTCAAAAGAAAGTATACAGCTCTTAGACCATTTGAAGTAATCATTGATATACCTGAACCGATAAGCTTCGAGACGAAGATCCGCATAAAATCAGAAGATGGCTTAGTAAGTGAAACACAGCCGGATGAGATAATCTTCTCGCAGGCAAGCAATCTCTTTTCCAGAAATCTCAGGAAAACAGCGCTCTACCTTCCTCAGTATGTTGACACAGAAGATGCCAGGATGGCATTCATGGAGGCCGACCGTGGATAAGCTTCCATATATCGATTTAATCAATGGCGACATTCCACCATGGGTCATGCGCTTCATAAAGGGAACTGGAAAGGCCATAAACAGATACAGGATGATACAAGGCGGCGATGATATCCTTATCGCAGCTTCCGGAGGAAAGGATTCCCTCGCCCTTGCCTTGGCGCTCTCGATAAGAAGGAAGTGGCTTCCAGTCTCATATACGCTGAGAGCGTTGATGATAAACTGGATTGAGCATCCAATCCCTGAAGGATACAGGGAGAAGCTTAAAGAGTATTTTGACGCGCTTGAGATTGACTTTACAATCATCGATGAAAAACAATTCCCAGATTCCTTCAATGGTGATTTCAATTGCTACTTATGCGCGAGGAACAGAAGACGTGTACTCTTTCAGAAGGCAGAGGAAACAGGTACGAAGCTTATCGCGATGGGGCATCACCTTGATGATTTAGTGGAAACGACGCTTATGAATCTCTGCTTCAGGGCAGACTTTGCAACTATGCTGCCTGTCCAGGAATTCTTTGATGGCAGAATGCATATCATAAGACCACTCATCGAGACACGTGAAAACATCACACGCCGTCTTGCCGAGTGCTATGACCTGCCGGTAGTCAAACCAGTATGTCCATATGACCAGACAAATGTGAGAGCCAGACTAAAACCTGTGATACAGGAGCTTTCGCATATCGACAAGCTTACCAGAGAACACATTTATGCTGCCCATGATTTCTCTCATTCCGTCATGGATGAACGGTGGAATGGAGAAACAAAAGAAGGAATATAGGCAACTCTCAAGCCAGGTGAAATGACAAGTGATATGCGCCCATACAGGGTAACACCATAATAGAGCTGAAACCATAGAAGGTAACACCCTCTTGGTGATGCACTTACTTTGTCATTTGATAACTCTCAAGCTATGGCGCAAAATATGTGGCTTTCAATAGCACTCCTGTGTTAAACTTCACCTAAGAGGCAGATTATGCCTCAGAGGGTGATATTTATGAAGAAGATCCTATCTGTGATTTTGATCATGCTTTCAGTAATGGCCATTTCAGCTTCATCTGACATGCTTACTATCAGCGAAGGCGATATCGATGGAGTGAAGCTCTATGCCCCTGACGGCTCCGCGCTCGATGCGTTTGAGCCAGTCGGAAAGAATGGAATGGTTATCCAGACGGATGGCGACGGAAAACGCTTCACATCGCTTTTCGGGGATATCTACCTAAAAGATGATTCCCTTCTCGCCATCACGGGGTATGAGGATGCTTCTCCTTCACTTTACCTTGTCTATGGTGACATGAGCCTGACGCTCACAAGCGATATATCGCTTACAGTATACACGCCATCAATAGCCGCTGAGCTTCCAGGCAGAGGCGAGTACGTATTCACATCAACCGATACAGCAGAGCTTTTCATGAACTTCTCTGACAATGATGTCACCGTCCTTGATGGACTGAGAAATATCAGAGAAAACGTGCCATCAATGTCGACACTCGATCTTCTCGCATGGCCGAGAATCGTTTCCGAGGCCAGTGCGGCTGAATATTACGCAAATTCATCAACAGGGGACAAGGTTATCTTTGATGAACCTGCTGAACCTGTTTTTGAGGAACCAGTCGTTGAAGTGATTCCAGAAGAGCCTGTAATCGAGGAGCCTGTTGTCATTGCTGAACCTGAGGCTGAAGAGGAAGTCATTCCTGAAAGACAGACAACGCCTTATGCTCCTATAGTTCTTGAGCCTTCTATAGTTATCGGTGAGGAGGAAGAGGTATCAACTCCTTCTGCTCCTGTTGTATTCGATCCTATAATCGCAATCGAGGAAACTGCTGAAATCGAAGAGCCAGCTGTCCCGGCAAAGCCGACTGTGTCAAGGAAGATTACCATTGAGGAACCAGTCCAGACTACTGCTGCAGAAGCTGAAGCAGAACCAGGCATTGAAAGCACGAGCGAGGAAATTCCTGAATCACCCTCTCAGGAAGTTTCCGGTACAGCAGAAAAAGCAATGCCATTTGATTTAAGGATTTATGGAAGAGCTTATGCGGATATAGAAGGTAATAAAGCAATCACGGCTTCTGTCCAGCCATATTTCTATGTCGGCGCATTCACACTTGGGCTGAACATAGATCCTTATGAGATTTATGAAACTGTAAAGAACTATGACACATACAGCATCTCAGACTGGATTGGTTTCGGCGCATCGCTTATCAGTGAGATATCCTACGAGAATGATATCCTGTCTGTAAGAGCTGACAGATACACGCTTCTTGCCGGAGACATGGCAGGCCTCACGACTGACAAGAGACATGAATGGGATGGCATGTACAGTGCGCTTTCATTCAACCACACACTCGATACAGAGTATTACAGCCATCGTGTCTGGTTCGACGATCTTTCATTCAGCTCGAGAGAGAAAAACGGACAGCCAGTAGGTGCCGGTGGTGCGGAAATCAGCTTCAGTGTTGGAGATGCTTATCCAATCTCCCTGACCATCGGTCTCACAACTGAAATCACACCGGACACTATAAAAGACACTATGCTCTACCCTGCTGTCGGGCTTTATGTGCCTTTCATCTATTCAGAAAGCGTGGATTTCGGTCTCAAGGCTACAGCAGCTGTATCATTTGAATCAGCTGATTTCACGTTTAAGCCATTCCCGCAGGATGGAATGCTCATCACAGCGCTTCTCCCAGTAAGCGTGGGTGGATTCTACGGAGAAATCGGTAGTGCATACTCTACAGATGGAATGCATTATGGAATGATCGGCAACACGCTGTTCACACCTGAAAGAGGCGATTATATCTCTGTTATCGCCAAAGCCGGTTATAGCTGCGGCTACTTTGGTATCGAAGGCCATGGATGGCTTGATATTGATCTCGACAAGAAGGCGATAAGCGGCAAGAACAGCTATGCTGAAGTCAATGCATATGCTCAGCTTTATGGTCTTAAGGTACTTGGCGGTTTCAGGACAACATTCAGTGACTTCAAGAATGCTTATCAGTACTATGCTGGCGTTGGCGCTGATCTGGGACCTATGGAATCGAGAATGCTTCTTGGCTACAACAGTGAGGATAGATTCTCACTCACATTCACAGGCTCAATTTCAGCCCTTGGAAGAGATAAGGAGAAGACATATTACGACTCAGACTTCCCTGTAAGAGGAAGCCTTGAGCTCGGTTTCAGATATGATTTTGGAAACGACAAGACCACTATGCTCATCACACCGCATGTTGTATTCGGCAATGAGGATTATATGCTCGCGCTGCGTGCTCCTCTTGAGATGGAATACTTGGATGGCACATTCGTACTTGCCGGCTTCAATGGTCATAGCATCTGGAATTTCGGTCTTACGGGAACAGCTAATGACAACCAGAAGATCTACAGAATCGTTACAGATACATTTGCGCTGATTGACAGAATCAAGCTCGGAGATGCAGAAGATACCCTTCTCTACCTCCTTGCCGATAGGGATTACATAAAGAATGGTACGCTCTTCACTGATTTCGGCTCAGAGAATAGTCTCTCACTCCGTGCTGGCTTCAATTTCCCGAACCTCTCGCTTGGAGTCTATGTAGACAATGCTGAAGCTCCGCATATCGTGGAAGGCTCACTTGCGTTCTACCCATCAGACAGCAATGGCTTCGCACTCCGCTTCAACGTACCAGGCGAAATGCTCATTAAGGATCTCAAGAATTACGCGCTTCTCTTCTATCCTGAGATAAGAATGGACTTCCCGTTTGCAGATAAGAGCGTAATGTTCTCAATCTACGCGCTTGGAAAGATCTCCACTGTTTATAAGGACGGCGAGATGAATAGCGCTAATATCATCTACGATTTCGAGAACAATAGAATGGAAGACTGGATGGCAGGAGCCGCGTTTACTCTGGATTTCGATGTCTTCGCTCTGAATCTTGAAGGTGGAGTGAGAAGCGGTCGTCTTGCACCGGACATGTTCAATGAGTTCACTCTCATGAGACATGATACAGCAGGAACATTTAATGAACTTGTTAATCCTCAGTCAGTAGATCTTGCTCTCAAGGGTTATGGAAAAGCATCGTTTGACATTCTGCTTGATAACTTCACCTTCAGCTTCGCTTATACGGCAGCTGATGTCATGGCTTTTGCAGATAAAGCACCGGAGGATTTTCTCTCAGTTGCGGTAAGTGGCACTATTTCAGACACGACTACGCTCTACGCATCTTTTGCGAAGGAGAACTTCGTGCCATCACTCTTCGAGAAGACAGACTTCCTTGGATATATGAAGAACGACACGATCTTCAGAATCGGCGCGGACTTCTCATTCGGCCATGCTGGCTTTACAGCTGAGCTTGCGACAAGATTTGTCCCTGACGCAACAGATCCTGATGAATATATCAACATCACGAAGATGTCTGCTGATAGCACAGTCGCGCTTACTATCAAATCAAGGATTTCCTTCTGATGGGAAAGATCAATCTTCTCGATCCTCTCCTCTCCTCGCGCATTGCTGCGGGAGAGGTTATCGAGAGACCGCAGTCGGTTCTAAGAGAGCTTCTTGATAACGCGCTGGATGCTGGAGCAGATGAAATCACAGTCTCCATTGATGGTGGAGGTATCGATAAGCTATCCGTCGCTGATAACGGCTCAGGGATATCCAGAGAGGATCTGAAACTCCTTGGCACGAGACATGCGACATCAAAGATTCATAATCCCGATGATCTGTATGCGATAAGCACCTTGGGCTTCCGTGGAGAAGCCCTTTATTCAATCGGTGCTGTTTCAAAACTTACAGTCAACACAAAGTCTCAGGAGACTGGAGAATCTTCTGTCCTTGTCATCGACAATGGAAGACGCGAGGAAATAAAAAGCTCCTCGATTGATAAAGGAACAATCATCACATCAGAGCAGCTCTTCTATGATATACCGGCAAGAAGAGCATTCCTTAAGAGGGCCTCTTCCGAAGCTCAGGCATGCAGATCACTTCTGGTTTCTAAAGCACTAGCCTTCCCTGCTGTGAGATTCACTCTTATAGTAGATGGAGCGATACGCCTTGATTGGCCCAGATGCTCATCTCTGAAAGAGCGTGTCATGTTCTTGTATAGGACTGAAGGAATCGCAGATTCTGATGTGGAATCATTGCATTTTGACGGTGAAGATTTCTCCATAGATATCATTGCAGGCAACTCATCAGTAAAACGCTCCGACAGGAAGGAAATCCGGATATATGTAAACAAGCGTCCTGTAGATGAATTCTCACTTCAGCAGGCTGTCAGCTATGGTTATGGCGAGCTTCTCCCCGGTGGCTCATTCCCATATGCATCTGTATTCATTGAGGATGCGCCTGAACTGACAGATTTCAATATTCATCCCGCAAAGCGCGAAGTGAAGCTACGGAACCGGGGTGAGATACATCACGCGATAACAGTGATGCTCCAGAATGGAATAAAAAGAAAGATTCCCGAGATCATGCCATTCCAGCCAGAATTCTATCTCGGGGAAAGGGAAAAAGGAGAAACACCGCTGTATCATCCTGTATCATCCTACCCTACCTCTGCAACACGTGCAGAGCAGGAGATAAAAGAGCAGGTTTCAATTTTTCCCAAGAAAGATAATCTCTGGCTTGAAAAGGCAAAGGCTCTGAAGGAAAAGCATGAGAAAAGTGTTTATAAGGTCGACAATAAGCCAGCTCAGCCAGTTGAGAATAATGACGAGGAAATCATCTATATCGGGCAGGCTTTCAATCTTTTCCTTATATGCCAGAAAAACGATGAGCTGTATATAGTGGATCAGCATGCGGCTCATGAACGCATTCTCTACGATGAGCTTCTCTCTCAGACGACTGTGCAGAATCTTCTTGTGCCTATCACCATCGAAGCTGACAGCAATCTGGATGCATTTTTGGAAAAGCACGCCGAAGTATATACGAAACTTGGAATCATGCTTTCCAGAACGGAAGATGGAAAATGGGAAATCAACGCGCTTCCAGCTTCATGCCGCAGCATCGAAACAGAGATTGTGGATTTCATCACATCGGAAAGACTCGATGACAAGGATCTTGAAGCAAGATTATTTGCTGTCATCGCATGCCGTGCTGCGATAAAGAGCGGTGATAAGATAGACAGGTGGAGCGCGGAGGAGCTTCTAAGGAAAGTATTCCAGCTTCCGGAGCCAAGCTGTCCACATGGAAGGACTTTTCTTATAAAGCTTTCAGAGAAGAATCTCAGGGAGATGGTTGGCCGGACACGGTAAACGGGATATCAAGACTCACTTCTGACCCGCTGTCAGAGTAGAGAATCAGATGATAGGAGCCTTCTGGGAAAGCTGCTCCTGGAGTAATAAGGATACTATCAGAAAACCTGACGTCTCCCGCCCCTGTCATCGCGCCTTCCCATCTAAGGTCTCCATCAGGCGAAGTGAGTCTATATGTATAAGTATTCCCTTCCTGTGACACTGCAGTCTCAAGAGTGAGGGCGTCAGCAGCGCTATCATATGACAAAGAAGCAGAGGAAACTGAGAATTCCTCTGCATGACATGATGAAAAGAAAACAAGAACAAGAATAAGGAGAAACCTCATTCCGATTCCTTAAGATGGGAACGTACAGGATTCGCATAGCTATTAAGCACGAAATCCCTGACATCCGGTGAAAGATGAGCAAACCGCTGCAGGAATGACTGGCTGTCAAAATCCTTCAGCTCAGATGAGAATCTATCAGTCTTCTCAAGATAATCATAAGCGAAAAGATTTGTATCCCAGAGCTTGTAATCAAGGTGAATCTGCCTGTCAATCTCTCTAGCAACATCCTCAGCTGATTTGAAATCACCCTTCAGAGGCGTACCGATAGATAAATGCACACGGCCTTTCCTATCCTTCATGCCGCGCACCATGGAAATGAGATCCTCGTACTTCTTCTTGGAATACTCTCCATTATGCTGCTCTCGAAGAACTTCTTCCCTTCCCTTATTGATATCATTCGGATCATATTCATAGCTGATTGCAACAGGAACGATATTAAGGCTATCTATAAGCTCAGAGAACGAGATTCCCTTTGATTTCTGTGAAAGATAGAGCATCTTGATTACCGAAGGCTGTGTCGTATCAATACCATCTTTAGACCTTCCTGCCTTCTGCGCCACCCAGATATAGGCATTGTTCTCTGTGATATTCTCGACAAAGTATTCAGAAAGCTTGATCGATGAAAGATATTTCTCCTTCATACCAAGCTCTCTTTTTACTATGATTCCACCATTGACACGGAATAGATCCTCGATAAACTGGCTTTTTATGAGATTATCTCCAAAAGCCATCTCCACAAGCGGCTTGTCATGATTGAGAAGCGCATAGTCAAGAAGAGCGCAATCAAGGATTATATCACGATGATTGGAGATGAAGAGATAGCCTTTTTCCGGATCGAGTCCATCAACCCCAGAATCCGTGAATGAATCCATTGTTCTTTCAACAACAGTCGGCACAAGAAGGCCTGCTGTTATCCTCTTCTGAAACTCAGGATAATCATGCACTTTGCTTATATTCTCGACTACGGTGCCAAGATAGTTATATATCGTTGAAAAATCATTACCACCTACAAGAACAGATACAAATGCCCCAAGGTATTCCCTCTTCTCCATCAGCCTTCGGATGGCCGCATCGAAATCCCTGCCTCTATAAGGTGCGATATCCCTGTATTTGCTGTAATCCATACTCCCCTCAATTGATTGTCTTCAGGAACTGAGTTCTCTCCCATTTCCACCCATCTTTCATATGCTCCTGCGAAAGCATACCCTTGAAATCGGAAATCGATGAGAAACCATGTGCCTTCATCCAATCTTCCACAAAACTGTTGATTGTGCCAACCACCGGGAATCCCTTCTTGATAACAGCGGTGCATATCTCAACAGCCGGCGCTCCGGAAAGAATCATCTTCACGACTGTACTTCCATCATGGATACCTGTATTGCCGACAAGGTCCATCTTCACTTCCCCGCTCATGAGACCTATCCAGCGAAGCGCTTCTCCATATTCATCAGAAGAGGATGCAGGATTGGCTGAAGACATCTCGATTTTATCGATATCTATATCAGGACGGAAGAAGCGGTTGAAAAGAACAAGACCATTTATGCCGATTTTATCGAGAGACGAGATGATATTCGCAAGAGAAGAGTATTTGTATCCGATTTTCAGAGAGAGAGGAACGTCAATCGCATTCCTGGCTTTTTCGGCAAATCTGAGAAGCGTTTTATCGACATCCTCGCCTTTCACCGCGGCATTGGATGAGATAGGATAATAATCGAGCTCAATAGCATCCGCACCGCATTTAGCGAATCGCTCTGCGTAATCTATCCAGCTGTCATAGCTCTTTGCGCATACCGACGCGATAATAGGTATATCGAGCTCCTTCTTGGCCTCTGTCAGAAGCTTCATATATCTGTCGATATAATAATCACGGGATGTGGATGCGTAAAAGTCATCTGCTGATGAATGCTGCAGATACTCCGCGTTATCAGACATCACCTTCTGCACATCAGCTTCAATCTGCTCTTCGAAAATCGATTTGAGGACAACAGCTCCGCAGCCAGCTTCCTGGCATTTCTTCAGTGACACAATATTCTGTGTAAGCGGGCTAGACGCTATAATCACAGGTGACTTGAGTTCAAGTCCCATGTATTCTGTCTTTATCATCATTCCTCCTTTGTGAGGATTATATCATATCCAAAGCGAATATTCTCAGTAAAAAGCCCTCCAAGAGGAGGACTCAGATACAATAAGGTACCCATAGATCATGCGATTGATAAACGACGAATGTCTCCACCTCGAGAATCTCTGAGACTTTTACAAGCTCATGCTTGAAGAAGTCCAGAAGCGAAAGTCCATCACTCTCTGAAATCACAAGCTGAACGATGAGATCATAACGTCCTGTAACAACAGCAGCAGAAAACACTCCTTTGAGCGCGCAGAACTCCTTGGCCTTTCTCTCCAGATCAAGCGTTTTAAGCTTCACGCCCATCATCACGACCTGAAGTCCAGGAATCATCTCCGGATTGACTAGACTCGATATATTCAGAATGCCTTCATCAACCATTCTGTTGACACGTGAACGCACAGTATTCTCAGTTATCCCAAGTTCATCCGCGACTGCGGAGAAAGGACGGCGCCCATCACCGAGCGCCTTTATGATGGATTTATTTGTTTCATCAAGCCGTTTAGCCATTTCTCCTCTCAAACTCTTTCATAAACGCGGCGAGAGAAGCTGCATCTTCCATAGGAAGCGCATTGTAAAGGCTTGCCCTTAAACCTCCCACAGATCGATGTCCCTTAAGACCAAGCATGCCTTCTTTCTTCGCCTCATCCACGAATTTAGCCTCAAGCTCCTCACTAGGGCAGCGGAAAACGACATTCATCCGTGAGCGATACCGCTTGTCAACAGGTGAGCGATAGAAATCAGAAGAGTCAATGACATCATAGATGTATCCAGATTTCTCGATGGCATTCTTAAGCATTCCCTCAGCACCACCGTTGGCCTTTATCCATTTCAGGACAAGAGAAACAGCCCAGATAGAGAAAACAGGAGGAGTATTATATAGTCCCTTATTCTTCGCATGCTTAGCGTAATCCATATATGCGGTAAGATTTGAATTGCGCTTGTCGAGCATATCATGACGCATGATGATGAATACAGCTCCCGCAGGCCCGAGATTCTTCTGCACGCCGCCGTAAATCATAGCGAAATTCTTCACATCGACAGGGCGGGAAAGGAAATCAGAGGACATATCCGCGATAAGAGGCACATCTCCGGTATCAGGGAATGACTGCCACTCGATTCCTCCTATTGTCTCATTCGAGCATAGATATAGATAGGACGCACCTTCTGATGGCTTCACGCTCTCAGGTTCAGGCAGTGTCGTATATCCACTATCCTTACCGTCAAACAGTGTATTCACATCCCCAAGCTTCTCAGCATCATCTGCGGCCTTGTTTGCCCATGAGCCAGTCTTGAGATAATCGGCATGCGTACCTTTAAGCAGGAAGTTCATCGGAATCATCGTGAACTGCAGCGTTGCTCCACCACCGAGGAAATATACATCATAATCATCAGGAATGGAGAGAAGCTCACGGAAGTCGGCAAGGCATTCATCATACATCTCCTCGAACATCCCGCCTCTATGCGATGCTTCAATCATCGAAAGGCCCTTCCCTTTATAATCCACAAGATTTTTCTGAAGCTCCTCCAGAACATCAAGCGGCATAACCGATGGACCAGCAGCGAAATTCATCTTTCTCATAATCTTCCCTCCTTTACAAGGCTCCCGATTGTCTCAAGCACTTCCTCTCCTATGCGAAGGAGATTCTCATTCGTATTCGCGCCAACATGAGGAGTGAAAGTAACATTCTCACAGCCAAGAAGCGGATTGTCCTCAGCCGGGGGCTCTGATGAATAGACATCTGTGCAATACCAGCTTATCGCGCCGGATCTGAGCGCTTCTGCGACATCAGTCTCATTTACGCATTTGCCGCGTCCCGTGTTGATTATCACTGGGTGATGTGTCATTTTCCCGATGAGCTCCTTATTCACCATCTTGTCTGTTTCCGGAGTGAAAGGAAGATGCATTGAGATATAATCCGCATTCTTCACGGCATCTTCCAGACTCATCATCTCTGCAAGTTCTGACTTCTCTACATATTTGTCATAGCTGACAACCTTCATACCGAATGCGGCAGCTCTCTCAGCCACCTTTCTGGCTATATTGCCCATGCCCAGAAGACAAAGCGTCTTACCATATAGCTCTGTACGCTTGACGCTCTTCTGCCACTCACCTTTCTTCATTGTGCTGTCGTAGAAAGGAATATGGCATGGAACGGAAATCATCAATGCAAATGCAAGCTCCGCGACAGCTATTGCTGATGATTTAGGAGTATTCACTGCTATGATGCCTTTCTCTTTGCAGTATTCCCGGTCGATATTGTCCATACCGACACCACCTCGGATGATAAGCTTCAGGTTCGCGGCTTCGTCTATATACTCCTTTGTGGCTTTTGTTTTCGAGCGTATCAGGACGACATCAGCATCCTTTAAGCGTGATTTGTCTTCAGTGACTTCACCATAGACACTGAGCTTTTCCGGCAGGCTCTTGTCGAATGCATCTGAAATAAGTATTAGCATAGAAACTCCTTTTTTTAGTCTTCTGCAAATTCAGTATCACACGCGTTGCGGTAACTGTCAAAGAAAATAGGAGAATCTGATGTAATCTTAAAAAGAAGCTTTGTTGCGTCTATATGGTATGAGGTACATGGGAAGCCAGCATATGAAAGCTATCAATGGGAATGCGAGACGATACCACCCTCCGATGTATTTCTCGAGAATCGATAACGGGTTGCCGGTCCCCGCACCATTGAGGAAGAAGAAATCGGTACCAAGCAGCAGATTTACAAAATAAATCACAGAACCGAATAAGACTATAAAAGGGATTATGCGTGAAAGCCTATACCAGGATGGCCTGAAACCTCCATATAAAAGAAGCACAGGATATATGACAAGAAGCATATGGATTGAGAAAGAATGGATACACATAAGGCTCAGAAATGGAAGCTTTCCAACCCAGTCAGGGAAAACCATCGCCATCAAAGCCGTCGGGAGAGTAACAGCATATATGTATTCTTCCAGATATCTATTACCGGTAAGAGCGTGGATAAACACTGCAAATACTGATACTGAGCAGAGATGCAAAGGCAAGAAGCTCCAGTCCCACTGCCCAGTCAGAGACATTGCAGCATCCTTCACAGCTTCATCGAAGATAATAAGAGACGCAATAATAAGCCGCATCCTTCTCCTTATTTCTGCAGATGAGGCTTTATATCTCCTTCCAAGTACAAGTATCAGAACAAGAAGCAAGCCAAGCCACAGCATGTGACCGACGGAAAAGCTTCCCATTCCCATTCCTGGATCTATTGTGAATCTGCTTTTAAGAAAAACCGGCAACTCCATGTGGTTTACCCATTAAAAAACGGGAAGCTGCCTTCCCGTTTCTGATCAGTATGACTTAGATGCGTGCATCTTGCGAACCTTCTTCATCTGCTTGCGCTGCAGAGCCTTATTCTTGCGGTTCTGGATGGTAGAGGGCTTCTCATAGTACTCACGCTTCTTCCACTCACGGATGATACCTTCCTTCTCGACCATTCTCTTGAAACGCTTGATCGATTTCTCGAGTGGCTCGTTCTCATCTACTTTAACAAATGCCATACTTAATCACCTCCTCTCCCATCTGGGTCAGAATCCTTTCGGAAACTACCATTTTTAATCATGTCGTGTCAAGCATCAGGAAATTGGAGAATGCTCGGGGATATAAGGTTTTACGATGAAGTAATCATCTCCGGATCTGACAGCGGTACGCATCGATATCCTGAGTCTACGGGAGATATCGAGAAGTTTATGTACAGCCTCGATAGTCTCATCATCAATATTCGCGCCCTCCACCGCTTCATGGCATTTCCTAGCCTCATCTCTAATCTCCTGCGAGAGCTTGAGATTCCTTTCCAGGTTTTCAATCGTCACGCGTTCATCAAGGGCTTTCATATGGAAAAGAGCCCTGAAGAAATGCCAGATTACTGCTCTGGAATCAGAAGATGAGTATTTCTCGACCCGAGCAAGAAGTGACTCAGCCTCTTCATTCTCATTATGATTGAAGAAAACAATCAGGAACTGACGCTGATAAAACGATGCGGCAAGGTCTGAAATACTGCGCTCTTTCTCAATTGCCTTCTCTCTGTTCCTGTCCCAATCACCGCTATATGCCAGCGACATGAAAGAAGACATATCATCCCTTTCTGTGTCAGTGACAGAAACAAGCCCTCTATAAAGTTCATCAGCAACAGCCTTTGCATTGATAAGATTCGGCATGAGTGACGCGTCTCTCAGCCCCATGCTGATTGCATTTCCAAAAGCTGATGCCGCCTTCTCCACGTCTTCAGCAACAGGGTCGTCCATATTCACAAACGACAAGCCATAGACATACCACCACATGCCATCCCTTTCGTTTTCAGTCACAGCCTCCAGAAGCTCTCGCGCCTCTTCCAATCCACCGTATGAGACAAAGAGAGATGCAATAGGCAGTCTCTGCCTTTCCAGCGCTTCTCCTGAAAGCTGACGCACACTGTTCTTCAGATTCCGTATCTTCGCTTCCTGCCTCATTCTGCCACCTCCATATTCTTTATCAGAAGCTGCTCTTTCTCCATGCCTTTCCAGTAGTTCACATCAGGAGAGAATACAGCATTGACGTGCATGCCTTTCTTATACTTCTCCTTATCCTCGGCATTCCACCACACCGCAGGCCAGGCATATTTACCGTAGCGCAGAGAGAAACGGAGGAACTTCTGATCCGATTTCATTGGAGCTATATCCGAGATAACAGCATCCCTGATATAAATCCGGAGAATCTCATTCTCCTGTCCAAATGGCTCAAGGAGCTCTGAAAGCTTCCATAGATTCTGTGTCATGTACTCAGGCGGGATATCCGCATCGACAGCGATTGCATCCGTGCTGTCCGAGGAGGATTCAAGTGATGAAGCATAATTCTCCATCATCGGTATCAGAACATCAAGCTTAGTGCTCTGCATGGAGAATCCAGCAGCGCATCGATGACCGCCATAATCATCGAAGAGCGATTCAAACGCAGACAGGAATGCCTTGGCGTCATAGCAATCAGGGCATCGCACTGAAGCTGAGGCCCTTCCATCATCAAGCGCTGCTATGACAACGGCAAGCACTGAGTATTCCTTTGAGAGCTTTGACGCGATAGCTCCCGTGAGTCCCCTGGGTATAGCGGAATCAGAGATAATCACAGCTTTACCTGATAGTTTCTCATAGCTTTCTGCGGCTTTGTCCTTCACCAGAAGCAATGCCTCCTCCTCATTCATCTGCCGCTTCCTGTTCATCTCCAGAAGATTCTCAGTAAGCCCATCAGCCTCAAGAGGATCATCTGATAGAAGGAGAGCCAACGCATCAGAAGGATGCCCCAGACGGCCTGCCGCATTGAGAACCGGCGCTACACAGAAGGAAATATCGCGCGTGTTAAGCTTCTTTCCCGTAAGATTCTGACGTCCGAGAAGGGGTTTGAAACAATCCAGAGGCTTTGAGGAGAGCATCTTCAGCCCTCTTTTCACTATTAGCCTGTTCTCATCCTTCATTGGCATGAGGTCTGCTATCGTGCCGATTGCGGCGAATTCCATCAATTCGTCATATTCCCGGGATATAGCTGGATATGAATAGATGGAGATGGAGCGGAAAAGCGAGACAAGCGTCTCAATCTCCTTATCCCCATCATGATACCTTGCTGCCTTGGAGAGCATGGCGAGATCAAAAATGGAATGCCCTTTTGCCTTAGGCATCAGGCTTTCGAGCTTCGGCCTCATATCCTCAAGCATGATATCGACACCTTTGCCGAATGCCCTGTAGAGCATCTTCTTCTCAGTATCCGCATCCAGGACGATTATAGGAAGATTGACGGCAAGAAAACTCATAAGCCGATCTTTTGCCTGTGAGAATCCTCCGCCGTCGGCAACTTCTTCTGTTATCCTGTCAATCTCTATCAGATTCTCCAGCCTGACAGCATTGATTCTTATGGAGCCATTGCGGGGCTCGGCATGAAGAACAATGCAGTCACTTCCGAAAAGCGGTGTTCTCGAGAATGCGAGCGCCCATATCATCTTCGCAGCGACAGCACATCCTGATAAAGAATCGAATGGATAGCCAGAACCAGGGATCTTAGGGTCAAAGAGAGCAACAGCGCTTGGAAGAACAGCACCAGGGATATGATGATCGAGAACGATTACGTCCACCCCGCTTCTCTCAAGTGCTAGAATCTCATCAACTGCGGAAATACCATTGTCGACAGTAATAAGCAGACTATATTCATTCGATATGATTTCATCGACGAGATTACCAGTAAGGCCATAAGGCTCATCACCCTCAGGAAGCCTGTATGAGAGATTTTCCGCACCAAGCTTTTTAAGCCCTCTGTATAGAATGGCGGTACCTGTAATACCATCAACATCTCTGTCTCCGAATATCAGGATCTTCTCTTTTTCCTCTATCGCCTCATTGATTCTTTCGATGGCTGTGAAAACATCATCGCATTCAAGTGGCGAATGCTGATAGATCATATCGGACTCAAGATAGAAGAGCGCATCCTTTGCATTCTCAACACCACGTCGTTCAAGCACTGTAGCGCTGAGAAGATCGAGCGAGAATATATCCTTGAGCGCTCTCACCTTTGCAGGGTCTGAGACATTCACCTTTATTTCCATAAATTTACCCCATCTAGATTCTCCAAATGCCGAATTCAAGGCTTTTCAGCCTATGCGGGAATGAGACGAGAAGGCACCGCAGCAGATACCGGAAAATACGATGCTCCTGCTCTGGTGATATAGCGAAATCCAACGCTTTATCCAACCCTGCCTCCTGGACGCGCCTAAGATACAGACGCGCATTAGGCGGAAGAATCAAAGACATAGAAAGAGTATCACAATCATGGCATACAGCAACAGACATATCGGGACGGAAACCGAGAACCTCATCATTCCCGAATTCTCTTCCACACGAAGGACAAGTGAGATAATCACCGGAAAGGCCTTCAAGGGATAAAAACAGGATGATGAAAATACTGACAACCTTCTCAAATGGATAAGACTCAAGTGCATCGAGGGATGATGTGTATAATGCGTAAAGCTCGGGCTCTGCTGTCCTTGCAAGAAGCACGAGATCTGAGAAAAGCATCGCAGACTGTCTGAGATCAAGATCCTCAAGTATCCTCTCGTGCGTTGATATCACATCGATATCCTTAAGCGTCCATCCCCTGCGACCTTTCTCAAGAGAGAAATTGCCTTCCGTATAAAGAGGCGCTTTCACGCTTTTAACACTCTTCCTTGCACCATATGAGACAATATCAATCAGGCCCATGGAAGGAGAGAATAACGTCAGAAGCCTGTCATAATCCCTGATATCAGAACTTCTGATGACTATAGCCAGTCCTTTTGCATCCCTATCCATCCTCTCCGAGGATAAATAGGCTTTGGCATGGCGTCAATTGTCTGATGGAATATTGCCATCGATAATGCTATCATCGCTCTATGCAGAAGCGTCTTTCAGTATTGTTCATGCTGCTTATCTTCTCACTATCACTCAGCGCGGCATCCATGACAGGCGGAATTCCCGTCAGAGAAGGCCTTTTTTACAGTGAGGAGGAGCTTGATTCCTTTGATTTCAGCCAGAAGATAACGGAAGGCGAAAGAGCATATTATGAAAACACGCATATCTATATCACATCCATAGCACCATCAGATCCTGTATATATCTACTTTGGGCATGCAGGCATTGAGGTGGAGACGCCGGGAAGGGAGAGTGTGATGTTCGATTACGGGACATTCCGTTTCGATAAATCCTTCTACTTCAACTTCGCACTCGGACGTCTTTACTATAATGTAATAGAAAGCTATACATCTTATCGCTACAGGCAGTTCATCGATGAGGACAGAACCATAAAACGAATCGAGCTTGACCTCACGCCTGAGGAAAAGAAAGCCATGATAGCATTCCTCTCCTATAATATCCTGCCTGAAAACGACACATACCTCTACAATTATTACAAGGATAACTGCGCCACACGGCCTCGCGACATCTACAACAAAGCGACTGACGACAGATTCAGAAACTGGGCGGAAAATATCGATACGGGAAAGAGCTTCAGGGCATGGTCGACTCCATATATGCACAAGTCATTCTTCTTCGCCTTTATCCTCAATTACCTTCAGGGTCCCAATGTGGATTATCCTGTAAATCTCTATGATGCATGCTTCCTTCCAGATGTTCTTCTTGATGCCGTTGAAGCTTTCGAAGGACATGATGCGGAAGTCATTTACCAATCAGAAACAAGGCCTGAAACGCCGGAGGAATATGGAATCTATCTGAAGTCGGCAGCAACAGGTCTTGTGCTCTCAATGGTAATATTGCTGACTGCGCTCAAGATAAAAGGCTTACGGATAGCTGGGGATATCCTGTCAGCTCTGATGTATATATTCTTAGGCATTCTTTCTATTGTCCTGCTTTTCATGATGACAATGACAAATCATGATGTGACATACGGCAATGCGAACATCCTCATCATCTCCCCTTTTGTGCTGATACAGGCGTTCTTACACCTTTCGTCCATCGGAAAGAAGGAAAAAAGAAGAGCACTTGGCTATACATCATCAATAATGCTTTATGCCGTCGTGCTCTACCTCGTCATCAAAGGTTGCTTCATGGATTATCTCTATCAGGATAACATCGCATACATACTCTTCATGATCCCGATATACAGCGCGGAGATAATCGTATATCAGTTAAGGAAGAATCCTCGTACCGCTAAGCCCCTTCATCGCATCTGAGATATGCTCTGGATCAGTTATCATCGCCAGTTTTCCGGTACTCTCCACATAATCTACAAGCGCCTGGATTTTCGGAAGCATCGAGCCCGGTGCGAACTGGCCTTCTTCTGAGTATTTTCTCGCCTCTTCAACAGTCATCTCATCGATAGCACGCTGTGTGGGCTTGTTGTAATCAAGACAGACTTTCTCAACCGCTGTTGAAATGATGAAGGCATCCGCATTCAGCGATTTAGCAAGTATTGCGGCGGCAAGATCCTTGTCTATCACAGCCTCCTTACCCCATAAAGAGCCTTCAGAATCCCTTACGACAGGTATCCCTCCGCCTCCCGCGGCAATGACGGTCGCTCCGCTTGAGGCAAGGAATTTTATAGTATCAAGCTCAACGATTGACAAAGGCTTAGGAGACGGCACAACCCTTCTCCAGCCCCTTCCCGCATCCTCCTTGACTGTCCAGCCAAATGATTCACTATGCTCTTTAGCGTCTTCTTCGCTCATGAATGAGCCAATTGGCTTAGTCGGATTGGAGAAAGACGGATCTTCTGGTGACACCTCCACCTGAGTAACGACAGTGACTGCTTTATCTGACATGCCACGCATCAGGAATTCATTATCCAGAGCCTTCTGCAGCTGATAACCTATAGCGCCCTGCGTATCAGCGACGCATGAATCAAGAGGAACTGAATGAAGGATTTTCCTCGCGTATTCTGAGCGCAGAAGAATATAACCAACCTGAGGACCATTGCCATGAACGATAACGACACGATGACCCGCCTGGATTATATCAGCAATATGATGAGCAGTCTTCTCGGCAGCGCGATACTGAGCGTCAACTGTCACTTTCTTCGGATCCTCAATCAGAGAATTTCCACCTATTGCAATTACTATAAGCTTGGAATCCATAAATTCCTCCACCTAAACATTAGCATATATGCAACAGATTGCAACAAAAAAAAGACATTTTGAGCCCATTTTTATCCTATTATTCTGTAAGCATTTATTTTCTACATATTTTCCATATTATGTCAGAAATAAGCTATTTTTTTCTAAAAACGTACCAAAAACATACCAGTGATATCAATCGAGGGAACATGGATATCATCATCAAAAAAAGAACATTTACGCTTTCCAAGACATAACATCCAGTCAACTGGCAAACCATAGAAAATCCTCAGCAGAAATTCAGTCCCGACTCAAATATATTATGGATGCAGTTTACCAGCAATCAAGAAGAATCAATTTCAGATTCCTGATACTCTCCATCTCAATTATTTCATTGCCTCATACGCTATCAGCGTTATTAAGTCTTAAGTGCCTACATATATCTAATTTGTCTCACGAGTCTCAGAGATTCAGGAACTTTTGAGATCAAATCAAGGTCAGCACTATATAAGCTCCAATCTTATCCATGTGCACATTTTATATAATTGATTGATTTATAAACTGAATGGCAATTACAAAAACCTAAAGGATAATTGAATTTAAACTCCTATCTGCACAGCGTTGCTGAAAAACCTCATTTAAAGCGTTCAATCGCAGTTTAGTCCCTGTATTTCAGAGAATTTGGATTTTCAAGAATCCGTTTTATGAGGTTTTCTACCTTCTCATACTTGTCCTG
>CALXKJ010000015.1 GCA_944388955.1 uncultured Spirochaetaceae bacterium | reverse complement strand
TATTACTATGAAAACAGGAAACACACAAGCCTGTTTTGATAGACAATTTCAAAAAATACATGGAATTAATCTTGAATTGGCATTTGCTGCATAGCTATTATGCCAGAATTCAGGTCTGTATATGCCGAAGGATATCGTGAAACTAAAAGGACTTTCACACATATTCTCTGGTACTGTACAGGAATATGCGAGAATGCTGGCATAGCTATGCAACTGATGAGAATCAAAGAAGGAATGCCATATAGAGAGGAAGAGAGCATATTCCCCCCTCGTCGCCTACATTCTTCGGAGAAAGCCGTATTGTTTTATCAATTCCATACTTTTCTGAAGAGAGAATAGTGGAAAGTGATTTTGATCTCGTGTTGATACTTGATTTGACTTCTATCGGGCATACTGCATCAGAAAACCGGATAACGAAATCAATCTCAAGCTTCTGAGATGGTTTAAAGAAATGAAGGCTATGCCCGCTAGCTGAAAGCATCTGCGCGATCATGTTCTCATATATCGCACCTTTATATGCTCCTATATCCCCCGAGATTATATCCCTAGCTGTTCCATCTTCATATTGAGAGACAAGGAGTCCTGTATCACAGAGATAAAGCCGGAAATCGTCTTCTTCCTCATATGCTTTCAGAGGCAATTCCAGCTTTGCTATGTTATAGCTGAAAAGAGCTACATCTGCATCGGAAAGCCAGAGGATACTCTGTCCATATTTTCTGGATGTAGATCCTTTCTCGACAACTGAGTACTGGAACTTCCTGTTTTCCTTCGCAAGCTGCCGTGGAATGGATAGAAAACATGCTCTTATTCTCTGTTTCTCGCTACCTTCAGCATATCTTATGATGTCCAGCTCATAGTCATGCATTATGTCTCGCTGAATCTCCAGAACCTCAGAGAAATTCTTCCTTTCCACATATCTTTCCACCACATGTGGCATACCACCGACAACTATATATGTACGAAAAAGCTCCATAAGACGTTTATGAATGAAGTCATCGACTTTACCTTTTGCAACAAAAGAATCGTGGATAATCTGGATGATACTGGCAGGAATTTCGTTTGCCCACAGGAATTCCTCGAAATCCAAAGGCTTCATAGTAACGTATTCCACGTATCCGACAGGATAAGAGACAACATTCTTATGCCTGACACCAAGCAGAGAACCTGAAGCGATTACCTCAATGCCATCTGCATCTGCAAGGAATTTCAGAGCAGCGCGTGCTTCAGGACATTCCTGTATCTCATCCAGAAAGAGAAGCGTACTGCCCTTTTCTATGTGGAAATCCGAAAAAAGCAATGATAGACGAGAAAGAATCGACTCAGCAGAAAGATCTCCTATAAATGCTTCTTTCGCAATCGGCGTTCTTATGAAGTTCAGCTCGAAGAATTCACTATAGCATTCCTTCCCGAATAATCGGACAGAAGTAGTCTTTCCAACCTGACGAACCCCCTGAACAATAAGAGGCCGCTTATTTTCCTTGTTTTTCCATTCTTTAAGAGTCTTATCTATCTTTCTTCTGAGCATGAATAAATGATATCAATGTAATTCCTTTCTGTAAAGATAAATGCATATTTATATACCATATTTAAATATATTTTTGCATATTTTTATGCCATATTTTTATACAGAAATGCATATTTTTATACCATTCAGCAAAAAAGCCAGAAAACGCTTATCCTATGCCATATCAATACTCCGAATTTTCGGACATTCTACCTATTTTTCGGAATTGTCATTGACTTGCTGAAAATCGAGATCATAAAATTAATACGGATACAGTGACAATTTGCACTTTTTCCGGAGTACAAGATGATTGAAATAAAAAGAGACATATATCTTCAGCGCCTAGTGAAAAGAATCGGCAATGGCAGAGCAAAGGTTATTACCGGAATAAGAAGGTGTGGGAAAAGCTATCTTCTGTTCACCTTGTTCAGGAAATATCTTCTTTCAAATGGCGTTGACGGAAATCACATCATTGCCTTTGCACTTGACGATGATGAGAACGAGCATCTTCTGGACAGACATGCTCTGGGAATGGAAATACGCTCAAGAATCAAAGACGAAAAGACCTATTATGTGTTTCTTGATGAAATACAGAATGTAGAAGGCTTCGAGATGGTCATCAATGGACTTCTCCACAAACCGAATATTGATGTCTATGTAACTGGCAGTAACTCGAGATTCCTTTCCTCGGATATAATCACTGAATTCAGAGGCAGGGGGGATGAGATAAGAATAAGGCCTCTTTCATTCAGCGAAATCAGGCCGCTTTACGATTCAGACGACGCAGCATGGGATGATTACTTCAACTATGGAGGACTCCCTTCCATATATGCCGAAAGAATGGACGATGAACAGAAGGTATCTTTCCTCGAATATGTCACTAGAACAATCTATATCAAGGACATTGTGGAAAGAAACAAGCTGAAAGATGACAAAGGCATCAGCAGCGTCCTAGATCTCCTGTCCTCTGCAACAGGAAGCCTGACAAACCCATTGAAGCTCTCCAATACATTCAAGAGCAAAGGGCAGAAAGGAATAACGGACAAGACAATCTCCAACTATCTCAGATTCATTGAGGAAGCCTATGTGGTTGAGCGTGTCCAGCGATATGATATCAAAGGGAAGGACTACATCGAATCCCCATATAAATACTATTTCTCCGATATCGGAGTCAGAAATTCCAGAATCAGCTTCAGACAGGTTGAAGAGACTCATATCATGGAGAACATTATCTATAATGAGCTCAAGTCCAGAGGGTATCTCGTAGATGTCGGGATTGTAGAGCATAGGGATAAGACAGCTGATAACAAATACAGCAAAAGACAGTATGAAGTGGATTTCGTCGCAAATATTGCCAGAAAACGATATTACATACAATCTGCACTGACACTGCTTGATGAGGGGAAGCTGGAACAAGAGCTCAGATCACTTTCTCTGATCAGGGATTCATTCAGGAAAATTGTGATTACAAGGGATAGAATCAAACCAAGACGCACAGAAGATGGAATCCTGATAATCAACCTCTTCGACTTTCTGCTCAATGCTGGTGCAATGGAGCAGTAATGCAAGAGGAAATCGCTATACAGCAGATATAGAGAATGATGTACACCCAAGGATAGCTTCCTGAAACTCAGCAAAAAGCCAGAAAACGCTTTTGGCATCTTCCGGCTTTGCTTGTGTATGATTACCAGTACTTCGCCATTCGTTTTTTAAGCGATGCTCTATAGCCATCCCAATCTGTGATAGGAAGCCTTGCTACCCCATCCTCGCACGCGGCTTTTGCTACTGCTACTGCCTCGTATTCAATAACCCTTGGATCGAATGGTTTTGGAACAATGTAATCACGTCCGAATGAGAAATCCTTACCACCGTAAGCTTTCCTGACCTCATCGGTTATTGGCTCATGGGCAAGAGCAGCAAGAGCCTTCGCGGCAGCCATCTTCATGTTCTCTGTAATCTTCGTCGCCCGTACATCAAGCGCACCGCGGAAGATGAATGGGAAGCCGAGAACATTGTTTATCTGGTTAGGATAATCAGAGCGTCCTGTCGCCATGATGACATCGGGACGCGCAGAGACTGCATCCTCATAGGTTATCTCAGGATCAGGATTAGCCATCGCGAAGACTATCGGATCTGAATTCATGCTCTGAAGCATTTCCTTCTTGAGGCAGCCAGCGACAGAAAGACCCATGAAGACATCAGCGCCTTTAACCGCCTCGGCAAGTGTTCTTGCCTCAGTATCAGAAGCGAGTTCAGCCTTTTCAGGAGTAAGATTATCCCTGCCCTTGTAGATGACACCCTTTGAATCGAGCATAATGAGATTCTCCTTCCTGACACCCGCCTTGATGAACATGCGAGCGCAGGAGATTCCCGCCGCCCCTGCTCCATTCACAACGACGACCATATCCTCAAGGGACTTTCCTGTTATCTCTGCGGCATTCATTAACCCTGCTGTCGCGATTATCGCAGTTCCATGTTGGTCATCATGGAATACAGGGATATCACAGCGCTTGATGAGCTCACGCTCAATCTCAAAGCATTCAGGTCCCTTTATGTCCTCAAGGTTTATACCGCCGAATGTTGGCGAGATAGCCGCAACGATATCGATAATCTTCCCCGGATCTTTTTCATTGATTTCGATATCAAAGACATCGATATCAGCAAAACGCTTGAAGAGAACACCCTTTCCTTCCATGACTGGCTTTGAAGCAAGAGCGCCCCTATCACCAAGTCCAAGGATAGCTGTACCATTTGAGATAACAGCAACAAGATTGCCTTTTGATGTGTAGCGATAAGCATCCTCGCTGTTCTCCGCAATTTTAAGCACTGGTTTCGCAACCCCTGGCGTATATGCGAGCGCAAGATCCTCTGCTGTTGCGCATGGCTTTGTAGGTACCACAGATACCTTTCCAGGAACTCCATCTGCTGAATGATACTCCAGTGCTTTTCTCTCAAGTTCGTCCATAATCATCTCCTGCTTCCGATTAATGCTTTAATACGTGCCATTGAGGCCTTGTCATTTATAAGGATAGCTCCTGTCACGATACCATCATCTGTGAATATCGTAACGCGCCGATCCCCGTCATCCGTTATCACATCGCTCTCACCTCCGATACGTCCGAGAGAGACAACGTCAATCCCTCCTATCTTAAGCAAAGCAGATGGCTCGGATGGAATATATGGTTTTCCTTTGCCAAGGATGTAAAAAGCCGCGGCACTACCCATTTCACGGGCGTGCATCGCAAGGCCGAATAATCGACCATCAAGCTCTGCAGCGTCTCCTGCTGCGTAGATATCCGATGAGGACGTCCGCAGATACTCATCAACGATGATTCCTTTGTTGGTCTTTATACCTGCTTTCTCCGCGATTTCCTTTCCTGGATTCACTCCTATAGAGAAGCATATGACAGAAGATGGGATCTTCCTGCCATCCTTGAGATAGAGATACTCATCATCAGCATGATCTGCAGACGCAGATGTTATGACTGAAACGCCTTTCTCCATGAGTTTCTCCATCAGAAGCGACGCTGATGGCTTATCAAGCTGGCGGGGGAGGATATACTCCGCCGTCTCTATCACGCTGACAGGAATATGAAGATGATCAGCAACTCCAGATGCAAGCTCAAGCCCGAGAAGTCCACCACCTATCACAGTGAAGCTCTTGGCAGAAGAGAGCGCTTTTCCTATAGCTTCAGCGTCCGTGGCTCTTCTTAAAGTGAATATTCTGTCTTGCCTTCCCGAAAGAGGAAAAATCCTTGCATTGCTCCCTGTAGCCAGAAGCAGAGAGGAATAATGTATTACGCTTCCATCCGCAAGGGATACAGCTCTTCCCTCTTTATCGATGCTTTCCGCTCTGGAGTGGATAATCTCAATACCACGCTCCTCATACCACGAGAGAGGATGCATATAAAGCTCTTCAGGACCTCTGCCGCTGATAATCTCCTCTATGCGCATCCTGTAGTATGGAAGATATTCCTCATCGGTAATAATAGCAGTCTTCTGCTCCTGACAAAGAATGGAGGCGGCCTGAACACCCGCTATTCCACCACCGATAATCACAGTGTCAAAGCTTCTTTCCATACAGATAGGATAACACCGCTTAACTGATTATCTCAATCTTGCCTTCAGCCTCATTGTCATCCATTATGATTTCAGATACAAAAGGAACACGGATGATTCCGCTTCTGGGATTCTTGATGCTTATCACAGGGGTTGTAATCTCGGCATCAACAGTGGACTTCTCAAAAGCAAGATCAGCATTCAGCAATCGGCAATTGACAAGTCTGAGGTTCCTGCAATAGCAGAATGGCTGTGTCCCAGATATCGTGCAATCGATAAGCGTGAGACCATCTGAATACCAAGCAAGGTACTCTCCGTTGATTACACAGCCACGGGCCGTGACATTCTTTGAGTGCCAGAATGCATCCTTTGTGTTCAGCTCGCAATTCTCGAAAATGGCATCCTCAATGTACTGGAATGAATACTTTCCTGTGAACGAGACATCGCTGAATCTTATATCAGAACTTCTCATCATGAAGTACTCACTCTCAGCTTTGCTTTTCTCCATCGTTATATTATGGACAGACCATCCGAATTCCGGAGAGATGATATCACAATCGGAGATATGCACATCGGAGCATTCCCTGAGAGCCTTTATGCCATGCATCTTCGTATTCCTTATATCTATATGGTCCGAATACCAGAGTGCGGCACGGCATTTGTCAGTCATCTCGGAATCACGGATTGTAAGCACATGGTCATGCCAGAAAGGATATCTGAGATTGAAATAGCAATCAGAGACAGCTACATTGCTGCACTCCTTGAAAGCACTTTCTCCATCAGCAGGACCATCAAAGGATGATGATCTCACATCTATATCACGACGACCATAAATGGCTCGCTCTTCATCAAATCTCTTGTTCTTGATTATTTCCATCGCGTACCAAAGTTAATCACATTTCAGTGAAGTGTCCACTCATGCCTGCCAATACTCGTCAGTATCCATATCCATGACAGTCAGGGCTCTTCCATGACCTCCTCCGGTGTCGATGGCCCTGAGATGATAAAGCTCGGAGATAAACGGAGCATCAAGTGGTGTATGACCTATGAAAATCCTCTTATTTGAGGCAAGGGGCGGATCAAGGACTTCGGGAGAAGCTCCATGTTCTGCCGCCATAGCGCTCTGCAGGTATGATCTATTCCAGATTGGCGATGAAGACGGATCTTCGACAATAGGATATCCGATGATGCGAGGCCTCAGCGAGGCTATTGCCTCAAGCTCTTTCATCCCCCATCCTTTTGGTATTCCACCATGAGTAATTATGTATTTATCCTCGATGCGGACATATGGGGCACGGCTCAGCCACATCCCCATGCGCTCTTTCTCGTTTTCTGAGACTGAATGATAATCGAATTGTCCGATTGTTTCCCGTCCGCCATTGCCTATGACCCAGACAGCCGGTCGGGAATCAGATGTAAGATAATCCCTGAGCCATAGATCATGATTTCCAAGAACCGGGCGATAATCATCAAGCGACATAAGGTACCTTATGAGCTCAACCATCCCTGGACCGCGGTCTGATATATCACCAGTACTGTAGAGGATATCATCATCAGGATTGAAGGAAGCCTTATCAAGAGCTTCCCTCAATCTTTCATACTGTCCATGGATATCACCAACGATGAGATGTCTTTTCATTCCTCGGCGATTGTACAGCAGAATCAGAAGATGGAAAATGCCACGAATGCAGCAGCCGCCAGTGATGATACCAGAGATACAACAGTTATCTGGGTATTGATTGATGGCCCAGCTGTATCCTTGAACGGATCTCCGACTGTATCACCTATAACCGCCGACTTATGCGCTTCGCTTCCTTTACCGCCTTCATTTCCGGCTTCCACGTACTTCTTGGAATTATCCCAGAGCCCCCCGGAGTTCGACATGAAAAGAGCTAAGAGAAGACCGCTGACGATATTGCCAAGAAGGAATCCTCCGATTGCTTCCACACCAGCTATAAAACCTACAAGAAGCGTCATTATAATGGCAAAAAGCCCTGCAGGTATAAGCTCTCTGAGAGCGCCTGTCGTAGCTATGTCGATGCAACGGCTATACTCTGGATCTGTTTTTCCTTCCCTGAGTCCCTCAATAGTATCGAACTGTCTATGGATTTCGCTTACCATGCGCTGGGCATTCCTGTCGACACCGAGAATAAGCATCGCCGAGAACACAGCAGGAACAGCCGCACCGATGAGAACACCGAAGAATACAGTAGGCTCCATGATATCAAAGCCTGCTATAGGCTCTCTTCCAGAGGCTATCAGAGCGGCATTGACTTCAGACATGAACGCACCAAGAAGTGAGATGACCGTCAATCCAGCAGCGCCTATCGAGAATCCTTTTGTAACTGCCTTAACGGTATTGCCTGCGCTATCAAGCTCATCTGCAATCCTTATCGTCTCTTCACCGAGTCCACCCATCTCAGCAAGTCCTCTTGCGTTATCGACAATCGGACCATAGGCATCGTTGGAGATGATCATGCCGACTATCGAAAGCATGCCCACAGCTGCCATTGCAATACCAAAGATAGCATATCCCTCGCCAAGAGGTGCACATAAGTTGTATGCAACAAGCGCGGAGACAGCTATTCCTATCATCGCAGGAAGTGCTGAGATAAAGCCATATGAAACACCTGAAAGAATTGTGAACGCCGGTCCGGATGCGGAAGCATGAGCCACCCGTTTCACTATCGGTCTGGTATCATCTGTAAAGTAATCAGTGGTAATTCCGATAATCACACCGACAAGAAGCCCTGTTGCCGAAGCACCCCATATACGCCATGAGAATCCTGGGAAGACCGCTGTCGCAATAGCTGTAAGCACCATGAATACAGCTGTTGTCACATAAGTCGATGAGTTAAGCGCTTTTGTCGGGTTGCCATCTTTTCCGACTCTTGCCACCGCAATTCCTATAACCGATGCAATGAGACCAAGAAGCGAGTAGCAGAAGACCATTGATATTGTATCATAGCCCTGGCCTGAAAGCGTTCCGGCAATGACAAGAGCAGAAGCTGCAGCCGCGACATTTGAATCAAATAAATCTGCGCCCATTCCAGCTACATCACCAACATTATCACCGACATTATCAGCGATGACTGCAGGATTCCTTGGATCGTCTTCCGGTATTCCAAGCTCAACCTTGCCTGTAAGATCCGCCGCCACATCCGCTGTTTTCGTGAATATGCCGCCACCAGCCTTCGCGAAGAGAGCGAGTGAACTTGCACCGAATGAGAAGCCAAGGAGTATTGTCGTATCCCCTGTCAGCATGAGTACAGCAGCGACGCCAAGAAGTGAGCAGCCGACGACGAGAAGTCCCATTACCGCTCCACCTCTGAAACCAATAAGGAATGCAGGCTTCAGACCTTTTTCTGCAGCTTCCGCTGTACGTCCGTTTGAAAGTGTCGCGACCAGTATGCCGATTTTACCCGCTATTGCAGACAATACTGTACCCGCTATATAGCTCAGCATCATCGCGACATTCATCACAGGCCTTCCACTCCAGATCGGAGATGGAAGGAATATGAGGATAATCAAAGCCACAATACCAGCGAAGATGCCGAGTATTCTATACTCACGCCGCATGAATGTATCAGCACCAGCCTTGATAAGCTTTGAAATTTCCTCTATGCGACTGTTCTGGACCTTTATCTTCTTTACCCATAGATAAAGATAAAGTGCAAAGAAAAATGCGATAGCAGCTGTCAGAAACGACAAACCGTAGAAAAGAGAAAGATTGCTCTCCATTGCGCCCTCCCTTTCTCCAGTCTAAATGCGAGAAAGAGTGGCGTCAAACAAAACCAGATTCCATTCACCTGCCTATCAAATGACAAAGCAAGTGCATCACTAAGGAGCAGAGGGCATACACTGACTATGACAGAATGCCTATCTCATTCTTCGATCTTAACGCCCATTAGCACATAGACTGTACCATCCGACGCCGTATATACATCCTCGAAAATCCCCTTCATCGTACAGCTTATGGAATCGCCATCCACAGTCACGGCGGGGTTTCCTTTCTCATATGCAATATGAAGCGCAGCACTCCTAGCGTCAGCTTCCGCACTGCTGAGAGCTATCCTTGAACTTGAACTCCTAGCCTTGCCTATCGCGAAGACAAGATCATCATTGAGATCGATGTCATCATCCATCCAGAATGGCACTTGAGCCTCTTCTTCACCAGCAATCTTCAGCCCAGAGCCCTCATAAATACTCCCATCATCTTCCAGTGCCTCCTGAGCGAAGACGACAAGAGATCGGGGAATAAGGAATGAAGCGTTGTAAAAACCCATATCATCAGGCTTTGTCAGCGTATCTCCATCGTCAAAGATGATGGTATTGCGATCCAGAAGCGTGCATTCACGTCCTGCGAATAGTGAGATATCCGCCTTCTCTCCGCTTTTATCGAAAAGATTGTAATCTGCGCTCTCGCTATAGCCGAATGGGAAAATGACATATACATCACTTGCTGCGTGTGCTGTAAATACGGAAAGCAAAACAATAACTGAAAGCAGAATTTTCCTCATAAGAGTCCTCCCATTCCTATTATACCATGAAAAAGGCTCCTGACTATCCTATGAGAGGGTGCGGAATAGCCAGAAGCCAGAGAATACGATTTCAGAATCCTGAATGGAGAATCAGAAGTCCTTTCTCACTTCATCAACCTCGTTCTTCACAAGCTCCTTAAGTGATTTCTGGAAGTGCCACATATCATTGCCAAGGATTATCATCGTGTAACCATCAGCGATAGCCTCTTTGATATTCTCCTTTGTAGGCGGAACTACAGGGCCAAGGACACCGATACCCTTCTCTTTCGCCTTCTTCACGAGAACCTTGAATGCTTCCTTCACTTCCTCGCCCATCGAATAGCCAATCTTCAGACCGCGGGAGACCGCATAGTCAATCGGTCCGAAATTGACGGCATCGATGCCTTTGACTGAAAGAATCTCATCAATATTGTCAGTGAATTCGAAATCCTCATCCATTGGTATGACAAGCGTGTTCTCATTCTGGCTCTGGATATACTTGTTCCAGTCAAAATCCTGATAACCGAAGCCTGCCGCGCGGACATTAGTCTCTCCACCTCTCCTTCCAAGCGGGTAGAACTTAGCGCCTTCCACAGCACGTCTTGTCATCTCTGCTGTCTTGCAATGAGGGATGACAACACCGTCAGCTCCCCACTCAAGCACTTTCCTGATAGCGACTTCATCGTCATCAGCCATCCTCACGAGGACCCCGATATCATGAAGCTTCGCAGCCATTATCTGCTTCTCGAAATCCTCACCGAGCATCCAGTCTGTGTGCTCAAGATCGAGATAGATGAAATCGAGTCCTGACATAGCGATATTCTCAATTACACATGTCGAACCGGTGAAGCAGGCCATTCCGAAAACAGGCCCTTTCTTCATTTTCTCCTTTAGTGTCATTTCCTTCCTCCTTTTAAATGCCATAACCCATAATCGATGGAAGCCACGTTGTAAGAGGTGCCCAGAGGCTTATGGATGCAAGGACTATTACATTGCATGTAAGATACGGCAGAGCGCCTTTGAAGATATCGATGATAGGCATCCTGTTGATCTTGTTGCATACGTTAAGACACATTCCAACCGGTGGTGTTACAAGACCGATTGCCAGTCCTGTGATCATCATTGCGCCAAACTGCAGTGCAGAGAAGCCATAGTTCTCCATTACAGGAAGCATAATCGGGGTAAGCAGCAGGATTGCAGGGCTTACATCGATAAAGCATCCGATAAGAAGAATCATGATATCGAAGATAATCGCAATTCCCCATGCTGGCATATTAAGCGAGTTGAAGAATGCAGCAACCTGCATCGGCACCTGCTCCATTGTGAGAATCCATGTGAAGATTGTCGTGAAGCCAATGATAATCATGACAGAAGACGATGATATGAATGTCTTCTTTACAGCTTCCCAGACAGCTTTCCATGTAAGCTCCTTGTAGACAAGGAATCCGACAACGATTGCATAGACAACCGCCGCACCTGCACTCTCTGATGCAGTACAGATACCTGTAGAAACAACAAGGATGATGAAGAGCGGCATCAGGAGAGCTGGTATTCCCGCTAAAATATCATGCCAGAACGCCTTTGAGTCGAACTTGCCTCTCTTCGGGTGCCAGTGTCTCTTCACGCTGAAAGCGAAGACAAGGATAAGCTGTGTAAGACCGATGAGGATACCGGGGATTGCACCTGCCATGAACAGAGCGCCTACAGAAGCACCAGAGATCATTGAATAGACAATCATCGGTGTCGATGGAGGAATAATCATACCCATCGTTGAAGACGCGACTGTAATACCAGCAGAGGCATCACGAGGATAACCGCTTTCTTCCATAGCCGGTATGAGAATGCTTCCGAGTGCAGATGTATCGGCAACAGACGAGCCGGAGATACCACCGAAGATCATCGACGCGACGATATTGACCTCACCCAGTCCACCATGCACAGGACGAAGAATCTGCAAGCAGAAATTTATGATTCTCTTTGTGATACCGCCAGTGCTCATAAGCTCACCAGCAAGCATGAAAAGAGGCATTGCGATCATCAGCTCACTGTATGCGCCATTCCAGATTCTCTGCGGCAGCATAATCAGGAACTGAGGATTTGTCGTCAATATATATGTTATACAGGCAGCTCCGATAGCAAATGCCAATGGAACGCCAAGGGCTGCGAAGATTATAAGCAGCACCAGAAGTATGATCATTGCCATTTAGCTTCTTCCTCCCTTACTGTCTTTCCCTTCTGTAAGCTCCACATTCTTCGGAGCGAAATAAGAAACATCAACCAGGATGAATTCCACGATTTTGAATACAATGCACACAGCGCAGAGCAGCCCCGCAAGCGGCATGATGCCGTACATGAAATACATCGGGATCTCCATTCCCTGGCTTATCTGCTTTCCAGCAACCAGCACATATCTGATTCCCTCATATGTGAAAACACCATCAACGATGAGGACAATCACATAGTCAACTACTGCAAGCCAGCGCTTGATATCAGGTCTTATCCTGTCATAGAGGATGTCTATGATGACATGCTCGTTTTTAAGCACGCATACTCCCATTCCCCAGAATGTGGTGAAAGCGAACAGCGTGACATTGAACTCAGAGAGCTCCTTCCAGCTCAAGGCAAAGAAATATCTTGCGACAACTGTGAATGCAATAAGCAGAGCAAGAAGTCCCATAGCGGCGGCGCCGATTCCATAATAGACTTCAAAGATCGTCTTACCCGCTTTCACAAGTGAGGCTTCGAGCGAATTCTGTTTTTTATTCATAACTACTCCTGAAAACAGACTCCCCGGAAACAGCTCCGGGGAGCTTTATATCACCAATCAGTTCGCTGCAACGATTGCCTGAAGCTCAGCAAGCTCCTCAGCTGTGAGGATTCCCTCATCGATGCACTGCTGGTAGACACCGCTTACTGCGTCCTTGAATGCCTGAAGCTCATCTGCTGTAGGAACATAGATATCACCACCGGCATCCACGACAGCCTGTCTTGCGGAAGACTGAAGCTCATCAACGAGCTGGTCGTTGTATGTGCCCATTTCAGAAGCGCATTCTCTGATGATTGTCTGGAATTCCTCAGGAAGGCTGTTCCACCATGCCTCATTCACATAGAAGGGATCCGGATGGAACTGGTAATTGACTTCTGTGAAGTACTTCTGGACTTCATAGAATTTCATGCTGGAGACGTTTGTCCATGGATTCTCCTGTCCATCAGCGACACCTGTTCTGAGTGCCATATAGAGATCTGAATATGGTACTGGTGTGATGGTTGCGCCAAGTGCTGTGAGAGTCTTGTCGATAGTAGTCATACCGGCAGTTCTCATCTTGAGACCCTTGAAGTCCTCAGGCTTCGTAATCGGGTGCTTGTTATTCGAGAACTGTCTGAAACCACCTGCATCGCAGAGGTTGATGATGACAACACCGTTCTCCTTTCCGGCTTCCTCGGAAAGCCTGACAGCAAGATCGCTATGAAGAAGCGCTGTAACCTGCTCCCTTGTCTGTGCAAGGAATGGAAGTGTGAACATAAGAAGACGCGGAGTGAAATCGAACTGACCTCCCCTCATGCCCTGAAGTGTTCCGATGATAACCTGCTCGAGCATTTCCTTCTCTGTTCCAAGCTGTCCATTGCCGAATACCTGGACTGTAACGTGACCGTTTGTTCTCTCTTCTACGTCCTGGACGAATTTCTCGAGGGAAATCGATCTTGGGTTATCAGCAGGCTGAGAGTGACCAATCATCATCACATAGTTGCCAAGTCCGGCAAACTGGTCATCAGCATCAGCTACAGCTTTCTCCTTACCGCCGCCAGCAAAAACCGAAAGCGATACCAAAAGTACGAGCAGAACCGACAATACTTTCTTCATCTGAAAGTCCTCCTTTGTCCACCATTTTATTGGTTTTGACAAATGTATACATATACATCTAGTTATGTTTAATAGATTTACTGGCAAGATAATCCAGAAAAGCTATAAACTTGTATACATCTTGTTATACGCTATCATGGTTTCAGCGAGCGTGCAACAAAAATCTTCACAAATTGCACATATAGCAGAAATCCTTACTATATAAGCAATTTTCTTGAAAATCCCGTCTTTTGGGATATATAATCCTTCTATATAGATAGCTGTATACATGGAGGATTACATTGAAGGAGCAGCAAACAGTAGATCAGATTTATGAGATAATAGAAGGGGAAATCACAGAGCTGAGGACAAAACCCAATGAGATGCTGGGCGAAAACTCTCTCGCCACGCGCTTCAATGTATCCAGAACTCCTATAAGAAGCGTCCTGCAGAGATTGCAGGAAAATGGCTTTGTGAAGATAATCCCGGGGAAAGGGACTTTCGTGAAGCCGATTTCAATCGAGACAGCTTCGGAAATCATATATCTCCGCGTCGCTGTCGAGTCGATGGTGCTTAGGGATTTCATACGTAAATCATCACCGACTGAAATCGAGGAAGTCCGCTATACATTCGAGCAGCTGAAGAAAGCCGCAGAAGGAATAGATGATCTCTCCACTTTCGATATAAACCTTTTCCTGCAGAAAGATCTCGAGATGCACAGAATATGGTTCCAATCAATGGATAAGCTCTATCTCTGGAATATGATCACGAAGCCGCATCCGGATTACTCAAGATTCATCAGGCTCGATATAGTCGGTGCGAAGAATGTCCCCGATGTCATGAGAGATCACAAGAAGATGATGGAGATGATTGACAATAAAACGACAGATGGGATTGAAGAGCTTATGAGGGAGCACCTCTACGGAGGTGTCAGGAGACTGGGGAGCAAGCTATTCTCTGAAGAATACAGCAACTACTTCACCTCAACGGTCTGAAAGCTCTGCACCGCTTTCAAGCAGCAGTCCGGGACCATCGCATATTATCTCTGTATCCTCAATATGCAATACAGCGTTACGCACTCTGAAACCACGTGATTCAGGCTCAGGAAGCCCTTTATACATATCGCTCTCCGATGGTGGTACGTCAGCGCTTTCGGAGACAGAAAAGGATGAGCTAAGCACGTTCAGCCCTTTTATCGGCATCTCAGGAAGCCCAACGACCATACCAGCGGAGGCTTTTGAGTCATATGCGCGGCATCCTTCGATTGTTATTCCGTATATCATAGGTGTCAGCTCATCGACAGGCATTGATGAAAGAGTGAAAAGAGAATCATCATCAGTGCCGCACCTGTAGTATGTATTGATTACGAATGGGCAGAGATTATCTTTCATCACAAGACGACGGAAGATCAAATCATGTATATTGCCGCCGCGACCACGTCTTGTCTTGATACGTACCCCGCGGTCGGTACCATCGAAAACACAGTCCTCGACAAGCACGTCGGATATCTCAGCCGCAGTCTCTGAGCCGATTACAGCTCCTCCATGGGCTGATTTCACAGTGCATTCCCTTATCGTGATATCACGGGAAGGAATATTCTCAGCCCTACCTTCCTTTCCTGAGCCGGATTTTATCGCGATACCATCATCACCTACAAAGACCGATGACCTGAGAACAGAGACAGATGAGCATGACTCGATATCAATACCATCTGTATTTGGAGCATCTGCGGGATTTTCTATCGTCACCCCCTCAATGCGGATGTTATCGGATAAAAGCGGATGCAGCGTCCAGAATGGAGAAGACATGAGCGTCACCCCTGATATCACGACATTCCTGCTTTTCCTTATCTGCACAAGTGGCGGACGCAGGAACTGGTAAGCTCTTCCGCCACCACCTCCGGGCTGAGCTGCATAACCGGGATTAAGAGCGGCAAGCTCTTTCTCAATCACGCTTTCAGGGCCGGCAGCACCTTCCATTCTCTTTCTTCTGATCTCATTCCACCAGGCTTCACCCGAGCCATCAATCACTCCATCGCCTTCTATAACAACATCGTTTTCCTCATTTATGAAAAGACATGGATGCATGCACCAGCATCCAACGCCTTCCCAGCGTGAGAAAACAGGTTTATAGAGCGAGAAATCAGGAATGAATTTCAGCGTGGCATCGCGCTCGATGACAAGGCGCGATGATGACGGCATGGCCAGCGGCGACGAGATATATACGCCACCTCGAAGAACAGCCACACCATCTTTCTCCAGCGCGTGGATTATCGCATCATGGTTATCAGATGAAAGAGATAAAGGTACAATCATCAGCTCTTCTCCAGTTCAGAACATGCAAGGATGAAAGGCCCAACTCCCTTGAAGTCATCCTCAACCACCTTCTCGCTGATATAATAGCGGAAAGAGCCGTCTCTGTAAGGATTGCCGCCAAGCCCAGCGACAGAGCAGATACCACCTAAATGCAATCCGCTCTCATCCTCCCTAAGATACTCATTGCATATGCCCTGTATAGCCTTGAGCGCATTCACTTTATACGCAGAAGGAAGATAGCCCATGCGGATTCCCTTCAATAAGGAATAAGCGAACATGGAAGTAGATGATGTCTCATGATAATTGCCTTCTCTTCCACCTTCATCTGTCACCTGATACCACATGCCTCCATCATCCTGGAAACGAATAATGGCAGAAGCGAGCTCGGAAATCACGCCGATGATGCTTTCCCTCCCGGCATGCGACTGAGGAAGATAATCGAGGACATCTATAAGCGCCATGAAATACCACCCTATCGCCCGAGACCAGAAATGAGGAGAAAGCCCCGTCCTGTCATCAGACCATTTCATTCCTCTCGATTCATCATAGCAATGATAATAAAGCCCGGTTTTCTCATCACGCATAAGCTCACGCACAATCAGGAGCTGTGACACGATATCATCGAAAGCATCATCAGCTCCTCTCAGCGATGCATATTCCGCTTTGAAAGGGCCTTCCATATAAAGGCCATCAAGCCAGATCTGCCAGGGATATATCTCCTTATGCCAGTAGACACCGGAGCGGCAGCGCGGCTGTGTCTCGAGCTGCGAATAGAGAATATCTGCCGCTTTCAGGAAACGCTTCTCCCCGCTTTCCCTGTAAAGATTGAAAAGCATGCGGCCAGCATTGATCTGATCAAGATTGTACTCACCTTTCCTGTAAGTCATTATATTCCCGTCTTCAGCAATCATCGGACTATACATGGAGTAAATCCATGGATAAACAGTGCTGTCACGATGAAGGAGAGCTGAAATATATGAAGCATAGAGTACAAGCCCATGCTCATAGTGCCACTTCATCATGCCGGGTCTATAGCGGTTCTCAACACCTCTAACTACATCAATAGAAAGTGGGATATGCATATCACCTCACAATTCAAGCCGCCCCGAAGAGCGGCTTGTGCTTTCAATCAGCGGATAAGTCCGTCTTCAGTCATCTTGGCGATTCCCGCCTGATTCCACGCCTCTCCTCCAATCTTATTGAACTGATCAAGGAATGCCTGCCAGTTAGCTGGAGTAAGCTCCTTCGCGCCAGTAAGGAATTCTGCAAGGCTCTGATCGTAGTATCTCTGGACATCAGCATTAGGAGTCGGCATTGTTCCGGATCCTACTGCGCTTGTCCACTTCTTTGCCTGCATTTCACGGAGCGTCGTAAGCGCGGACATCGTCTTGCCGGATACTTCCGTCACATAGGTCGGGTAACGGGAAGCAAGCTCGACGTCTCCATTGTAGAAGACCATGTTTCTAAGCTGTGTCACGACCTGGCCCTTTGAGCCTGTGAATGCGTTATCACCGAGGTCGCCTGCGACTGGAATGCCATTCTCATCAAGGACATAGTTCACACCTTCCTGTCCCCATCCAAGAAGATAATAGCCTTCATCGCTGCTCATCCATTCAAGAAGCTCGCAGATTTTATCAAGCTTTCCAGCATCGACTGCCTTCTGGCTTACTGCGTAGATACGATAATTCATATCATATGCACCGATTGCGGCATGGCCTTCCGGTCCCGTGATAGCATCGATGACAATCCACTCACCATCTGGGAAGTTCTTGTCGAACGGCGCATAGTTTGCTGTGGCGGCATACGCTGCATTCTGCTCATACATCATGCCGAATCTACCCTGCTTCCATGCAGCACGGAAATCATCCTTCTTATATGAAAGCCAGTTAGGATCGATAAGGCCTTCATCGCACATCGCCTTGAGTGTAACCATGAAATCATAGAATTCAGGCTTATAAATGCTCAGTCCAGCTGTCTCTGAATCAAAGCTCCAGAGGCCCTCAACACCGAATGCACCCATTATCGGCCAGAGCCTTGACCCTGGATAACCCTTGAGAGTCGCATCTGTCTCGACAAACGCACCATAGCCATAGGTATCATCTCTGCCGTTTCCATCAGGATCATCAAAAGTGAAAGCTCTCGCGACTTCGATAAACTCGTCAAGAGTAGTAGGGATTTCAAGACCGAGTTTATCAAGCCAGTCTTTTCTTACGAGAAGGCCTTCATTCTTCGCGATTGCGCCTGGGGAAGCGAAGCCATATACATGTCCGTTTATAGTCGTATGCGCGATCGAGGACGCATCATACTGCTGCGCTGTACGCACTGGCATCTTCTCGAAGCAGTCATCAACCTGAGCCACAAGACCCTGCTTCACGAGATTCGTGAGAACCGGACGGCGGACCATGAAGAGATCCGGAAGCTCATTAGCAGCACCTGCTGCCTGGATTCTCACATCCTGATCCGATTCATTCGATGGAAGCATCGTGAGCTTGAGATCGATACCAAGCTTCTCGCGGATAATATCATATCCAACCCAGTCATCAGGTATCATTCCAGCTTCCGTGACAGCCGCACCGAACCAGAGATCTATCGTTACAGGATCATCAGGGGTACCTGCGGCCTTTGCCGTATCCTTGCTACCTCCAGCGAATACAGGAAGTGCCATAAGCACTGCCATGACAACCAGAAGAATGCTTTTGAGTTTTCTCATTCCTTCCTCCTTTTATATCTTCAGGATCAGCCCTTGACCGATCCGAGAAGCGTTCCTTTCGTAAAGTACTTCTGTATGAATGGGTATGCCACAATCATAGGGATAGCACTCATGAATACCGATGCCGCCTTGATAGCACTCACAGGAGCGTTGCCGAACGCATTGACTTCGACATACTCATTCATACCGGATGCGAGAAGTATGTTCCTGAGAAGTATCGGAAGCGGCTGGTTATCGTTCAGATAAAGCATCGCGTTGAAGAAGTCATTCCAGAACGACACACCATAATAAAGACCTATCGTCATCACAATCGCCTTAGAGAGCGGAAGGATTATCCTGAAAAGCACCTGAAGCTCAGTGCAGCCATCTATACGTGCCGATTCCTTCAGCTCATTCGGTATGCCGACAAAGAACTGCCTCATGATTATGCAGTTGTATGTTGATATAGCGCCTGGAAGGAAAACCGCAGAAAGATGATTCATCAGTCCAAGGTCTCTCACAAGCAGGTATGTGGGAATCATTCCGACGTTGAAGACATACGGGATGATGACAATGAGGTTTATTATCTTGCGTCCCGGAAGGCTATGAACAGAAAGCACATAAGCCATCGGGATAGTAAGGATGAGCGCAGTCGCAACACCGCCGACGAGAATCCTGAAGCTATTGAAGAAAGCATCAAGGAAGCCATCATTGCCAAGAAGCGCGGTATAGGCATCCGGAGACCACTGCCATGGCGGAAGGAACATACCTTCCAGATTCGAGCCAAGATAATCATTCGGACGGAATGAGAGCGTTATCGTTGACCACACCGGTATAAGGATGACTATCAGGATGAAAACCATGAAGAGGTTCACTACGACATTGAAGACGTGATCAGCTTTCGTCAGCTTCACTTTCTTGTTCTGCAGCTCGTATTTAAGATGTCTTCTCTTTATCTCTGCCATACCATGCTCCTCAGAAAAGGGAATTGTCAGTCAGCCGTCTGGACAGCCAGTTGGCGAAGAGAACAAGCATCATTCCGAAAACACCCTTGAAAAGCCCGACAGCAGTTGCCAGACCGAACTCGAATTCAAGAAGTCCCTGCCTGTAAACCCACGTATCAATGATATCCGCGACGGAATATACCTGAGGCGAATAGAGCATGAATATCTGATTGAAGCCAGCATCGAGAATTGTACCCAGCTTCAGAATAAGCACAGTAACGACGACAGGCATAATCGCGGGAATCGTTATATACCTGACACGCTGCCAGCTGTTCGCCCCTTCAACCATTGCAGCCTCGAAGAGAGACACATCTATGCCCATGAGGGCTGCAATGAATATAATCGCAGACCAGCCCATCTCCTTCCACGCATCTGAAAAGAGCACAACCCACGGAAATGTCTTCACATTCGAAAGGAAGTCGATAGCCTTGCCGCCCGCAAGCTTTATGACATCATTGACAACACCATCACCAGGTGCAAGAAGCGCAAGGAGGATTCCATACATGATGACCCATGAAAGGAAGTGCGGAAGATAGGCAAGCGTCTGCACGACTTTCCTCAATCCAGGCTTTGTGCATTCATAAATGCAGATTGCCAAGATGATTGAGAGCGGCAGCGAAATGACAAGCTTACCGACAGAATACATGACTGTATTCCTTATCAATGACCAGAAATAGAAGCTGTCGACGAATGTGCGGAAATTCTCAAGGCCGATCCATTCTGAGCCTGTGACACCACGTACAGCCATGAAATCCCTGAAAGCTATCTGGGCATTCCATATGGGAACGTACTTGAAGATAATGTAGTACACAAGCGGAATCAGCGCGAGAAGATACACAGAGCGATGACGGGAAATCTCTCTTCTGAGCTTGCTTCTCGCAGGTTTCTGAAGGACTTGTGAAGTGCTTCTTTCCTTGTTTTCTGCTGTTGTCATTGCCTAACCTCAGAAAGAAGTCTAATGGAAGGTTTAAGGATTATCCAAACTACTCATTGTACAATTCCGACATTCTTCAGCTTCCTTAATCTGCCTGGGGAATAGCCTTTCACTTTGCTGAAGACGCGGGAGAAATAAGCCTGATCCTGAAATCCAGTCGCTTCTGCTATCTCCGCTAAAGTCTTACTTGAATTGAGAATAAGACCAGTTGCAAGCTGGATTCTGAATATATTGAGATACTCCCATGGCGAGAGGCCAAGCTCACGGCGGAATATACGCGCAAGATAATCCTCACTGATACTGACAGCCTGCGCGACCTGCCAGCGTGATATCCCTTTCACGGCATGCTCATTGAAATAAGCAATAGCTTTCTTGATGAGGACACCTGTCATCGGAGGCAATGCTCCAGAAGAGGCAATCGCCTTGAGATGCGATACAAAGCCATCATATTCAAGGATGGATGAATTGGCGATGATGAGATTCTGCACGGAAAGAGCATCCTCCGCATCCTGCGAAGTGATTCTCTTCTTCACTGCGACAACAGGAATCGATGCATGACGCACGCTGGATCTGAAAACACGGATTGAATCGATTGAATAGTCAGTAAACAGCGCGATTTCCTTGCCGTTCTTCCTTGTCTCAGGAAGCGATGATGTGATTCTGGCTTTAGCGCGTAGATTTTCTGGGACGAGTGACATCGGACCATATACCACGACAGTAAGCTCATCGCTTTCCGCAATACGCTCAAGGACAGCTTTCACGGAGGGAGCGGGAGATGAATATATAACAAGCGGTATATTCCCAAGCAGTGTATCTGAAAGCAGTGCATCTGAAGCCTCACTCGACTGCGATGACAAAACAAGGGCGGCAGGTTTTCTCGAGTGAAGCTTCTGGATTGAGACAGGCTCCATCTCCAGCTTCGGGACATCAGGCTTCTCTCCTGAATAGACAAAGCCATGCCCCCTTACAGGATTTCCACCCGCAGAAGGATAGCGAAGGATGATGGAAACTATCCCATCTTCAGTTCTCAAGAGCCCTGAATGAACGAGAATCACACGCTCTGCATACTCTCTGGATATCCTGTCAGAATCCTTCAATGCACCTTTGATGACAAAGCCATCATCCGTTAGCGATACGTATGACTCACCTTCAACGAGAAGATTCAGTGCATCGGATAGCTTATCGCGATCCGCTTCAATCAATGGAAGCGGCTCTCCTCCGTATAGGGGAAGAATCTCATGAAGAGGGAAAAGCGAAAAACTGAGGAAAAGCTCATCTCTCTCCATGAGCGAGAGCTCAAGAAGATGCTCTGCATCGAGAACGGACGCGAGAAGCTGCTGACGAGAAAGCCTTGATGGAGAAACAAGCGCGGCCCGGATCTTTCCTATCGGCTCCATGACACCGCCAGAAAGCGTGGCATAGAACTGCTCCGCCTCCCTTTCTGCGCTCTCCGCTTTATCTTTCGCTTCATTTGCGGCCTCAAGAAGGCTTATTCCACGAAGCGCAGATGAAAGCGATACCCTGATGTCCTCAAGCACATAGCCTTCCACCCACTCTGTCCCGATTATGATATACCCAAGCTCCTCCTTGCCATAAAACAGAGGCTCGACAACGAATGTCCCATGGTCAATCCAATGCGAAAGAAACGGCGGAATAAGAAGAGAGCGTGGAAATATTTCTCTCGATAGCGTGAGTTCATCACCAATGAAGCCTCCAACAGCTTCTGCGTACGTGAAATCCTTGTAGAGCATGAGGCATGCGCTTGTTATCCCTAACGCGCGGAATGATGATTGCATAATCTCTGGAATCGCCTCCATTGAACGCGCCGCAAGGAGCTCACGCTTGAAGAGATTGAGGGCAGAGAGAAGTGTCTGAGTCCTCTGCTTCTCGTCTACTGCCGCCCTCCTCTCTTCCATGACAATACGGCGATGAACCGCATTCCTCCGCGATGATGATATATCTTCAGGCAATATGGATATGGCATCAAACAACGCACCGACATCACCGCCTGATGCGATGAAAGCCTCGCAAGATGAGTACAGAAGCTCATCATCACCTTTCCCCTTGAGATAACTGACTATAAGGCGGGAGGCTTGCATCGCATCCTGATTGGGCATGCGCTTTCTCACCTTCTCCCAGAAGCCATCCCCCGCCAGCTCTTTGCAGCCGCAGGAATGCCTTATGACCAGATCGCACGGAAGAAGCATGTTATGGCATGTCTCCCCATCCAAAAGCTTTCCAAGAAGATTATATGATTCAGCTGCAAGCTCCTTGATAGGCATCCTGACTGTAGTAAGCTCAACTGGCATGAGAACATTCTCCACGCTATCGTTGAAGCCCGCCGCGTGAATGGACAACGGGATGCTGAAGCCTTTTGCCGCAAGATACTCCGACGCGGCTAAGAGCATCATGTCAGAAGCCGCCACAAGCGCAGTGAAGTCCTTTCCGGGTACGAGGTTTCGCTCATCGACAAGCTCCCGGATTGCTTTATTGCCATCAGACCATGAATGGGGAGATGAGACAAGAAGGGAATCAAACACGATTCCATGGCTAGAGAGTGCATCTTTATAGGCATTGAAGCGCTCTTCAGCACTTGAATGCGTCTCAGGACCACGGAGAAAAGCAATCTTCCTGTCTCCATGGACTTCTATCATATGCGAGACTTCCGATAAAAGCCCATGATAAGCGTCGAAAGTGACACTGGGACAGCCATCGACATCCATTCCAAGCGACACAGCAGGGACAGCATCCGCTTTGGCTTTCACGAAATCTGAGAGTATCGGGGAGCCTTCCGCGCCGGAAAGTGCCGAAGTCCAGATCACGGCACCATCAACAGCCGAGGGAGTGACAAGATCGAATATGCCATTACGGAGGTACTCATCATTCTCAAGCTCACCAAGCTTCCCGCCGGGAAAGACAATAAGGGCGTTGTCATTGGATTTCCTCGCAATCTCTGCGAATGCTTTCCACATGGAAACCGCTGACCCCTGATAGATATTAGCGAGCACAAGTCCGATGCGTTTTGCCATAAAGCCTCAGCTGAGATTCTCAGGCCCGAATGAATGAGGCAGAAGCTCATCCAGCGTTGTCTCATAGATATCATCCAAGGGCCCTTTGATATACACTTTCATATCAGGAAGCGCAAACTCCCTGAGAAACTGCCTGCATATGCCACAAGGGAATGAATACTGGAAGGAAATATCCTCAGCAGAGGATGGAGAGCCTGCAATAGCGATTGCACGGAACTTCCTCTCTCCTTCTGAGATTGCTTTCACTGCGGCAGTGCGCTCTGCGCATATAGTAGCCCCAAACGATGCATTCTCGATATTCGCACCGCTATAAACCTTGCCTGAATCTGTGAGAATAGCGGCCCCTACAGCAAAACCTGAATAAGGCGAATAGCTTTCACGTCTGGCATCAAGTGCTTTTCCTATAAGTTCTTCCTTGCTGAAAGCATCCATACAAACCTCCGGATTACCAGCGACCACCGTAGAATGAATCAACACACTCGAGTACACCGCCTGCTATCGCATAGGCCTTGTCAGAAGGCGTAGTGCAATCAGCAGCGGAACCTCGTGGATCGATATCCGCGACTTTGAATCCCTCAGTCACATAAAGACCTGAGTGAAGCATACCGCGTATCATGCCATCAATAGTGGCTGTAAGCGGCACCGCATCTACATACGCGATGACATCTCCTTTCTTCACTATATCACCAAAAGTGCACACTCCTCTGAAGACGCCTGCAGAGCCGCTTCTGATGACTCGCTCTGTGGTATATCCCCCGATATTCCCGGGCTCACCTGTATTAGGGATGGCTATGCCCTCCCTGATTATCCTTCCAAGTCTATGCCCACGCTTTGTCTCAATAACAGCATCCGCATCAACGCCAGCGGTGAATCCCGGGCCGAGAGCGATGACAAGCGGAGCCATATCCCGATTTGTACCAAGATTCTTCTTCGCGATAATCGCATCCACGACAACACCGGGCTTAAGGCAGGCGATGAAAAGCCCCTCAGGATCGACAAGAACCGGAACAGCATTCTCATCAAAGGCATGGAAAGCCTCTTCTGGCGTGTGTATAAGCACGGCTCTCACGCCATCAACTGTCATAGAGCCTTCATACACAGCTTCCGCAAAGCTCACGCTTCGTCTTATCTGTGTTGGCTGAGCTGTCTCCAAGGCAAGAACGTCATACCCTGCTCTCCAGAGTTTTATAATCGTGCCGGTGGCAAGATCCCCTGCACCCCTGACGATTACAAGGCGATGCCTTCTTTCCGATAACGTCATTCCTGACGTCTTCCCATATGCCTGCATGATTTCAGCCGTGACCGCTATCGCAATCTCTTCCGGCGTTTCTGCCGCTATATCAAGGCCGATAGGTGCGGCTATGCGCTTATCGGGAATAATTCTCGTTCTGGAGGTAATCATACCGACATAGAAAGCACGGGAGAAGTCCAGATCTGAAAGAATCTCATCACCGCCATGGACAGTAACGACAAGTGCTGAATGCTTATCAAGAACAACCCCGGAAAGAAGCTCTTTCAGATTGCCTCCTATGCGTATGCCAGCCGCCCAAGAGCATTCCACACTCTCTGTATCGTAGATATAAACAGCGTAACCAGTGTCATGAAGGAGTCTTGCAATCGCTTTCCCGACATAGCCGTAGCCGATTATATATGCCTTCTTTATTTTATTGACAACATCAATCATGAGCGTAAGCCTCCCATGCCCAGATTCAGCAGAAATAATCCTTCCCTTACCTTCCTGAAGGGCCTCAAGAGCCGCTTTCACAGCCTCGTTCTCGATGCGATGCCCTCCGATTGTGGAGGTTGTCGTCCCATCCTCCTCAACAAGCATGCGCCCGGAGCTCCGCGGTACTGTCCCTTCGTGCCCTATTATAGTCACGATAGCGAAAGGAAGATTCCGCGCTTCCAGCTCCCCCCGCTCTCTCAAACATTCCCATCAGGCACTCATCCCCGCATTACGCGCATTGAGGAAAGACTGGAGTCTCTCTCCGACATTGCTCTGAAGGTCACGGAAGAAGAACTGGTAATCATAAAGATGATAAACTCCATCAGGGAACAGTGAGGAGCTGTAATCTGAAGGGATGATATCAATGGCAATGAGCGTTCCGCGCTCCTCATCGATATAAGCCCCTGTGATATTCTCCACTTCCTTTGTGATAGAGCCGGAGTAATCTGTGAAGCATGCACCTTCGGAAAGAGATCTGTCAGCAAAAGTATTGTCAGTCTTCCAGTTCAGCGGGTTGATTGAATGCGTCTTCATTCCTTCCGGGATGATTATCGAATCAGTGATTCCAGGGGCTTCAGTATTGAAAGAGACAATAACACCTGTATCATCCTCGCCTTCAGCCATCTTCAGATGAGGATATTTCGCAAGGTCCTCATCATTTACATGCCAGCCGATGATGTATGCCGCTACAAGCCTCTCCTGAAGCGCCTCATCGGAGAAGAATTCCTCTAAAAGCATCAGCGAAAGCTGAGCGCCTTGTGAGAAACCCGCTATGATAATAGGCCTATCAATGCTTATGTTATCAAGAAAATAGATAAAAGCATTTCTCACATCGCTGTAAGCTATATCAATGGGCGTGCCTTCTTCAGATTCCCTTCTATCGTATACAGGGAATGTCATCTGCCTGTAGAAAGGCGAGTACATAGTCGTATATTCATCGAATATGCCACGCTCCATATTGAGCGCACCGATCAAAGCTTCTTTTGTCTCCTCATCGGAAAGAGACATATTGCTATTCCCATCACCTCCCATATCGACAGTAGGAGCGATGATGAAGAGATCTGCATCCAATCCATCACCTTCGGCATAATAAGCCCAGAGCGATGGATCTGAATAATCCGGAACAGATGATACTGTCTGGCATGATGTGAGAAGGACTATGAGGAAAACAGCGATGATAAAGACTCTATTCCTCATCTGCGCCTCCTATCGGGAAAGACTCTTTTCTGCCATCACGCTCAAGATAGATTGAATCACTATCATATGAAACAGAGAAAGCTGAGCCCTCGAAGGAAATCACAGTCACAAAGCGGCAAGAGGAGGCTCTCTTTGTATACTCAAGCGTGTCGACAGCTTTATACAGCCCCTGCTCCTTTCCTGTAGCGATTATCCCCTGCACAGGATTCATCTGCCCCCTCACGGCTGAAAGCTCGCCCTTACCGTCGAATGAGACAGAAATATCACTGTAAAGAGCCGAGGATGAATAGATAGCCTCCCTTTCCGAGTCAACATGCCAGAGAAGCGTGTATTCATGCTCTTCATCGCTTTCAATGCAATCCGAGACAATGAAGAACTGTCGTTTAGCTATGCTGCTTTTCTTCACGAACATCACAGTCCGCTTCCATTTGCATGGAGATACGCATTCATCCCCATATGGCCCAGAGTACTCACCGCTTGCCCACTCCGTGTCCTTTCCGATATGCCATCTGAGATCGGATTTCTTCTTTATATCCTCATCGTGCCACTCATAGCCTTTCTTCCTGTTCTGCCCCATCCCGTCGACAAGAAGGACATTATGGCCATAGGAAGAAAGAACATAGCGCCTGACAGGAGAGTCATCATAGGCGTAGCATCCAGCATCGGCTATGAGTGTCTTGCTTCCATCAGCAATTATAAGAGATAGCTTATCCTCATGCTGATGCATCCTGCCGAAAGGTGCAGAATCAAAGAAGGCGTAGATATCATTATCTGCCCAGCCGGAGCGGAAGATGAAGAAGCCTGCATACTCCATGGCGATTGAATCATACTCAGGCTTCCTGCCATCTTTTCCATCGGAGGTAATCCAGCGGATGGCGTCATTCGAGACAAGCCTTGACTTAGGGATGAGAAGCTCTTTCACAACATGCGGTGTTCCATCATTTATATCAGGAAGCCTGCCGGAAGGCATCATCAGCTTTATATCTGCATTTGTCGCATTCTCCATAACAGAAAGAAGCGATGACGGCAGAGCGATACCAAAAGCCTGCATGACGGAGAGCATCCTCTGGTAGTTGTTGACAGCAACCTCATGATAACCGGTTGTAAGCTCGTACTGCATTCCATCCGGGTATATCTGCTTACGGCTTTCATCCTCCATCATAGATATGGCAAAGCTTTTCCACTCCTCGCTTTCACGGAAGAACGGGAAGAGCACTGCGATATGCATAAGGCCGTTCATCTCCATCAGTCTCCAGTTGCCATACATATAATCATGATGAAGCCTCACGCCGTGCTGATGAAGGGAAATGAGGATATCAGCAAGAAGCTCGTCGGAGAAATCTCTATAGAATGCGTAGATTATATATGGCCAGTTGGCACCCATTCTTATACCGCACTCAATCGTTCTCCAGCAGTCAGTATCCCCTCCCGAGACGCCAATTGCCGGAGGCGGGCATGTCCTGATCCATGATGAGAGAAGCGCTTCCGCCGCTTTTGAAAGGCTCTTGTCACCAGTGAGGATATACTGGTGCGCAAGCATCTTTATGCCATTGTGACGAGAAAGCTGCCATGTCCACTCCCTATAGCCGTTATATGTAGGATTCGAGTGCCAGTCGACTTTATCAGGGGAGCCGAAAGCTGATGGAACACCGACAGAGACAACAGTGCCTCCGCATAGTCTCCTGCATGCCTCCTCATCGCTTTCCGAAGGAAGCTTATAGACATTCTCAGGCTTCTCATAGGGAATCGAGAAGAAACGCTTTTCCGTGCTTTCAAGATGTTTTCTGAAAAAGGATGCAGCAGCTTTTACTGCTTCATTTCCGGTTTTATCGCAAATGGCTGCAACGCCAGGGTAATCAGGATTGAATAATCCTGAGAAATCTCCACTTTTCATACCCCGGATTCTAGCACAATGATTTCACGCATTCACTACAAAACAGCAACCATGAGCTTAGTTATGTGGGCATCTTCATTGCGCTCAACAATCGAAGAGACTGTAAGCTCCTCGAATATATCACCTGAAGGCTGGAGACCTCTGTCATCAAGAGCCGTGAAGAATTTATCATAGAATGACGAGAGATTGGAAAGGGAGCCTGAGAAGAACATACATGCATATTTTCCTCCAGGAACATGCTCTTCCGACTCCTTTGAATACATCGCATAGACTTCACGGCATACAGTCCCGTGCTTTTCCCTCGCCTCGTCAAGGCGAACGATACTGCCGATTGTCACGATAGCTTTGCCATCTGCCTTTGAGATAAGATTCCTATATGCCTCTTCCCAGGCTTCATCGCTTGTATCAACACCGTCTTTATTCCTGATTGGCACCCTTATGATTGGCCAGCTTTTCATCTTGGCAATGAAGAGTTTTTCCTTTTCAGCGCACTTAGCCTCAGCCATTGATGACCTGACGGCAGCAAGAGTACGGAGCATCATGCTGTATTCATCAATCTTTTTCCTCAGGCTCTCCTCTTCTTTATCCAAAAGCGCAATGAATGACGGCGTATCGAGATTGCCTATAGCCTCTTTTATTGCGGGAATGGATACACCGAGATCCCGCAGCGTAAGGATTGTATCAAGCTCATTCAGCTGATTGGCTGAATAGCATCTATACCCGTTCTCCTTCCGTTTCGAGGGAGAAAACAAACCGATTTTATCGTAGTAGAGCAAAGTATCACGGGTGATTGAATAAAATGATGCGACTTGATGCGGACTATAGTAAATCGAGCTTATCTTCATTCCCTCATGATAGCACTTGACTATGGAGCGACTCCATAGTTTTCAATCAAAAGCGTGAATCCACAGCATGAATTTTACATAAACACAAAGTCCTCAAGGCTGTTTTTCCGGGCGTCCATCCCAGGAGCTATAGGGATGATGGCCTCAAATATATATTTTGTTCTTGAAATGCTTCTTATCGGAAGGCTTATCGGTGAGGAAGCTTTCGCGGCAGGCAATCTCGCGCTGCCTCTGATTCTCATAAACTTCGCGCTTGCCGACATGATTGCAGTCGGCTCATCAATCGGAATCGCAATCAAACTCGGAGAGAGAAAAGAAGAGGAAGCTGACAGGATCTTCACCACAGCAGTCATCACTGCAGTCCTATGCAGTGCTTTTCTGAGCTTGATCCTTATTACATTAGGGCCCATATTCTTTTCCCTGATGGGTGCAGAAGGGAATCTTCTCAAAGAAGCTGTCATATACCTCCGTGTATACGCTCTCTTCACTCCCCTTACCTCGCTTGTATTTGTATTCGACAACTATCTCAGGATATGCGGCAGAGTAAGATTATCGATGAACCTCAATATACTCATGTCGTTTTTATGTCTCTTCCTGGAGTTCATTTTCCTCTATGTGCTGGATCTCGGAATCGCCTTTGCCGCCCTCGGCACAAGCCTTGGCATGTCCATCACATGCATACTCTCGATGCTTCCATTCATCAAAGGCGGAATGGCTCTGAAATTCACGAAGATAAGGAATCTCAAGGAAACGCTCAAAAGCATATTCACGCAAGGTCTCCCGAGCTTCCTCAATAACACATCAGGGAAGATAACATCGATACTCATGAACAGCCTCCTCTTGCATTATGGTGGAGCTGTCGCCGTATCGATCTACGGTGTATTCATGAATATTGATGGAATCATAATACCTGGAATGTATGGGGTATTTGATTCTTTGCAGCCCGCGATAGGCTACAACTGGGGAGCTGGAAGAAAAGACAGAGTGAGGAAAATCACACTGTACTCTGTCATAGCAATTGCATTCCTATGCATCCTATTCGCGCTTCTTCTGGAAATCTTCCCGAGCGAGATATTCTCCCTCTTCCTGAAGAGCGACAGCACAATGCTTATGCTTGCGACACATGCCATCATGATTATGGGGCTTACATATTTTGTCCGCTGGATAAGCTATGCATGCCAGTCATTCTCATCAGCTATAGGCAAGAGCGGGGAATCTACAGTGCTGTCTCTCTGCAATGCACTTATCTTCCCGCTGATTATGATGCTCATTCTCAAGTCATTCCGACTTGAAGGCTTATGGTATGTGACTCCGCTTGCCGCACTGCTTACAGCAATAACAGCTGTAATAATCTACATAACAAGACTGCATAAGCTGGTTGCCGAAAAACATAATCCGTAGATAAAAACTTCGCAGATGCGAAAAATTTCTTCATTGGTTGACTGCAAATACAGGATATATTACCATTCTTATAGAAGAAAATTTCGCAATGCGAAAAATTCAACTATGGATTAAAAAATGGAAATAAAGAGAGAGCAATATATCAGACGTCTGGTAGAACAGAGAAGGAATGGATTCATAAAGGTCATTACAGGACTAAGAAGAGTCGGCAAGTCATACATTCTCAACAAGCTCTTCTATCGCCATCTCATAAATGAAGGATTCTCCAATGACCATATAATCCAAGTGGAGCTCGACAGGATGGAAAACAAGTCATTACGGAATCCTGACAAGCTCTACGAGCATATACTCTCGGAGATGATTGACCAAGATGAGCATATAGTCCTTCTAGATGAGATACAGCTTGTCTCTGAATTCCCACAGGTTCTGAATTCACTGCTCCATTATGACAATCTTGATATATATGTGACTGGAAGCAATTCAAGATTCCTTTCTTCGGATATCGTTACGGAGTTTAGAGGCCGAAGCCGCGAAATACATGTTCTTCCTCTAGCCTGGACGGAATTTTTAGAGGCATATCAAGGGGACAAAGGAAAGGCATGGGAAGAATACTATACATACGGAGGACTTCCTCAGGTTGTCCTAGCCTCCTCAAGAAATGAAAAAGCAGATATCCTCGATGAACTATATCGCCTTGTATATATCAAAGATATAGTCGAAAGGAGCAAGATAAAGGATCAAGAGAATCTCTCCGAGCTTGTATCAGTACTGGCCTCCCAGACTGGCTCGCTTACCAATACTGCAAAGCTTGCTAATACCTTCAGCAGTATCAAGAAGACAAAGATGAGCGAAGGAACGATAAGCCGCTACATAAGTCATCTGGAGGATTCGTTTCTTATCAGCAAGGCAGAACGTTATGATATAAAAGGGAAGAAATACATTGGTGCCTTGCGCAAGTATTACTTCGAGGATACAGGCCTCAGAAACGTCATACTCGGTTTCACTCAGACAGAGGTCAACCATCTTATGGAATCCATTGTATTTAACGAACTCAGATATAGAGGATTCTCTATCAGAGTCGGAGTGATTGAGCAGAACTACACAAACGAAAAAGGCAGCAGAGCCAAGAAACAACTTGAGATTGACTTCTATGCAAAAAGCCATGATAAGAGCTTCTATATCCAATGCACACTCTCGCTGAAAGATACAGAGAAAAGACTGCAGGAAGAGCGACCATTCATGCTTATCAGGGACTCCTATAGGAAAATCATCATAGTGGAGGATGATGTAATACCACACTACGATGAGAATGGTATATTCATCATCGGCATCCGAGATTTCCTTGCGGATAAGGATATATTGAATTAGTTTACAACTTTTACGTTTTAAGGTGCTAAGAGATAAGAAGATTGATTACATAGCAGTCAAAATCAATGCTTTGCACGGCATCGAAATCTTCTTTCTCTTAATATCCGTAATACATATGTCATCAATCAAAACAGCATGCACACAGCTCAGATTAAGGAGACTCCCCGGTTGCGCAGGGAGTCTCTGAAACTTAAATTTACAGTTTAATTAGCCGAAGCAACAGGTGTTACAGAAGCATCAACACATTTGTAAGTAGTACTACCGTCTTCCTCCACAGTACTTGTTACCGTATCACCATCAAAATATGCAACAACATCTTTTGCTCCTGTATTTTTAAGTGTTACTGAGCATTCTGGCTCAAGGCAGATATACCCGTCGATGGTCGAGTCAGTTAATGTAACACTCTTACCACCTGCACTGATTCCTTTAGTGCTCTCTGCAGGCATTATCACAGTACACTTATTAAGCTTCATTACACCGGCTTTATTGTTATTGAACATAGGTATCTCGAGTCCGTTGTAATCCCCATACAGCGAACCTGCATAACGTCCAACAGGAATATTGCTGAAATCAAAGATCATATCCTCTGCAGTGAAGTCGATATAGTTCTGCATAGCCATTTTCACGCCTTCAGCTTCTTCTGCAACCTGGAATTTTCCATTTTTCATTGTGACTGAGCCAAGGCCTGTTCCCCAGTGCATTGCCTGAGTCTCAGTTCCTGTAGAACCTACAGCAGGATCTGTCATTGTATAAGTATGGCCGTTAAAATCAATAATCAGACGACCTCTACTTTGATCATAAATACCTTGATCTTTACTTCCAATTCCCTTTCCAGAAGCATCGCGAAGAAGTATTACAGTATCGCCAGATGTTGCGTTGGCAATAGCTTCATCAAGTGTAAAATAATATGTATCTCCGATTTTTGCATCGAAGAAGTTATCTTTGCTCTGTCCTTCAGCAAGGTAGTAAACCTGATCATTTTTACGATCAAAAGATGTAAAACCATCAGCGCCTACGATATCTGCCTTTGCTGTTGACTCAAGCCAGATTGCAGGAACTTTTTCGTCAGCACAAACAATCTTTGCACCATTTGAGATTATGAGTTTACCTTTGGTTTTGTTGCCACTTTCCTGATCAACGCTGATTCCACCGTATACATTTCCTGTGACAGTAATTGTACCGTTAACTGTAGCTGTTGCACTGCATACCTGAATACCTGCATTCATCTTTGTCACAGTGACATTCTCAAGTGTTGCATTTGCACCTTCGCAGATCATGATGCCGAATTCGCCTGCATCCCATGCTGCCCTAGGGTTTGTTCCAGAGACTGTAAGATTCTTAATTGTTGCATTAGCACCATTTACAAAAACAACTGACTTGGAGCCATCATTCGGGTTTCCAGTTGAAGCACCTGAATTATCGCGTGTGATTGTGTAACCAGCACCATCAAGAGTTATAGCCTTGCTAATCTCAATTGCATTTGTGGCAGTAACATTGCCGGTGAGCGTTACCGTACCATTGTCGCCAGCGCTGCTGATAGCTTCAGCCAGAGCCTCTTCTGACATCGTCGGAGCTTCTGGTGTAGATCCATCACATGCAGTGAAAGCAAACAGCATCATAGCAGCTAGAAGTAATACAGAAATCTTTTTCATTTCAATTCCTCCATTTGAGTATGATTTCTATCGTCAGGTTACCCCCCCCCTGGTAGATATTTGTCAAATGGAAAATGTAAGGGGAAATTGATTTCTCGGTTTTATAGTTATTGAGATTTTATACCAAATTTACAACTATTTACCTGTTATCTTCTTTATATAATCAGTAGGAGGAATGCCTTCAACCTTCCTGAAGACTTTAGAGAAGTAGTATATATTCCTGAAGCCTAAAAATGATGCGATATCAGCAATACGGTCTTCGCCATTTCTCATCATCTCTTTCGATTTCTCCACTTTCTTCTGATTTATATAATCAACAAGGCTCATACCCATCACGCGCTTGAAGCTTTTGGACATATAGCCAGGTGAGACACAGGCATAGGAAGCGACATCAGATAGCGATATATGCTCTGTGATATGTTTCAGGACATATTCCCTTGCCTTATCTGCAATACTGCCACCTGTACCGCCTGCGCTCTCTATGAGATTGAGAAGAGCACTTTCAGCATCATCAAGAAACAGCAGCACTTCACTGCGTTTTGATATGAACTCAGCCATTTCAAATGCATCCTGCATATCACGGCTTTCAGATAATCCGAGTGATGATAATCCACTCTGTATTGCTGAATGCAGTGCAGAACAAGAGAATTCAAACTGGCTGAGACTGTGATCTGTATTCTTCACAGCATCTCTTATCTGAGAGAAGGAAAAGCGGCAGCCAACACTGTCCTTACTTCCGATCGAAAGCTCAAGCTTGGGGAAAACAACATCCACATCAAGCGATTCAGGATGCGGCGAAGGATTATCAAGATAATACGACACCAGAAGCTTCTCAATATCCATCCTCGCATCTTTCAGGCTTTCGCTTCCTGAAAAGACCTTCGTGCTTAATAGTGCCGTATCGAGGCCTGTGACCATACCAGAAGCACTCTTTATCTTGCTATCAAGCCTGGAAACAACAGCTTGCCAGGTTTCAGGTTTTATATCAGAGATAAGATAGATGAACACCGTGTGCTTGCCACTTGATGGAATTACAGGATACGAGGAAGAGAACATCGATGAGACTATCTTGGAAAGGACATCCGCCTCCCACTCCTGCAGCTTTCTGTAATCATCTGCACTCCATTGCTTCTCGAGGCTATCTGATGGGAATTGGTAAGCAACGGCAGCAAAAGCATATGATGACAGGACCTGACTATGAGAAAGAAGGTTTCTCGTGTCAGATGAGATATTCCTGAGTAAAAGCAGATTCGATATCTCAGATGAAAGCCTGTCTCCGTCGCCCTTCTCGTTCACCTCCCTATATCCACGGCGTCGCTCACATTCAGCTTCAGCTTTTTCAAGCGCCGTTCTGAGGACATCCTCATCAAGCTCAGTCTTCAGAAGATAGTCAGAGACACCGTAGCCGATGGCCTCACGCGCAAAGCTGAATTCCGCAAGGCTAGTGAGGATTATGAAGACGATATCAGGGAATGCAGTACTGCATTTCTCAACAAGCCCCAATCCATCCATCACAGGCATCTTGATATCCGTGATGACAATGTCAGGATGCTCGGATTCGATCATGGCATATGCCTCGGCGCCATTACGCGCACTGCCGACAAGCTCCGCATCCACGCTTTTCCAATCGAGTATATGCCTGATACCCGCAAGGATTATAGGCTCATCATCAGCTATCAGGATTCTGTACATACCACTCCGCCTTTAAGCGCACTATCGCTTTAGTGTATTGTCCTTTGACTGATTCAAATGACAATCCATAGCCATCACCATACATAAGACGGATTCTCTCGTTTATATTCCGTATTCCGATTCCCGTCATATCAGTCTTTGAATGTTTTTTCGGCTCGAACGCGAGGTTTAACTCCTCCTGAGTCATACCGACTCCATCATCAGCAACGGTGATGAAAAGATCTGAGCCATCAAGAGATGCAGAGATATCGATAGTGCCGCATCGCATCGATGGCTCGATTCCATGGAATATTGCATTCTCGACAAGCGGCTGCAGCGTGAATTTCTGTATCTGATACCCCAGAAGCTCATCCGGGACAGAGAAGACGAGCTCATACATCCCCATATAACGCACTTGCTGTATGTCATCATAATCGCCAAGGAGCTTGAGTTCATCTGAGAGCGGTATGAGATCATTGCTGCCTTTAGCGAGATTTCTCAATAGCGTCGTAAGCCCTCTCGCCATTCTGGCAATGCCATCATTCTTCTGCACCTCCGCAAGATAATGTATTGATTCAAGGGTGTTGTAGAGGAAATGAGGATTCACTTGCAGCTGAAGCATATCAATCTCCATTCTCTTCTTCTCCTCAAAAAGCATTTCATTGCGTTTCAGCAGTTCGGAGATGGAGATGCTCATCGCATTGACAGTACGTCCGATTGCTGCGACTTCATCGCTCCCTTCTTCTATAGACTTATTCACAGAGCCGAAATCCTTTGTCTCCGTCAGATACTTTATGTGTTTCTCAAGCCTGGATGTCGTACGTGTAAGATAGCGGGAAAGCAAAGCGGAAATGACTATAAGAAGAACAAGTGAGGCTGTGAGTATCCCAACAAAAACAGTAAGCCCATATGAAGAGGCAAGACGCAGAGGCGCGCGGTCAACAAATTGCACGACAGAACTTCCTGGAATGACAAATGGATACTCTGCCATCGTCCAGTTGTTTTCATCCATATATTCAGAAGGAACTGCATCTGGATAGGAAATCCCATCGGACAGGATATATATATTCCCGACATCCGGATAGCTGAATAACGGCCTGAACACATTATCCGAAAGCTCGGCGTAGACATAGCCGTCTGTTTCTCTCATCCTGCCGTAAGCCACGACGACCAGCTCATCCGGATTATTTATGGAATGCGTGAGGAATAACCTCACGACGGCGCCGGTCGGGAATGAGAGATTCCGGAATTCATCTGTGCTCATGATGGCATAAGAATCATAAAGCGTACCGGAATGTCCTTTCACGTACTCAAAGCCCATTCTTGTATCGGGATTGAAAATCACGATTTTATTGAGACTGCTGTCTATGGGAGATGCCGCCATATATGTCGAAACCTCACTCTGGGCTTCGATAATCGCTATTGCGGCACCAGTATCTTCAATGCTTTTATAAGAAAGCGCATCAGCTATGCTCTCCTCACCGCACATCCAAGCTACGGATGTCACCAATGCCTCGAGATCCTCACTTACACGATTCACGGCATTCACGACATGAGCTTCCCCGGTCTCCATCGATTCCTCGTATACAAGCCGATTCATATGCGAGAAGAGAAGGAAGAAGGAAGGAACACAGATGATTATGAAGCATAATATGACGGAAAAAAGGATTCTCGCTTTCAGTGTGATACTTACATGCTTCATATAGCGATTCTAACGCTTATGACAAAAAATTGCAAAATTCTGGCATATCAGAGCAATAATTTACCATTCAAATAAGCACAAGTGCAATATTTTGCCAACTATTGCTTTATTTTTACATTTCAGAATGTGGAAAACCGTGGTTGAATCTGAATAGAGACAAAAGGAGAAAAAATGAAAAAGTTCATTGTATTATCTCTTGTTGCCCTTATGGCAATTTCATCTGTTTTCGCAGGCGGCCCGAAAGAGAAAGCCGCTGACAACGGAGTTACAACCCTTACATTCGCTGTATGGGATTATACGCAGAACGCATATCTCTCAAAGGCTATCGAGGCATTTGAGGCTGCAAATCCTGATGTAAAGATCGAAGTCCAGGATTCACCGGCTGCAGATTACATCACAAAGCTCAACACACAGCTCAACGGTGGCTCTGACGTCGATCTCTTCCTCATCAAGGAAGCTGACAAGACAAAGACATTCTACGACCGTGGACAGCTTGCAGATCTCACACCGTATGTAGAGGCAGCAGGTGTCGACATGAGTGCATACAACGGCACAGATGCTAACTTCACATTCGACGGAAAGCTCTATGCAATGCCACTCCGCACTGACCAGTATGTTCTCTTCTACAACAAGGACCTCTTTGACGCAGCTGGTGTTCCATATCCAGACAACGATATGACATGGGCAGAGTTCGAGGAGCTTGCTGGTAAGCTCACACAGGGTGAAGGCGCAACAAAGAAGTATGGTGCTTATTTCCACTCATGGAATGCATGTGTACAGAACTGGGGCGTACAGGATGGCAAGCACTCCATCATGAGCGGTGACTACGAGTTCTTCAAGCCATACTACGAGATGGTTCTCAGAATGCAGGAAGCTGGCTCATGTATGTCATTTGCTCAGATTCAGGCTTCAGGACTTTCATACACAGACGTCTTCTCACAGGGTCTTGCTGCTATGCTCCCAATGGGTTCATGGCTGATCCAGACAATGGCTTCCCGCACAGTATCTGGCGAGACAAGCGTCAACTGGGGTGTCGCAGTTGTTCCACACGCAGAAGATGTTCCTAACGGATACACAGTCGGTGCAACAACACCTATCTGTATCAATAATGCAAGCGCAAAGAAAGATGCAGCATGGAGATTCGTTGAGTTCATCAGCGGACCGGAAGGCGCACAGATCATGGCTGAGAATGGACAGGTTCCTGCTCTCGTCGGCGAAGGCTATCTCGAGACATATGCAGCTGCTCCTGGAATGCCGGAAGGCGTAATGGACGGCCTCTATGCAACACACATCTCACCTGACCGCCCAGCTATGGACAAGGTCACACAGATCGACCAGATGCTCCTTGCTGAGCACCAGCTGATTCTCCTTGGCGAGCAGACTGTTGATGAAGGCATTGCCAACATGAACAGAAACTACGCAGAGATTATGGCTGAGTGATTCTGATAGCTCAGGAAGAAAAAGGGCTGCTTTCCCGGTAGCCCTTTTTTACTCTTGTATAAAATTCATAAAAGGAGGAAAAAATGGCACAGAAAAAAGGCTCTCTGAAGCTTAGGCAGTCCCTTATCGGGTACTCGTTCATCGCTCCGAACTTCCTTGGCTTTGCTATATTCATTCTTTTCCCTGTAATATTCACGATCATCCTATCTGTAATGAATTGGGATGGGTTCAATGCGATGACATTCGCGGGATTCGCCAATTTCCGCGCAATCTTCAGGGACCGTGTATTCAAATCAGCATTCTGGCTCACTCTTCTTTACGTTGTATTCACAGTCGCCCTGACTCTTCTCGCATCTCTTGCTCTTGCTTGTGTCCTCAACAGAAAGATAAAAGGAAGAGATGTTTTCCGTTCAGCAATATTCTTCCCGTACGTCGCTTCGATGATTGCTATCGGCGCTGTATGGAAACAGCTTTTCGAATCAAATTACGGACCTATAAACATGGCTCTCAGAGCTATCGGCATAAGCAATCCTCCAGGATGGTTCGCATCTACGGACTGGGCTATATGGGGTGTCATCGTCGTCGCTATCTGGAAGTTCATGGGCTACTACATGCTTATCTATCTTGCAGGACTTCAGGATATACCAGTGCAGCTGTATGAAGCGGCAACGCTCGATGGCGCTACAGGCTGGCAGAAATTCAGGAAGATAACACTTCCAATGCTCACACCTAGCACATTCTTCGTCTTCATGATGCTTACTATAAACAGCTTCAAGAGCTTCGATCTTATCTATGCGCTCACGATGGGTGGACCTGGAACGAGCACAACGCTCCTTGCGAACTATATCTACAACCAGACATTCGTCTACTGGGATTACGGCAAGAGTGCTGCAGCTTCCATCATCCTCTTCATTATCGTTCTTGGTGTGACAATCGTACAGTTCCGCGGTGAGAAGAAATTCACCGACTATCTATAAGGAGGAAAGCGAAATGATGATAGAAAAAAGAAGTCCGGTAAAAACGGTTCTGCTGTACATCGTGCTTGCATTGCTTACAGTCATAACGCTCCTTCCGCTTCTGTGGATGGTCAGCGCGTCATTCAAGCTTTCCAGCGAAGTCTTCTCATTCCCTATCAAGTGGATTCCCGAGACCTGGCACTGGGAGAACTATGTGAAGATCTGGCAGAAGATAAATCTCGCAACATATACGATGAACTCCTTCAAGCTGTCTATAATCATCACGCTTATACAGCTTCTCACTTCATCGTTTGCCGCATATGGTTTCTCGAAGTGCCGCTTCCCCGGTCGTAACGTACTCTTCCTTGCTTATGTTGCGACAATCGCAATCCCCTGGCAGGTATACATGCTTCCGCAGTATGTGATGATGCAGAAAATGCACCTTATCGACACGCATATCTCCATCATACTTCTGCAGAGCTTCACTGCATTCGGCGTCTTCCTTCTCAGGCAGTTCTACATCACGATTCCAGATGAGCTTCTCGAAGCTGCAAGAATCGATGGTCTCTCTGAGTACGGAACATTCGCGAGAATAGTCCTTCCGCTCACGAAGCCCGCTATGGCAACACTCACAATCATGAGCTTCGTAACAGTATGGAACGACTACATGGGACCAATGATCTACTTCAACAGCGACAGACTGAAGACCATACAGCTTGGTATACAGCTATTCGTAGGCCAGTATTCAGCTGAATACGGTCTTATCATGGCGACAAGCGTTATGGCTATCATTCCTGTTCTTGTCGTCTTCCTCGCATTCCAGAGATTCTTCGTCGAAGGAATCGCTTCAAGCGGACTTAAAGGCTGATATGTACTTTTACCTCAAAGATCCAAAGAGGAATATGAATCATTGCCAGAGGAATACCCTCTGGCGTGATTCTGTTCTCCGTCATGCGGATGAAAGCATGACGAACACATTCACTTTCACAGAAAAATACGAAATGGAGCGCTGTACAAAGCCTGTCACGTTCCAGAAAATAGACTGGGATGCAATCCCATTCGGCGATAACGAATGGTGCTTTGCATTCAACAGACACACATTCCTGCTGAACAATGCCAAAGCTGCGGCCATCACAGGAGATGAGAAGTATCGTGATAACTGGATAAGACTATTCGAGGATTTCTTCATGAGATCCCCGTTATCAGAGAAAACATCATCTCTTTCATGGCGCTCACTCGAATGTGGTATAAGAATCGAGAACTATATAAGAAGCGTTGAGATATTCAACGGCATCGGAATGAGCCTTGATGACAAGACGCTCGAGGATATAAAAACATTCTTCCGCGTGCATATAGAGCATCTGAAAGCTTCACATACTGCTTTCCATAGGATATCGAACTGGGGAGTGCTGCAGGACCACGGACTATTCCTTGCCTCCCTCTATCTTGGTGACAAGGAGAGCATGGAAACCGCGCTTTCCCGCCTTGATGAGGAGATGAGACTGCAGACGCTTCCTGACGGCATGCACTGGGAACAGAGCACGATGTATCAGGCTGAGGTGCTTCATGCCGCGACGGATACAGTCATCGTCGCAGACAGAAACAATATAAAACTGCCTGAAACGCTTAGAGAGAATACCCACCTCCTCGCTCTTGGACTTGCTAAGACGCTCAGGCCGGACGGCAAGAGCTATCTTTTCGGGGACAGCGATGAGATAGATATGCGCGATATCATAGCATCTGCCGCAATTCTCTTCGATGATGGTCTTCTCTCCTACTATGCTGAAGGCGGCATGGATGAGGAATTCTATATGTCGCATGAGCTTGATGCTGTGCTTCCACCTCAGAGAAAACCTGAAAATCCATCATGCTTCCTCAAAGACAGCGGCAACGCGATTCTCTCATTGTCAGAATCGAGGGCTCTCAGATTCCATTCCGGTCTCATTGGCAGCGGACATGGACATTTCGATCAGCTTCATTTCGATCTCTATGCCAATGGATGTACGATTCTCACAGATACAGGGCGCTTCACATATGTAGACACAAAGGAGCGCAGGGCTCTCAAAGGCGCGTCCGGCCACAACACTGTGATAATCAACGGACATGACCAGTCGGTGATGGAAGACAGCTGGGGCGTCTCATCCTTCGCTGAACCTGTATTCTCGGATGCTGCCATCGATGGTGATTATAAATACCTCAGGGCATCACATCTCGGTTACATGAAGGAAGGTGTTTATGTAACAAGGTCGATACTGACAATCGAGGACCGGTTCGTAATCATCGCCGATGACATAGCGGCAGAAGGCAAAGCGGAGGCTTCCATCCTCTATCATTTCGATGAAGGGACAGCCCTGAAAGAGGAGAATGATGGCTTCAGGGCAACAAAGGACAGCAGTTCTGTGAAGCTTATCCTCTTTTCAGGCAATACTTCTGTTTCAGAATATCCTATGTCGAAGAAATACAATGAGATGCTCTCATCACCTCTTTTAACGGTTAAGGATACGGCTGAGGGAAGGAAGCTCATCGTTACACTTATAGCAATAGGAAATGAGGATTTCACATATAGTAGGATTCCTCTTGTGAAGCCGCTTTCCGGCAAGAAAATACCAGAAGAGATCTCATTCGGGCTCGAGATAGAATCAGGAGGCGACAGATACTCTGTAGCGATGATATCGAATGAATACCCCGCTGGAGGTTTTCTGATAAAGGCAGGAGAAGCTGAAGCCTATGGCAGAGTATTCATCAGGAAAAACGATGAAGAGACAAAGGTCATCAGATACTAGGAGGTAAAGAATGATCAGGGAACTGACAGAGAAAGAAAGACTTAATGCGATAGACAACGCAGTTGCAATCATAAGACGCAATCTTCCTGAATACACATACAAGTGCCAGGACACGAACACAGTTGATGGCATATATAAGCCGATAGACAATATCGAGTGGACTACAGGTTTCTGGCCAGGAGAACTGTGGCTGGCGTATCTTGCAAGTGATGATGAGGTTTTCGCCCATGCCGCAGGTATATTCGTCGAAAGCTTCCTTGAGAGAATAAAGAAGCATATTGCAGTCGATCACCACGACATGGGATTCCTATATACGCCATCCTGCGTGGCCGCATATATGCTCACACATAATGCACACGCTCGCGAAGCTGCTCTCATGGCTGCAGACAACCTCATCTCACGCTTTCAGGAGAAAGGACAGTTTATACAGGCATGGGGAGCAATGGGTGCTGATGACAACTACAGGTATATCATCGACTGCATGCTGAATCTTCCGCTCCTGTACTGGGCAGAGAAGGAAACAGGGAAATCAATATACAGGGAAATCGCGCTGAAGCACACGAAGACATGTATTGCGAACTCCTTCAGAGACGATTACTCCTGCTTCCATACATTCTTCATGAACAAAGAAACCGGAGAGCCTGTACGTGGAGAAACATGCCAGGGTTACAAAGCTGATTCATCATGGGCACGCGGTCAGGCCTGGGCTGTTTACGGTCTTGCTCTCGCCTACAGGCACACAGGAGAGAAGAGCTATCTCGATTTATTCGAGCATGTTTCAGATTATTTCATGGAGAAGCTTCCTGAGGATATGATCCCATACTGGGACCTCATATTCACATCTGGTGACGAGCCGAGGGACTCATCATCAGGCTCTATCGTCGCATGCGGTTTCCTTGAGGCTGCAGACTCGTATGAGAAGAATGGCGAGTATGAGGAAGCAAGGAAATACAGGAAGATGGCGAAAGAGCTTCTGAAAGCTATCTATGATACCTGCATGGTGAAAAAGGACGAGGAAGGAATAAACGGCCTTGTAAAACACGGAACATATTCCAAGAAGAGTCCATATAACACATGTACACCTGCCGGAGTGGATGAATGCGTGAGCTGGGGCGATTACTACTGGCTAGAAGCGCTGGTAAGACTCGGCGGCTCCTGGAAGAGCTGGTGGTGAAAAGAGAACGAGGAAGGTCTTCAGGCTTTCCTCGTTTTGAAATTCTATGGAGCTAGAAGGGAAATAGGGACTTCATATACACCATCAGGTCTGAGACGCGCATATTTTCCTGCCGTGATGACCATCATGAATGAAGGCTGCTTCATCGTTGAGTAATTCATCTTATCTTTTATCTTAAGCAAATTGGCAGCCCCCTCATCAACCCTGTCAGGATCGAATAGTTTCACTTCGAACATAGCCCATCGCTGATCACGGAGTTCCATTATTGCATCTGCCTCAAGTCCTTTTGCATCCCTGTAATGATAAAGATTGCCATTCAGAGCTGTAGAATATACTCTGAGATCCTTGATTGCATATGATTCAAAGAGGAATCCAAAAGTACGGAAATCCTTCACCAATGACTGAGGCGATAAGCCTAATGAAGCAACAGCCAATGATGGCTCCGACAAGTGTCTTGTCGGACCTCCCTGTACTCTTGTTTTTGATCTTACACTTGGAGCCCATGCCTCAAGATCCTCGGTAATGAACATCGTTTCAAGAAGTGCCAGATATTTATTCAGCGTTTCTTCATTGAACAAAGTCTCTTCATTTGTGCTGAGATCCTTGCGTATGAGACTCTTTGAAGCTTGGGTAGATATATTCCTTGAATATGACCGGAGCAATCGTCTTACATCACTGGAATTCTTTCTTAGCCCCAGTTCCTCCAATCTACGCTGAACATCAATATTGATAAGCTCGTCTAGAAGCATATAAGGGATTTCAAGTGCGTCTTCATCTTTATCTTCAAGAGTATTCGGCCAGCCACCTTTGCATAACGAAAGAGCCATGTCCTCAAGTGTCCTGTCCGAATAATCACTTATATACATGTTCCCATCCTCAAACAACTTTGAGAGTGAGATTTTTCCATACGAGAAGCCTGTTTCCAGTGAACTCATTGTGTGCATTCTCAGATTTGCAATACGGCCAAACCCTGAATGGAATATTTCCTGCTTCGCTTCATCATCCAATGGAGTCGAAGAACCTGTCAGAATAAACTGCCCTCGTTTTCCCCTGTCATCAACTTCCCTGCGGACAGCATCCCATAACCTTGGCGCATTCTGCCATTCATCGATAAGCAAAGGAGGCTTCTGGTTAAGAACATCGGATGGCATAGCATTTGCTCTGAGAATCAGGTTTTTGCCTTCTGCTGAATTATCAAGAATAATTTCTGATTCAGCATATCGTCTTGAAGATGTTGTCTTACCACACCATTTAACACCTGTCACCAGTACTGCTCCTGAAAGCCGTAGCAGTTTTTCTAGCTGTTTATCGGATATTCTTTCGACATATTTGTCCATGTATCCAATGATAAAACATATATCCAAGCAAATCTAGTATGGAATATTTTCCATATCTAATATGGAATTTTCACCACATCTAGTATGGATTTTTTTCCATATTATTACTGTTTTAATGGATAAGACAGAATAATCCCCTCAGGATTGAGATTGCTCCAATCTGAAAGGGATATGATGCTCAATGCATTATTTCATCATTCCGCAGCAGTGTGCATCATATGAATCAGAGGCAAAAGATAAGGCATCATCCTTTGATTCCAGAAGATGCCACACCTTGCACGAAGTATTTCTGCGTGAAGACGAATAGCACAATGACAGGAATCAGAGCAAGTGCTGATCCAGCCATCTGCACAGGCATATTCGCTCCGCCCTGCTCCTGGAAGAACTGCAGCGCAGGCGTTATGAGCTGTGTCTCGATATTGTTTATAAACAGATATGGATCAAGATAGTTGTTCCAGATATTTATAAACGAGAAGAGCACTGTTGTGGCAATTGCAGGTCCTGAAAGCGGGATGAATATGCGGAAAAGAATGATGAGATGCCCAGCACCATCAATTGTCGCCGCTTCCGTAAAGTCACCAGGAATAGAGCTGAAAAACTCAATAAGCAATATAAGATAGAAGACCTCACTAGCTTCAGGCAGAACAATTGACCAAAGCGTATTGAGAATTCCGATCTGCTTGAAATAAAGATACCTTGGGACCATTGTTGTTTCACCTGGAACCATCATCGTCGCGACAAGGAATGCAAGTATAAGTCCTTTTCCCTTGAATTTAAGACGGCTGAATGAATACGCGGCAAGTATGGTTATAACCAGACGTATGAATATCGTCACGACAACTGTGACGACTGTGTTGCGATACCAGTCGAAGAAATTCGGATGCGAAAGCACCTGCTTATAGCTTCGCAGCGTGTGGATTATCCCGGATGAGAAGAGCGGCTGGTAAGCCTGTCCGGAAGGTCGGAAGGAAATAGCCACCATCATGATGAATGGATAGAGCATCATAAGAGCGAGAAGCCACATAACAGCTGTGAAGACAATATCCTTCCTCTTCAGTTTCTTGATTCCCATATTGACCTCGCTTTTGTGAAAAGCCTATTCACAATGATGATGAATATCGTGAAGATAACCCCTTCTGCGCTTGCTCTGCTGAATGCAAGGAAATTGAATGCATCATCATAGATGAGCACGGAAACGACTTTGCTTGATGTCCCAGGGCCACCTCCAGTGAGCCCCGCTATCGCTGTATAATTCCTGAATGAATTAATAAGCGTAATAGTGAGGAGCATGAAAAGCGTCGGAGTAAGATAAGGAAGGACGATGTATCTCAGTTTCTGCCAGAAACCAGCGCCTTCGATATCCGCGACCTCATACATATCAGCCGGGATATCCTGCAAAGCGGCAAGGCATGTAATTATATGAAACGCGAGTGCGGCCCAGCCTGCTATGACAGCAGCTGTCGGAAGCGCCATCACTGGACTTGAGAGCCAGCCAGGACCTGAGGCCCCGAAAAGACGGAAAATCGCATTCACAGGTCCGCGGACAGGATTCAGGAGATATTTGAATACGATACCGACTGCAATCATATTCGTGACATATGGAATATAAAAGCATGTCCTTACCGCAGTTCGGCCCCAGAATTTCCTATTGAGCAGAACAGCTGCAAGGAAACCGAATACCATCAGGAATACGATGTATATCACGGAGAAGACAATTGAATGAGCAAAAGCCTCCCAGAAAGAGGCGCTTTTAAGAACCGTGATATAATTCGAGAGACCCACGAATGTCGTATCGAGCAGCTTCATCTCCGAATTCCTATCCCAGAATCCGACAGCGATGCCATAAAGCATTGGATAGAGCTTGAAGACAGCGAACATCAGCATGAATGGAGCTATCAGAAGATAACCTGCTGCTGCCTCCACGCTTTTCATCGATCTCCTTTTCACGATCTTCCTCCATTAATGGGCAAGGGGCCCGGAAAGGCCCCTCGTATGATTATTCAGCGTTAGCTATTGCTTCGTTTACTCTTGTTACGATATTGCTGATTGCTGTATCGATATCCTGCAGATTCATGTTGTAGGAAGAAAGCTCTTCCTTGACGATGTTATAGTACTCTGCAGCGGCTGTGCCTACGATATCTGAAGAGACACTGCCAAGTCCGGTATTCACAAGATTCTGATAGAGATCATCAACTGTTACCTGCCCATGTGAAGCTTCTGCGATTGAGCCGAATGCAAGCTGCTGATCCTCTTCGCTCATTGTAGCGAATGCAGGGATTCCTCCCTCATACTTCCACTGATTCTCAGCAATCCAGAGCGCGTATGTAAGTGCTTCCTCGGGGTGAGCCGCATTCTTGTTTATAGCGACATAACCAAGCGATACAAGGTTGTTGTTTCCACCCTCGCCAGCTGACGGAAGCGGTGCTACACCATAATTCCAATCCTTCGGATAATCCTCCTGGCTGTTGAGAAGACGTGTGAACCAGTTGCCCTGGGGGAACATAGCGAGGCGGTAGCCTTCAAGAGCATAATAATTCCAGTTGGCATTCTCGGCCTCAAGCTCCGCTACAGACGGCTGGATACCAAGGTCGTTGGAAATGTACTTGAACCACTCTGCATATTCCTTGAATACAGGATCATCGAAATTGCAGCTTCCATCTTCTTTATAGAATGGTACAGCAAGCTGCTGAGCTGGCATATACATCCATGGAAGATCCGCATTCATGAAAGAGCCATAAATACCCTTCTTCGGATCTGTAAGCTTCTCAGCTGTCTCTACATATTCATCCCATGTCCATGGTCCTTCCGGATAAGGAACACCTGCTTCATCGAAGATTGCCTTGTTGTAGAATATGCAATACATCTCCTGCTTGAATGGAAGTGCATAGTAATTGCCATCCTTCTCCACAGGAAGATTGGCTCCATAAAGAGCATATGGATCGATACCAGCAGCCTCGACAGCGTCATTGAGCGGCATGAAGAATCCAGCGGAAACCTGTCTTGAGTAATCCTTAGGCCCGAGTGTCTCGACAACATCAACGTCGCTGCCGCCCATCAGATCGATATTGATTTTGGCTTTGTACTCATCCTCATCGCCTGGAACAGGCTGTACCACTACATGAATACCTGTCTCTTTCTCGAAATCTGCATTCATGGTGTTGAACCAAGTCTCGTTCAGATATGTAGCGGTGACAGTTGTTGTGACAATCCTGTCATATTCGCTTGCGGCAGATGTCTCACCGCCACCCATTGCAAACACAGATGAAACCGCAATAAGCATCGCAATAGATACAAGGACGATTCTCTTCATCTCTCTCCTCCTTATTTTGCCTTCTCAGCAGCAAGAATCTTCAGGATTCTCTCACGATATGTCTTATCCCTGCCTTCCCACTCAGGATAGACCTTGGAGCCCTCGGCATAGAAATCATCCTCATTCCTGCCTTCCTGCTGCCCCTGAAGAGTATGCTTGTCTATCGCGTAATCAGGGATCTGCGGTCTGAGGTTGCCTGCCTTGTATTCCTTCATGATCCAGTTGTACATCTCGTCGCTGGATCTATCTTTCTGGCTCTTGCAAAGGTAGCGCACCGCGTGGATTGCGAGAAGTCCGCGGTCACCAGGCTGCTTTGTCACTCTCCTCATCTGATCGAGCTCGCCGATGAGAACTGGTGCCATAGGATTAGCAAATCCCACATCCTCGACGCTTATGGTTCTCAGGCGGAACCAGAGATAATCCTCCATATCCTCGCTTGTAATCATCATCTCATAAGCAAGCGTTGCGGCATTCTCCTCATGCCCTCTTCTGATTTCCTTCTGCAATGCGGAAATAACGAGATCAGCTGCAAGTCCGCTTATCGTCTTGCACTTCTGCCATGGATCATATGGAAACTCAGCCATTGATACACCTCCGGTAATATTGGTTTCAGAATAGCAGTTCCAGCTACTCTGACTCTACCATTTTTTGTAGTAAGAAGTTCATGATTTGTAGCATATGATATACTGAGCTATAATTTTAGTATGAAACTTCTGAAGGAAATCATACATTCCCCAGCGCGCTTTGAGCAATGGCACTTGTCAGCCAGGGTTCTGGAGACCTATCCATTCCGGCTCGCCATGATAAGGCATGGCGGATACGGTTGTCATGACACAGACTTCTATGTTGAGAGAATTGCATCAAGAGGCTTCAGTGCACTTGTCATCACGCTTGCAGGCAAAGGCCGATTCACTATGGAGGACGGCTCATCCTTCACTGTTCACACAGGTGACATCTTCGTCTCATCACCGACTGGACAAGGCCACAGGGAAGAGACAGAAGGCCCTGAGCCATGGGAACAGCTATGGCTGCTTTTCTCAAGAAATTCCAGTGCCATCCCCGATACAATCGAGGATTATGATGTCTTTCAGATTGACGCGGAAAAGGAAACCCCGCTAATTAGAGAGCTTATAAAGAATATTATCGATGAGGATCTATATGAAGGCAGTACAAGCCTGAAATCGATAGAGCTCTCCGCAGAGCTCCTGCTTCTTATACTCCACAGAGCGATAAGACCTATGGGAAATAGCGGGAGCAGAGCGCATCACAGTCAGCTGGCAGCACTATGGGGTGATGTCGCGATAGATATGAAGAAACCCTGGAAAGTCGAGGAACTTGCAGCGATGATGAATTGCAGCCGCTCCCAGCTCACGCGTATATGCCACGAGCTGTATCATATGTCACCTGGACAGAAAGTGAGAGAAATGAAGATGGAGCATGCGAAAATCCTGCTTGCGGAAAGCTCTGCGCCGATACATGAAATCGCAGAGTCTGTAGGCTTTTCCAGTCTCTCGCTCTTCTCATCATCATTCACCGCTTATACGGGAACAGGACCGCGGGAATTCCGAAAGAGGAAGAAAATCCAGTCAGATACTTAAGCCATCTGGATATCAAATGGCATGTTCTGCCTTTGGCTCAAGATGCGCAAACACGCAGTTCAATCTCTCTAGTGCCTTCATATTAATCTGATGCAGAAGATGCGAAGGCACTGAAAATGGCCGCCCGGAAGCGGCCATTGCATTGAATCATCTCTATCAAAGCGGGAACAATCCAAGTACGAGTGATGTGAGTATGAACAATGCAAACATAGGAAGTGAGAACTTCATGAACATCTTAAGGTAATCACCATAGTTCATCTCAGTCCTATCAATAAGGAGGAAGAGCCATGCAACGGTCGGGCTTCCGTATCTTATTGCCTGTCCCATGAAAGCTGCCATCGTGATTTCCATCGGAGTGATTCCGAATTCTGCTGCAAGAGGAACGATAATCGGAAGAATACCGAAGTAATAGGCATCAACCGGAAGTGCCCAGCAGGCAACAGCACCGACAAGTGCATAGATGATTGGTATATGGCTTCCAAGGGATTCCGGAATAAGAGAAGCGAAGTTTGCCGCTATAGCATCTGCCATTCCACTTCCATTGAGAACACCCATGAATGAGCCAGCTGCCATGATGATTACAGCAACGGAGATTGTATCACCGCCATTTGCGGAGATTCTTTCGCGCTGATCAGCAAAGCTGTAGTTGACTGCAAGAACGATAGCTGTACCGATGAGGAAGAGGAGAGCGCCGCTTGCGACACCCATGATAAGAGCGACAAGAAGAGCGATTGTGAAGATTGCATTGAACCAGAAAAGCTTTGGTCTCTTGTATTCCTTGTCTGTCTCCGTGATAACCTGGCACATCTCCTCAATCTGCTCAGGAGTGATGATCTCATTCGAGCCCTTTACATAGCCAAGTCTCTTTCTTTCTGCCTTTCCGAGGAAGTAACCAAGGACGATGATGTAGATCATTCCGACGACGAGGACAGGAAGGAATGTCCTGAAGACGACGTTGACATCTTCACCGATGACAGAAGCCGCTCTGGCAAGAGGACCACCCCATGGAAGACAGTTTCCGATACCGCATGGCATGATGATCATCATCGCAAGGTACGAAAGCTTCATGTTCATCTTCTTGAAGAGAGGAATGAATGCCGCTGTGACTATAAGGATTGTGGTTGTTCCATCACCGTCGAGTGTGACTACACATGCGGTAAGAACGGTTACCATCATGACCTTAAGAGGATCGCCCTTTGCTTTTCTGATAAGGAATGTACATAGAGGATCGAAAAGTCCGACATTCATCATCAGGCAGAAGTAAAGGACAGCGAAGAGAATCATTATACCGGAATTTACTGTACCAAGGCTTACACTGCCGGTATCGCTCTGGGTATAGAACAATCCACCCTTAATCCACTCGAAAAGCTCAGTTACAGGCTGTCCTGTCACAAAGCAGGCTATGATACCTGCAACGACAGAGGAAATAAGCAGGCCTGTGAATGCTGCCATCTTCTTGGTACAGACAAGCACCAGGAAGAGTATGATCATAAAATATGCAACTATAGATAACATCAAATCCCCCGATTATTATTTCTTGCCTTCAAGCATTTCCTTCACCCAGCCTGGAGCGAGATCAGGAAGAGGCAGTCCCTTTTTCCTGCATTCCTTGTATTCTGCGATGGTCTCCCGTCTCTTTGTCTCATAGCTTCCTTTCTTCTCAGCAGCCTCAAGGACTTCTTCAATCCTCTCTCTAGGAACAACAGTGACTCCATCGTAGTCGCCCATTACGAGATCTCCCGGATGGACTTTAACGCCTGCGCACGTCACGACTGTATTGATTTCACCAGGACCCTTCTTTGCCGGACTTCTCTGCATGAATCCCTTCGCGTAGATAGGGATATCAAGGTTGGAAAGACCGACTTTATCTCTTACATAGCCATCGATGATGATTCCATTAAGGCCTACAGCTTCTGCAGCACCTCCCATCAGATCGCCCATATAGGCTCTTTCCGTGTAGCCCTTTCCAGCCACGCAGAGCACATATCCCGGCTTACCAGCATAGATTGCTACATGAATCGGGAAGTTATCTCCATCTTCTGTATCAACGGTGCACGCCGTTCCGATCATCACTTTGTTCTCATCCAGAGCCATCAGAGATGCGTCCATACAGCCATTGCGCTCTATGCCCAAGGCTGCCATTCCATCACAAAGCTGAGCAGGGCTGAGCTTCTTCGCCCTTTCAATCAGTTCCTCCGGAATGAGTTCCGGTAGATCCAGATACTTGTTTTCAGCCATAGAAACCTCCTTTATTTCCTACTCTCATTGAGAGTGCGGATTGCTGATCTGAAGTCCATATTCCCGCTTGGATCGATTTTGTCGGCCCAATGCTCAGCGGCGAGGGCATCGAGCTTTCTGACTGTAGCTTCTGTCATGGAGGCATCAACTCCGGCTTTCTCCAAAGTTGCGACGACATCACGCATCTCAGCGGCTCTGCGCTCTGCGTGAATCATCGTTCTCGCGATAAATGTGTCCGCTAGCTTCTCTACAGTCTTTCCTTCAAGCGACGATGCAAGTGATTTGACAAGCGTATCGAGTACCCCATACTTGTCTGCGGCTTCGAATGACTCGAACATAAGCTGAGGAAGTCCTTTCATGACCACACTCTTGAGCATCTTGATTGCCGATGAACCACCAGCAGGAGCGTCAAGGATGGTCAGCTTCATGCCATATTTCGAGAATGAATCATAGAAAACCTGCGAGCCATCGCCAGTGAGATACATCGGCACCTTGTGCCTGTTACCAGGAACTGTACCCATGACTCCTGCATCGCAGAAAAGCACGCCTTCAGCTCTCTTGATACCATCAATTCTTACTTCCACATCAGGATTTGCCGAATTGAAATCGATGTAGACCTGACCGTTTTTCAGATGAGGGATAATAGATTCCGCAACACTGTATGCGACTTTGGCGCTGTTGAGAGATGCGATGAACTCACCCTTCTCTATCGCCTCCTCAAGCGTAATGAGAGGAACACCTACCTCAGTTGCCCTCTTATGAATCAATTCACCACGCTTTGGGTCATCAGCCATATTGTCGTAGGCTGCCATTGAAGTGAATCCTTCTTCCTTCAATCCTGCTGCAATATTGTACGCAGCTTCACCGAATCCTATGAAAACAAGGGTATATTCCATTTATATCCTCCCTTTCACATAAAGGCAGATAGTGTGCCAATTCGGAGGACTGGAACGTTAATTCTGTGTTAATTTATTTTATTGAAATTTGTTACTGAAATCTGACACATAGCTTGATGTGCTATATTTCTGTTTCATTTATACATCACTGAAACATTATGGAATTTCATGAAACGATTTTGAAACGGTTGAAATCAGGAGTATTTCCCCTCAATTTCCTGCAGTCGTCTCCAGAATGTGGTTTTGCTCATTCCGAGCATCCTCGCCGCTTCCGCCTTATTCCCATCTGCAGCTTTGAGAGCGAGCTGGATCGCTTCTTTATCTGATGATGGACGGTTGCTGCGGGAATGAAGGAAACCATAAAGCGCTTTCTCGGCAATTTCCTCCGTGATGATACCGCCTTCGCATGTCACAGCCATTCTCTCGACCACATTGAGAAGTTCACGCACATTACCCGGCCAGCTATATCCCTTGAGGATATCCATTGCCGCATCCGTCATCGTGATATCCTGTCCGAATCGCTTTGCAAACGCATCCACAAGAATGGGTATGTCTTCCCTTCTTTCACTGAGGCTGGGAATAACAAGGACAAGAACACAGATTCTGTAAAACAGGTCTGCCCTGAATTTTCCTTCCTGCACGAGCATCTTAAGATTCTTGTTCGTGGCGGCTATGATACGCACATCGACATTTATGACCCTATCATCTCCAAGCCTGACCACCTGACGCTCCTGGATGACGCGAAGAAGCCGCATCTGGATATCAGGGGAAGCCTCGCTTATCTCGTCCAGGAAAATCGTACCATTATGCGCTAACTCGAATATTCCGGGCTTTCCTTCATCCTTTGCTCCCGTAAAAGCACCTTTCACATAACCGAACAGCTCACTTTCGAGTATTGAGGAAGGAAGAGAAGCACAATTGATGGCAACGAAAGGTGAATTACGCCGGCTACTTGCATTATGTATACTCTGCGCGAACATCTCCTTGCCAGTTCCTGTCTCGCCGGAAAGCAGCACAGTGGAATCTACCTCGGCATACCGTTTCGCAATACGTTTGGCATCTGAAATGAGAGTGCTCTGCCCCAATATGGATGGAAAAGTGAAAACCGCACTGTAGCCTCTGGCCAGAAGCCTTTTCCTGATCTTCTCGTCCCTATTCTGAATCTCCTGCTGGCGCTGCATCGTTATAACAGCACCAGCGGTCTTGTAATCGAGAGAGACAGGATTGACGGATAGAATAAGATACCCGGCCTCCTTATCCTCAACAACTTCATCATTCACATGCTTGCCTTCCATGCATGCTGTCACAATGGATGAGCAATTCGGGAATATCGTGGACAGCTCAAGATTCTTGCGGATACGAGGAAGAAGATTCACAGCATAATCGTTGAAATCTGTTATTATGCCATGCTCATCAACGCGGATTATGCATTCAGAAACCGAATCCATAATAGTCTGGATCGTCACATACCGCTTCTCAAGCTCCTCACTGCGTTTTTCCCTCTCATGTTCTATGCTCAGCTGATACAGGGCCTCATCTATAGCGTCATTGACCTCATCATCATCAGCTTCAGTCATCACATATCTGATTCCCATCGCTTCGACAAACGGCTTAAGGGACAGACCTCCTATCGCGACCTCGATTCCCATATCGTGAAGTTTTCCAAGCTCTGTCTTGATATATGCTTCACCATTTTCCGGTTCAAGCGGGAAAATCACCACACCAGGCATGAAAGGACAGCATTTATCGAGAATGTCTTTATAGCCAATACTCGTTGCCAGAAATGCGATTCTGTCGGAAATCTTCCGAGCGTTCTTGTATGAATAATAGCAGTCAAAGAAGGTATGACGGGCCTCAATCACGGTTATGCCGACAATCTTCTTCAGAATTTTTGCAGTATTGCCCCTGCTTATGAATATCTTGACACCGTTGTCCTTCAGTCTGCTTACCACTTCCGGTGCATCCATCTGCGAAGCCTGGATGACAATGCAATCCAAGCCGCGCTTCTCAAGAATCTCCCTGAACTTCAGAGTAAGCGTACTCGATGGTGATATAACGGCAAACTCCGCGTGTCTCGAATTCTCTCCCATTACCATTCTATTGATTTTATAGGAGGCGTCTCTAACACTCAATAAAAACATTTTTAATCAGATTCCGTGAAGAAAAAGCATCAATGAACACAGCAAGTGCAGAATCCCTTTCGAAGACTGCATCACTATTCCTCCTTATTATTGCATTCATTCTGTTCGTATCCTATACTTTACTAAGTTACGATTAACTAAGTTTGCACTTAGCAAAAAAGAGGGAATGATGGTTGGACGTGAAACTGAGAAAGGAAAATTACTCCGTTTTCTGGCAGGGAAAGACAAGGCTTGTCTGGTTTATGGGCTCAGGAGAATAGGGAAAAGCTATCTTATTCAGAATACATTGTCAGCATCCGGTCGGAAGTTTCTGTATTTTGAATGCGTAGAGGCTTCTATAGATACCAATCTTCGTCTTTTCTGTTCTTCATTTGGGATTAAACCCATGCTTCCCTATGCTACGTTCCTTGATGCTTTTATCGAACTGGGACGTATGAAAGAGGATATAGTCGTTGTAATCGATGAGTATCAGAATCTGAGCCGGGGAGACAGCGATACTGATATCGATTCTCTTATGCAGGTTGCAATCGATCAGGCCCCTTTCAGCATGAAAATCATAATATGCGGTTCGTATGTGACTGCGATGAAGAAACTTCTTGAGAGAGAGAATCCTCTTTTTGGTCGATTCAGACCGATAATCCATCTGGAAGCAATGGACTATCTTGATTCAGCTCTTTTCTATCCCAATATGGATATCAGGGAGAAGATATCCTTCTATTCTGTTTTTGGAGGAAGTCCTTATATAAATGATTCTCTTTCTCCTGAAGAAGGGCTCCGGGCAAATATAATAAATACTATCATCGAGCAAGATAGTGTAGCTAGAAATTACATAGAAAACCAGCTTTTCAAGGAAATCCGGAAACTGGAAGGAATAAATGATATCCTTTCCATAATTGCCAATGGCAAGAAAAGCTATAGCGATATCCAGTCAAGGCTTACGGGAAGATCAAGCAGTTATGCTGCGGATAGGCTTGCTGTTCTCGAGAATATGGG
>CALXKJ010000014.1 GCA_944388955.1 uncultured Spirochaetaceae bacterium | reverse complement strand
TCTAGGACGCGGCCTTTTTCCGAATCATTCTTTCCTGCCGCTCGCACGAACCGGCTTTCCTTTTTCCGTTCTGCCTTTGTTCGCTTGAATTGACAGAAGCTTACCAAGCTTCTTTTATCTCTTCTCTTCCCTTCGCTGATATACTGTCAAATATCAATCGCCTTATCGGCGTGCCCAATCAAGATACATCAGGCGAGAGTATTTTGTCAACATAATTTATAAGATTTTTATCAAAAATTTTTATTTCGTTTCTTCGGAAGCAATTACGGTAAGTAACGACTCCACAGCCTCATTGAAGCCATCACCACCATAGCCTTCAGTTATATATAGCGGAAGATATGAGAACTCATTCCTCATATCCTCAACACTATGCATTCCGACAGAAAGTGGAATGAGGGAAAACATGTCCTCATCATTGAGGCTATCACCAAAATAGAGAGCTGTATTGCAAAGCTTCTCCTTATCGATGCTGAAAAGCGCGCTCATGAAGAAAAGAAGCGATGAGCGCTTAGAGTAATTACCGAATCCTACATTGATATGGATACTGCTCTCGCTCCAGTGACCGCCAGAAGCCTTAACCATTGAGATGAGAGTCTTCCTCTCCTTTTCTGACAGCTTTGACTTGTCGTATGCAACATCATATATGCGGGCATATTGGTCGGACGAAAGCTGAAGACCAGCTGTAAGTCTCAGGAGATTCTCCTTCTGATGCTGGTAATTCGCGTTCACCATGGGATTCATCTTATAAACAATATCTCCGCCTTTTGCGTGAGCGAGAATAAGAGCGCCGCCTTCTGCTATGACGGCATCTACTGGCCATTGCCTTATATAGCAATCAGCCCAACCCGCAGAGCCTCCGGTAAGGAGGACTATCATCTTACCATCGCGCTTAAGCCGCCAGAGAGAGCGAAGCGCGTCCGGATAAAGCTTGCCCCTTTTCGTTATCGTGTCATCGACATCAGAGACAACAATCCCGACGCTCTTCCTCTCATCTTCAGAGAAACCGTTGAATGGAAGGCCTCTGAGGCTATTCATCTTGTCATTCCCGAGAGGGCTTTCGATTTGAATACCGCAGCGAGATATGTAATGAAACTCATAAGCGAAGCGGCTGCAGCAAGAGCGAAGAATACATAGAGGACTGTCTCATATGTTGAGTTCCACTGTCCTCTTGCAATGAAAGCCGCAAGAACCACGTAGATAATCGAAAGGATTGATGTGATAGCGTAGAATACAGTCTTGCTCTTTCCCCAGATGTTTGCAGGCATGGCCTTTCCTGCTCTCATCATCAGCATGCGGAGGAAGAGAATCGAGAATTCCCTCCACATGATGATTATGAATGCCCATACAGGCATGATTCCATATGACATGAAGCATACAAAGAATGTCAGATGGGAAAGCGTGTCAGCAAAAGGATCCATCACTTTTCCCAGATCCGTTACAAGATTGTATTTCCTCGCGATCTTCCCATCGAGAAGATCAGTAAGCTCAGCAACAGCATATGAGACAAACATCAGTACAGCAGAAATGATAGTCGTCATCTCGCTGCCGAGAAGCGAAATGCAATACGAAAGGAAAAAGACAGGCACCAGTATAAGGCGCAGAACTGTAAGCTTATTAGGCAGATTCATAATCACTCCTGTTGATACGTTAAACTAAGATGCCCAAGGCATCAATTGCAGCAGCTGCCCATCTTCCGACGGGCAGCTGTAAATCATATCTGCTCTTTGCTGTCTATTGCCTTATGGACCTCAGCGATGAAATCCTCAGTCTTGACACCACCGACCTGCTTTCCATTCCTATAGCGGACAGACACAAGATCATCCGCAGCTTCCTTCTCGCCGATGATGAGCATATAAGGCGTCTTCATCTTCTGGGCGTTGCGGATCTTGGCATTCATTCTGTCAGCTGAGAAATCAGAGACAACACGGAAGCCTTCAGCCTTGAGTCTTGCTTCAAGCTTCTTCGAGTAGTCATATGCGGACTCTCCGACCGGGATAATCGCGATCTGGTCAGGTGAAAGCCATGGTGGGAATGCCCCTGCATAGTGCTCAACTAGAACACCGAAGAAGCGCTCAAGGGAGCCGAGAAGCGCCCTGTGAATCATATAAGGTCTCTTCTCAGTGCCATCCTTATCGACAAAAGTAAGATTGAAGCGCTCTGGAAGATTGAAATCGAACTGAACAGTCGAAAGCTGCCACTCGCGTCCGATAGCATCCTTTATCTTGAGATCGATCTTCGGCCCATAGAAAGCGCCACCGCCTTCATCAATATCATATTTCAGACCTTCCTTCTCGACGGCCTTCTTCAGAGCCTCTGTTGCGGCAGTCCACTTCTCAGGATCTCCGACAGAGTGTTCAGGACGTGTAGAGATATATGCGTGGATATCCTCGAAACCAAATGAATGAAGCATGAACATCGAGAATCTGAGAACCTCGATAATCTCATCATCCATCTGCTCTGGAGTTACAAAAAGATGGGCATCATCCTGTGTGAATCCGCGCACTCTCATCAGACCATGAAGCGCACCGGCCTTCTCATATCTGTATACAGTCCCGAGCTCAGCCCAGCGGAACGGGAACTCACGATAGCTGTGCTTTGTGTTCTTATAAATCATGATATGGAATGGGCAGTTCATCGGCTTCACATAGTAATCTGACTTATCCATCTCCATTGGCGGATACATCGATTCCTTGTAGAAACCAAGATGTCCTGAAGTCTCCCAGAGCCAGCTGCGTCCCACATGAGGCGTATATACAAGCTCGTAGCCATTCTTGTAGTGCTCTTTTCTCCAGAAATCCTCGATGGCCTGTCTTACACGGGCTCCCCTAGGATGCCAGTAAACAAGTCCAGGACCTGCTTCTTCATGGAGAGAGAAGAGATCGAGTTCCTTGCCGAGCTTTCTGTGATCCCTCTTATCGACATCAGCAAGATAATCCATATAGACCCTGAGCTCTTTCGGATTCGACCATGCTGTACCGTAAATACGTGTGAGCATCGGATTTTTCTCGCTGCCTCTCCAGTATGCACCGGCTATCGAAAGAAGCTTGAATGAGTCCTTATTGAGCTCCTTTGTGCTCTTTACATGCGGACCACGGCAAAGATCCGTGAAGCCACCCTGAGTATACATGGAGACAGTCTCCCCCTCTGGGATGGCATCGATCAGCTCAAGTTTATAGGGCTGGTCAGCAAAGAAGGCCTTAGCCTCCTCTCTTGAGACTTCCTTTCTCTCGAAGGAAACACCTGATGCGATAATCTCCTTCATTCTCTCTGTGATTCTCTCAAGATCAGCATCGACTATCGGCTTGGAAAAATCAAAGTCATAGTAGAAGCCATTCTCAATCGCAGGTCCGATTGCAATCTTTGTGTCTGGGAAAAGATCAAGCACAGCCTCCGCCATAACATGGGCCATGGAGTGTCTGATCGTCGCCAGCTTCTCGTTATCTGCCATATTGCCTCCTAAAAAAGAAAAGCCTTTCCAGTCTCATCCTCGCAACATGCAAGGACGAAGCTGCAAAGGCTCCGCGGTTCCACCTTGCTTCCCCTGAAACAGGGACGCTCATTCATCGTTAACGCCTGATACGGCATGGAATACTCGTTTCCTTTCACCCATGCAGCTCGGAAGTGGTTTTCATACCCTATCCCCAGGTGTCTCTCACCCGTATAAAACGGACACCCTCTCAGCGGCGGAATCAGATACTACTCGTCTTCGTCTCAGCTGTTGGCTAGAAGATACTCCAAAGACAGAGAAGCATCAAGCATTGAGTGCATATGAGAGAATGAATCCCCAGCCGGAAAGCATACTGGGGAGACGATAGGATGCATTGCTCTTCAGTCTTTTATGAGATGCACATCCATCTGATTGAATGGCATGTCTATGCCATTTGCGTTAAGCGTCTTCAGGATATCTGCATTGAAGCGCCAGTATACCGGCCAGTAATCGGAAGGCATGACCCATGGACGCACATAGATGGAAATGGAAGAATCATTATATGAGCCGATTTCCACAAGCGGAGCGGGATCCCTGAGAACCTCCGGATATGATGTCACAAGCTCCCTTATCGTGCTCTTCGCCTTCTCAAGATCATCTGTATAGCGGACTGTAACGGACATATCGAGCCTGCGTTTATCGATATATGAGTAATTGACGATTGTGTTTCCCCATACATTCTTGTTGTTCATCGTGATTTTCTTGTTATCGCCTGATGAGAGCGTTACGCACATAAGATCCATAGAAACAACAGTACCGGATATATCACCTATATCGACCCAGTCGCCTACCCTGAATGGCGCGTTGATTGCAATCATCACGCCACTGAAGAGACTGCTGATGGATTCCTGAAGTGCGAAGCCTAAAACAACACCGGTAATTCCAAGACCTGCGAGGACTGGGGTAAGATCGATGCCGAAGATTCCAAGCACTGAGACTATAGCGATAACCCATATAAGCGCTGCAGCAAGCTTCCAGACAAGCTGTGCCATTATGAATGTGAACTTTCTGCTCCGCTTGGAAAGTTTGAGGATCATCCTCTTGATGATAGCGATAAGGATCTTCGCGACGATTATTATAACAGCTGCAATGATGATGGATGTGACAAACCGCGGTATATGGAGGCCCTTCTCGATTTCTCCCGCAAACGCATCAACAGCCGCCGCGATATCAGGATCTTCTGCCACAGCAGCAGCTGCAGTCTCAAGTAAAAGCATTATCTTTCTCCTATGTAGTTATATCTTCTACACAGAAAGATGTGTTTTCGCAATACAGGAAGATGATTACAGCGTCTTCACATACTCCCATACCGAATCATCAGCATACACGCCTTCAGCCATGCTCTTATCCCTCGTTCTCTTCATTCCTTCCCCTGGATAATGTATATGGATTCCTTCTGAGCGCGGAGCAGATGAGTCAATCCAGCTCAGAGTCTCGCCTATCTTCCTTTCCAGCTCCGCCCTATCTGGGAACATCGACAGACTGAAAGCCATGAAGACCTGCGAGAGCCCTGTCTCCTTCTCAGAGACTGGGGAGATATCCTTCACGCCATTACCGCCTGAGAGGCACATCGCTATGAGATCAAGGGCAATGGAGAGACCTGAGCCCTTCCAGTAACCTGTAGGAAGGAGATTCCTTGTTCTCAGTATCGCATCCGGATCTCTCGTGATATTCCCATTCTCATCGAATCCGCCATTTACTGGGCACATCTCACCGTCCATACGGTATTTCTCAAGCTTTCCATAGCTGAACATGGACATCGCGACATCCACGATTACAGGCGTATCCTTATAGGGGATAGCGAAGACTATCGGATTATTGCCGATACGTGCTTCAGATGAACCCCATGGCGGAAGGTTCGGCATCGTGTTTGTCCAGAGTATGGCTATCGCATCCCTGCGGACAGCCTCTATGCCGTAGTTTCCAGGTCTCATCCAATGGTTGGTATTGCCGAGAGCGACAACGCCGACGCCATTTTCATCTGCAATATCAACGGCACGGGACATCGCATTCCACGCGTTTATGTCTCCAGGCCCATGCTGTCCATCCCAGCGTTCGAGGGTGCCGATGCGCTCCTTGAGGACAGCTTTGTGACTGATATCTACGACTCCGCTATCGATCATGGAGACGTATCGGGGAAAACGATTCAATCCATGGCTATGAACGCCATCTGCAGAAGATGATGTGAAAAGATGCGCAGAGAGCGCGGCCTCCTCAGCGTTCATGCCATGCTTTATGAGAATCTGTCTGAAAGTGCTCTCCATCTCGCTGAAAGGAATCAGCATAGAATATCTCTCCTGAAAAAATCCGGCCATTTCTGACCGGATGATTTTACTTAGCAGCTGGCTTTGCAGTCTTTGCTGCATTCCTGAGCTTCAATGCAAGTGCCGGTTTTACGATTGTTCCAGGGCCTGCAAGGCATCCGCCTTCACATGCCATGACTTCGACAAGGTCGGCTTCAGGCGCTCTCTTCTCCCACGTCTTCATCAGTCTGACAGTCTTCTTGTCAAGACCGTTGATAGGCAGGATACGAGGAGTCTTGCCTTCCTCCTGGAATCTTCTGAGCACACATGCAGCGACACCTGTAGAGACCGCGAACTCACGGCAATCCTCGAATGAAGCTGTGTCTCCCAGACTTTCCCCAGCCATTTCACGCACATCGATATTCTTTGCCACAAATAGCGATGCAAGCTCTGCAAAAGTCATGACACCATCGATTTCATCGCGGTATTTCTTCGCTACTTCCACTTTCTTTGCAAGGCATGGCCCGATGAAGACGCTCTTGCATTCAGGATATCTCTCTCTGACGATCTTGGCGATATAGCCCATCGGAGAAAGGGAATCGGAGCGTCTGGTCTTGAGATAAGGTATATGCTTGTCAACAAGCTCCATGTATGCCGGGCAGCACGATGTTGTCATGAAGCCCTCATTCTCGGAAATCTTGTTATAAAGCTCCTTTGCCTCATTAACAGAAGTGACTTCCGCACCTTCAGCGACTTCAACCACATCATAGAAGCCAGCCTTCTTAATAGCTTCCTTGAGCTGTTCAAGCGTGCCGGGGAACTGACCTTCGATAGCCGGTGCAATCATGGCAACGACTTTCTCGCCTCTCTTGAGCATCTTGAGAACAGGGAAGAGACCAGAGCGCTCAACGATAGCGCCAAATGGGCATGAGCGCACGCACTTGCCGCATCCGATGCACTTGTCGTGCTCAATCTCGACAAAGCCTTCCTCATTCTTCGTTACTGCATCAACAGGGCATGCTTCCTCGCAGGGTACAGGGATATGCACGACAGCATGGAATGGACATACCTCCATGCACTTTCCACATCTGATACACCTGTCTTCCTGGATATGAGCCTGTCCATTGATGAATACTATCGCATCTTTAGGGCAGTTTGACATACATGGACGCGCAAAACAGCCACGGCAGCCATCGCTGATCCTATACTGTGATTTCGGACATCCGGAACAACCTGTGGTGATGGTCGTCAGAAGCGGAAGAGGCGGTTTATCCTCATCAAGCACTTCCTGCATATAGAGAGAAAGCGGTTTCTCCTCATCATCATCGCGTTCGATATCGATGCCTGAAAGCGCCATTATCCTATAGCGGACCATAGCCCTTTCCTTATAGATGCAGCATCTGAAAGGAACACGGTTCTTGGGGATGATTTCATACGGGAGCTTATCAGCTTTCTCTACAAGAGTATCGTCAAAGAAGCACTTAAGTACCTCAGTGTCGATTTTCCTCTTCATGAGTGTGTACTGATTATTAAGCTCAAGCATTCTTCACAGCCTCCGCGAGGAGCTTGCAGAACATATCCTGATTCACTCCGCTGTATATCTTATCGTTAATAGACACATAAGGTGCACTTCCATTGCCTACTCTGCATTCATTGAGGCATGAACAGCCTTCAATCTCACACTCTGCAAGAATTGCAGGATCGACAAAATCGTTGTAGAGCAGGAGATCAGCTCCACCCTGCACAAAGCAGGCTGTTCCAAGGCAGATCCTTACTTTTACTTTTGCCTTCTTCATAATAAATATCCTCCTATAGATATTCCTGTGAAGTTTCCTTCAGATATATTTCCTCAAGCGCATTTCTCAATCGCCCGATGATAGTCCTTCTTATTCCTATCTCAACAGGGATGTTCGGATCCTGATGAGCCTCATTTATCTTCGTCCCGACAAGGAAGAATACCTGATCGCTATCGAGCAGTATCTCCACGAATTTCCTTGCAGGGTCATTCGGAAGCTCTGCGGGATTAAGCCTTTTCTCAAGTATAGTCGCGACACGGGAAAGCGTCAGCATCCCTTCAGTCACCAGATCGATTCCCTCCATCTTCGAAGCAGGAGGCACATCCTTCGACCAAGAGGAGAGATCAAGCGTAAGCTTCTTCCCGAAGAGTCTCGCAACAATCTGGGCTGTGGTTCCACCTGATACGATCTTGCGGCCATTGAATGCTGCAATCTTCTCTCCAAGGATAGCGTCCGCTTCCTTCGTGAACGGTGGACCTGTAACGATAAGCGTACGCCTTGGCTTCCTGATATACACCACAACGCATGTTATATCATCCTTGGAGGCAAGTCCGTCCAGAGAGTAAGCTTTCTGCACGATAGTCCGCGAAAGCTCACGAGATGAGATATCTGGATCCTTCTCAATCTGCTCGCTGATGAACTTCCTCACTCCATCAAGCCTCCAGCCAAGCGGCAGGCTTTTACCCAGTCCTGACTGTGTGACGCCATCGGAGAACATGACAAGTCTATCTCCGATTTCAAGGTCGAATGATGAGTGAGCGATAACCTCTTTCTTGAATGCGCCTTCTCTCTGAAGCTCCGTGCGCGTTCTCTCCCAGCTTACAGGCGTAGAGCCTGAGAAACGCAGAGATGGCGGGTTGTCATATTCAACGAGATTGACAGAGATATTCTCCTTGTCTTCACCATAACGTATATCCGCAATAGTGAAGGTTGAATAGCTTATCTTACGCTCCTTGCAGACAGGAAGCGTATCCATGATTATCTTCGCAGAGTGGCTGAGATCGATGGGCGAGAAAGACATGCGGTGAGCCATATGCGCGGTAAGAGATGCGAGAACATTCGCTTTTACCCCGCTTCCAAGACCATCGGAGAGTGTAGATACAATCTGATTGTTCTCCGGATTCCTTGAAAGAAGGAAGACATCACCGCCGATTTTCTGTCCATGCTTGTAAATCTGTGCGTAATCCACATCTATGAAGATATTATTCATGCCAGATCACCGCCTTCATCCTCGCGGAAGTCACTCTCGCCTTCCCCAGTCCCATGAACACTGAATGCATCAATGAGGGAATTGAGCATGATTTCAGTTTCAGCAGCATTCTCTCCAAGAAGCGAGGCTATCTGCTGTACTGTCTCCAATGACTTCTGGATAACGTCCTCAGCTTTCTTCACGACAGTCTCACGCTTGATAGTCGGACTTGTTATATCCTCGAACATCGCGCCAAGAAGTCTCTTCGATTCCACGAGGAAGAATGTGACACGGAGATACTTATCTTTGAAGTGGACTCTGTACTGCCCTGGATGCGAAAGATAGAACTGGTCACGGAACTTGTCAGCAAAAGGCACAAAACGCTCAAGCGGAAGTCCTTTCACCATCTGCAGGATGCTCTGATCGATGAAGCCTTCCTCCATATCGCCGAAGAACTCAAGGAAGTTCTTGTTGCAATCTGCAATCTGCAAGTCGGAGTCGACGATGACAACACCCATAGGTATCGTTCTGAGAAGAACATCGACCTTGCTCTCAGCTTCCTTCCTCATCTTCGTCACGCACATCTCGACTTCGGCCATGCCATCAAGATATGCGATAGCCATATCGCGGCATGTATTGTAGCCACAGCCACCACAATTAAGCTCATCCGCCTTAGTGAGCTTTCCAAGCTCCACAAGTGCCCTCTTTATCTCATCCTCGCTGTGTGCTTTCCTGAAGCCAGTCTCAGCTGCGGGGGCATCTGTATGGAGTATTCCATAACCTTCTGCAAGAAGCTTCCTGGCAAATTCCTCATCGCCTTTGAAGAGATCCTGTTCATCAAGGCGTTTCAGTGTATGGCTGGAAGCCTTGCCTTTGCGGGCAGCCATTGAGATGCTCTGGTCTGAACCAGGTCCGTTAATGCATCCTCCCTCGCATGCGAGAAGCTCCATGAAATACTCAAGCGGGACTTCCTTCTCATCGAGTGCGGACATGAGCTGCTCCATACCTGAGAATGCAAGTGCGTCGCATCTGACAGAGCTTCCTCCCCAGATAGAGGAAGAGGCAATCTGACCGCCTTCTATCGGATAGATTGTGGAAATGCCTGCTTTGCAAGGAATGAAATCAACATCCTCAGCCTCTATATCATCAAGCGATATGCCTTCCTCCTGAAGCCATACCCGGAGCTCCTTGAATGTTATTGCGAGATCTGGATAGCCGGGAGTTGTGTCAGCCTCGCTCTTTTTGGCGATACATGGTCCGATGAAGACTATGACAAAATCATCATTGTAAATATGCCTGAGATATGCTGAATGTGCCTGCAGCGGCGACGGGACTGGAGCAAGCTTTCCAGCTTCATCAGGGAAATATTTCCTGACAAGCGCGACTGCAGAAGGACATGCGGTACTGATGAAAGGACAATGTCCACCATGCTCTGCAGCGTAGATATCGAGCGCCTCCGTGACAAGAGCAGCGCCTATAGCTGTCTCAGAAATAGCGGAGAAACCAAGCTTCTTCAAAGCAGTGAGAAGCTCCTTCTCCCGTCCTCCGAATTCCGAGGCATATGACGGGGCAAGAGAGCATATGACTCTTCGCCCAGACTGCATTGCAAGCTTCACTCTATCGACATCATTCCTGACTTTCTTCGCGCTATTCGGGCATACATGAACACATCGGCCACAATACAGGCACCTGTCCTTGATGATCATCGCATGTCCGTCTTTTATCTGTATTGCCTTGACAGGGCAAGAGCGGACGCACTTATAGCAATCACGACAGCTGGTTACTTCAGTGTATATCGGATTCTGCATCACGCTCCTCCAGTGCCGCTCTGATAAGATCTGCCGCAGCATCAGGATCAGCTATTCCTGAATATTCTTTATCGCCAATCTTCAGATGCGGGCCTGTGCTGCATTTGCCAAGACAGAGATGCCCTTCAAGCTCTATTCTGTCAGCAAGACCATTGTGCTCGATATATTCCTCAAGGCCAATGAGATTGCCGCTGTTGCCTCTCGCAAAGCAGCTTGACCCCATGCATAGCTCAACCTTGAGCTTCTCCTTTTCCGCCATAGTTACTCCTCAAGTCATATATGAGACTATACGATGTTTTCACATAAGTCAATAAAATGATTGCATATCAGTAATTAGGACAAATAAAGCACAATCTGTAACACAAAATGAAACTATCTTGATTTTAATGTGAACAGAAGAACATCAATCTGCTAAAAATGGTTTATAAGAGAGGTTTATCACTGCCCGATTCAAGCTTTCTCACCACCAAGTCGACAAGAGAATCAGGAGCAGAAGCACCGGCTGTAATGCCAACCGTGCCAAATGAATATATCTCGCTGGGAATCTCATCTGCATCAGAGACAAGATAAGATGGTTTCCCGCTTTCTTTCGCGATTGAGAGCAGCTCTGCCGTATTGGATGAGAATGCGCTTCCTATAACAACAACAGCGTCGACAGATGGAATGATATCGCATAAGGCCTTGCGTCTCTCACCCGAAGCGGGACATATGGCGTTGAGAAGCTCTATCCTGACACCTTGCCTTTCGGCTTCCTCGAGAATCGGAGAGGGAGATGGGAATGTGGTCTGCAATACCGCTTTATAGCTGCCGGGAGATAGATTCCTCACGTCCTCCGGCGATGAGACAACCGCGGCCTCCCTTCTTGCACCGCAAAGCGCAAGGACTTCAGGATGCCCTTTCTTGCCTATTATGATTACGTGACCTTCAGCTTCCCTGAGCAGTTTCTGGTTATGAAGAACCACAGGACAGGTGGCATCAATTATCGTAAAGCCCTTTCTCTCAAAGGCTTTCCTCTCGTCATCAGCTATGCCATGAGCTCTTATAATGACAGCACCCGGCTCCTCTGCCTCTTCTATACGCTCTATACGTATAATCCCGAGGGCACGGAGCCTGTCCATAACAGCTGAGCTATGGACGATATCACCATAGACATACACAGGCGATGATGATGAGGCCGCGGTTTCCGCTTTTTCTATAGCGGCCCTTACCCCGCGGCAGAAGCCCATTGATGCCGCCTTGACCAGTTTCATACCAGAAGATAATCCTCCCCTGTATCCTCTTTCTTCTCCTTCTCCTTGTCGATAGGCATCAGACGATGGAAATAATAAAGGAATGCAGGTGCAAGGAAATTCGAAGAATACGCTCCCGCTATGATTCCCCATGTCAGATTGATCGCAAACAGCTGGATATCTCCAGAGCCGAGTATCGCGAGAGGAACGATAGCTACAAGCGTCGTGAGGCTTGTCATTATCGTACGGGTCAGAGACTGCCTGACAGAAAGCGAGATAATCGCATCGACAGGCTTCCCTTTCTCAAGCTTTATGTTCTCCCTGACACGGTCGAATATGACGATTGTGTTGTTTATCGAGTAACCGATAATCGTAAGTACTGCGGCTATCGTCGTTGACGAGACCTCAAAGCGGAAGATAAGCACAAAAGAGAGCATCGCAAGGACATCATGGAATAGCGCTATTATCGAGGAAATCGCATAGGAGAAGCGAAAACGCAGAGCGATATAACCGAGAATAAGCGCGAGGGCTATCAAAAGACCTTTGATTGAATCACTGAAAAGCGATGACGAGAACTTCGGACCAACGAAGTCTGACTGGAGTATTACCGTATTCTCCTCTCCGAATGCCTGATAGATAAGCGTATTCACCATCTTTTCAGCGTCCCGCTGTGTCTCACCCTCCTCAACAGCGATTCTCACCTGATATATAGCCTCGCTTTCAGAGCCGACTGTCTGCACATTGACACTTCCCAGCGGAGAGAGTGCTTCTCTTATATCGGCAATAGTGACATCGACTGTGTCTGTCGCGTAGTTGATACGCGTCTCATTGCTGGAAAGCACTGCGGGGAAACCGAATCCTGTCACTATATTGCGGCTAGGAGCATCCGTTACAAGCTTGGCCTCCACTCCGATTTCATTGAGACGAGTGACGATATCAGAGACAGATGGATAATCTGCTTCATCAAATGATGTCACATCAACACCGCTATCAGTACGGATGGTAAGCTCAAGTGTTCTGCCACTGACACTCAGTGTCGCCTCACCTTTCCCATTATATGATGCGACAAAGCCAACAGGTGCTATCTGAATGCGCTCGGAAAAGCCGGAGCCGAAATCGATTCCCGTGTTGAATCCAAGCACAAAGAAGAGGACAATACCCACGGCGATAAACAGGGATGATGCTATGATTGCTGCAAAACGGTATCTAAGAATCCCGCTTGGCTTTGATGTATTACCGCTCATTTCCTTTTCCTCCATGACAGTCTGATGCTCCTCCCGTTCTCTTCACTGACAAATAGATCAAAAAGAAGGTGTGAGACAAAGAGCGATGTGAAGAGAGAGCATGCGACACCGATAGCCAATGTATTCGCAAAGCCCTTGACGGTGCTTGAGCCAAAGACGGAAAGGACTATTGCGGCGATTATCGTCGTCACATTCGAATCCATAATCGTCCAGAACGCCCTTCCGAATCCGAGATTCACAACATCATAGAAGCTTTTTCCAAGAGCTGCTTCCTCTTTCATTCGCTCATAGATGATTACGTTGGCATCGATTGCCATACCAAGCGTCAGCACAAGACCTGCTATCGAAGCAAGCGTCAGCGTGAAATGCAATGCTGACAGCACCGATATCATCATATAGAAATTCAGAAGCAGCGCGATATCCGCAATAAGACCTGAAGTACTGTAATAAGCGATCATCACTGCGAGAACCAGCACAAGACCTGCAATTATCGCATGAAGAGCTATACGCACAGAGTCATTTCCGAGTGTCGCTCCAACGCCTTGCTGGGATATCACACGGAGGTCTATCGGAAGAGAAGATGTCTTGAGAATGACCGCCAGAGCCTCTGCTTCCGCCTCAGTGAAAGAGCCTGTCAGCTGAACATCCGCGGAAATCGCGTCGTTGATTGTAGCTATGCTCTTAACACGCCCATCCATCACAACTGCAAGCTGTTCCCCGACATGCTGGGATGTGAACGCGTAAAAAATATCGGCGCCTTCGCTATCGAGGTGGAAATTGACGACCGGCTGGTTATTCTGCGGATTACGCTCCATGCGCGCTGACTCAAGATGGCGCCCATCGAGGGCCACCTCATCGTGAAGCACAACAAACTGCTCCAATGTGTCTATGCCGTATTCGTCTTCTGTATAATATCCTGCTACCGTATACCCTTCAGGAATATATGGTGGTGTGATTATCTCGCCATCAGCATTAAACGCACTTGCAAGAGAAGCCATATATTCACGATTAACGCGATTCGTGAGCTCTGACGAAACAAGCTGGAATGTAAGTGCTCCTCGCCCCATCAGGAATGAATCAACCCTCTCCGGGTCAGCTTCACCTGGAACCTCAATGAGAATCTGGTCCACTCCCTGAAGTCTTATATCAGGCTCTGTGACACCATACTGATCGATACGTGATGTGAGCACATCTATATCTTCCTCCAGCAGCGCTGTCAGCTCAGAGCGTGACGGGACATAGCCATCATGCGTACTGCTGTAGGATTCTATATCAGCTTCAAGCACGACAGACATTCCACCTCTCAGATCAAGTCCAAGCTGAAGGACTTTTCCAGATAAATTCTTCGCTTCAAGAAGATCATCCCTGTAATATGATTCAATGCTGTCAAAAAGCGCGCTCTCATCGGGAAATGCAGAAAGCAGCGAATAGATTGTCCATTCTGATGGCTTATCCTTAAGATATCTTCCTGCATAATCCTCAAGGTATGTATATTTTTCAGGTACAGGGCTGCTTCTATCAGCAGAAAGAAGCGCTTTAAGCTCATTCACGCCATTCACAGCCTGCCCCATCGCATAATCTCTGATATCCTCATTGCTTCCGGCAGCTGCTCTTTTCGTGCTTTCAGGGATGAACAGATACCATCTGATCGTCGGAAGAAGCAGAAGCGTTGCTACGACAATAACCAGAATCACGAGGAGAATACGTCCAGTTTTCTTCATAAATCAATAAAATAAGCCGGAAGATAATCCTCCGGCATAATCTGCTGTGTAAGGAATATTATTCCTTGTCCGTTTTCTCAGGCTCACCGATAGAACCTGCCTCGCCTTTTGGAGCCTCTGTGCTCTTCTCTTCAGCGATGCTTTCCTTCTGTTCCTTCTTAGGAGCTGCCTTCTGGGCATCTTTGTTCACTACTGTAGAAATAGCACTCTTGGAGAACTCTATGCGTGCAGAGTCATCAACCTTGATTACAACAGTCTGCTCTTTAACGGCAACGATAGTTCCGTGGATTCCACCGATAGTAACGACCTTGTCGCCTTTCTTCATAGCGGCAAGCATTGCCTTTGTTTCCTTGTCCCTCTTTCTCTGCGGACGGATAATAAGGAAATAGAAGATAAGGATTATAAGAACAAACGTGATGAGTGTAGTCATCATCTGACCTTCCATAGAAACACCTCTCTTTGAAGTCTTATCCAAAAAAGTAGCACCTACATGCAAACAGCGTCAAGGATGGGAGGTGCAATGAGCATAATCCTATTCATAGGACTTCCCAATATCTGCCTTAGATAAGTCTATGAATCCGAATGGGAAATCTCCCATTTCCAAGACTTGGTAATACAAATCCTCTGTATAACAATCACCAACCCTTTGATAGCAAAGTCCTTAACAATTGCGTTTGTAACTTCCTGAACTGGACGGCTCGTTCATTGTTGACCTTGAAGCCGACAGCAATAATCATCTGAAGATTGTAGTGGATTACTTCTCTAGATACTTGCCTGTCCCCTTCTGTTTGAACTATTCGAAATTTCCGAATAGTTGCCTCGCGAGACTGTTCTGAATCTCCATAGATTTTCTTGATATGATCATTGATTGTGCGTACATCCCACTCCCATAAGTATTGCCATCATCTTCTGCGTAAGCCAGATATTTTCATCTTCATACCTAAGTTCAACGCTTTCATCTGAGCCACTAGTTGCAGCAACATAAGTCAGATACTCAGCAGCAGAAGAACGCACAAGAGAAGTTCTTATTGTTTTGCTCATTTTCCAATCCCATGACTCCAGTCATTATATATCCAACCTGAATCTCTGCGTCTTGGGGACAAAAAGATCATATGCTTCGTGGAAATTCACAAAGCCGCTTCCAAGATATTCAGGACAGCTTTCACCCGCATAAATGACATTGCTGGAAGCTGCACCGAATTTATTCCTGTAATAATCAATGCCTTTCAGGAAATCCTTGCTAATGCTCATTGAGGACTTAACTTCAGCTATATTCATTCCCTCTGGTCTTCTATGCATGAGATCCACTTCAACGCCATTGCTGTTACGGAAGAAAAACAGGCTGTCGATAGTATTATTGTCATACTCAGCCTTCAAGGCTTCCATGATGATCATGTTCTCAAAAAGCTGACCCATAAGAGGATCCCGGTTCATCTGAGCTGGAGTCTCAATACCAAGAAGGTACGCGGCTATTCCTGTATCACAGAAATAAATCTTAGGCGTCTTCACTTCCTGGTTTGTCCTCGATGAATACCATGGCTTCAGGAAATAGATTATATGTGTAGCTTCAAGTATGGATAGCCAACCCTTGATAACCTTCGTGCTTATGCCCGTATCAGATGCAAGTGATGATTCATTAAGCAGTTGCCCCACTCTGGAAGCAAGCAGATGCAGCATTCTCTCGAATGACATCATATCATGCACCTGATTCTGCATCGCGATATCGCGCCCAAGATAAGTCTCTATGTAGCTTTTGTAATACTCTGAAGGCGAAATCCCTTTATTAGCGTATAGATATGGCATATTCCCCGCTAATAGCTGGGTATCTCTATCAAGGACGATGCCTTCTTTCACAAGCTCCTTAACAGAAAGGGGGAGCATGTTGAGTACCGCTGTCCTTCCGGCAAGCGATTGGGAAACTGCGGCTTTCAATGCTATCTGCTGGCTTCCTGTAAGGACGTACTGCCCTTTCTTGCCTGTCTTATCAATACGGATCTGAACAGCAGATATCAATTCAGGTACCCGCTGAATCTCATCGATTATGACAGGCTCAGGGAAACGCGCGAAAAAGCCTTCTGGGTCATCAAATGCAAGACGCCGTACATTCATATCTTCAAGATTCGCATAGCTGAAATCAGGAAAGAGATTTCTGGCCGTCGTCGTCTTCCCGCACTGACGTGGTCCGTAAATCGTGACGGAAGGAAAATCCTTCATCGACTGGATTATCTGTTTTTCTATCAGTCGCTTGATCATAAATCAAGGATATCATTGTTTTACGGAGATTGCTACTCAGAACTCCATATCTCCGTAAGAAAATAAATTGGAGTCTATCCAGTAATGGCATCAATATACATCCATGATTATGTCTTTTCTGCGTGCATAACCACAATTCAGATGCTATGCTTCTGCTATGAATGAATACAGAACAGATGCAGTAAAAGCTGATGGGAAGACTCTTGTCACGAAAGAGCTTCAGCAAATGATAGATAAAGCTTATGAAGATAAAGCAACGCTTATCATCACAAAAGGAAAATACCTTACAGCCTCAATCTTCATCAGAAGCAATATGAATGTTGTCTTTGAAGAAGGTGCGGAGCTCATCGGGACTACAGACGAGAAGGAATACCCTGTAATCGATACACGTATAGCTGGTATAGAAATGAAGGCGTATCCTGGAATACTCAATGTAAACGATGCGGAGAATGTCAGGATATCAGGGCACGGAACAGTCTCCGGACAGGGGCGCTATTGGTGGAATAAATACTGGGGAGAGGACGAAAAATCCGGATACAGGGGTGAATATGACGTGAAAGGCCTCAGATGGGCTGCTGATTATGACTGCAGACGACTGAGAAATATAGTGGTCATGAATTCAAAGAACGTGGAAATCAAGGATATTATTTCCTCAGAGCCAGGATTCTGGAATCTCCATGTTCTCTACTCCGAGCATATCGTTATAGATGGCGTATTCATCAATGCAGGAGACAAACATGGTCCAAGCACCGATGGCATTGATATCGATTCATCCTCAGATGTCATTGTGAGAAACTGCGTCACGAACACGAATGATGACTCAATATGCATCAAATCCGGACGCGATGCAGATGGCTACCGCATTGGAAGGCCTTGCCACCATGTAACGGTCGAGAATTGCAGAATCCTCTCGGGCTTCGGGGTGACAATCGGAAGCGAGATATCTGGTGGTGTACACGACATCTTCATCAGGAATCTCAATTTTGAGAATACCGACTGTGGATTCAGGATCAAGTCATCTCATCCAAGGCGTGGCTACATCAGGAATATCGTTGTCTCTGATCTGAAGATGATAAACGTACGCTACCCTGTCCACATCTGCCTTGACTGGAACAGGGGCTACTCCATATGCCGGCTTCCTGAGGAATACAGGCTGAAGGAGATACCGGAGCACTGGAAGAAACTCACCGAAGAGCTTCCTGATGATATCCCAGATACACTTGTAGAGAATGTGTATCTTAAAAACATCACAGCGTCCCTTACCCCTGATTACACAGGCAGAAGCAGAGCCTTCAACATCGAAGGCTATGAGCATCAGCCGATCCAGAATCTTGTTATGGAGAATCTGACAATCACAGCAGATGAATTCGGGATCATCAACGCGGTGAAGAATCAGGAGATGAAGAACGTTAGGCTGACAATCAAAGGCAGCAACGATAAATCGAATGATGATTACGATAGCAGGTAGACCTAAAGAACATGTATGTACGGCACTATGTCCTCATAGTGTCCATCATCCATTCTGAAACCACCAGGGATTGTACCAAGCGGCATGAATCCAAGGCTCTCGTAAAGCTTTCTTGCCGCAGTGTTGGTAGCGACGACAGCATTGAACTGGAGAATCCTGAATCCAAGTGCAGCAGCTGTTTCAAGCGAATGCTCAACAAGTTTTCTTCCTATTCCCTTTCCACGGAATAAAGAAGAGACAGCATAGCTTGCATTTGCAATATGCGAGCATCTTCCGACATTATTCGGATGAAGAATATAGAGTCCGGCAATCTTGTCATCCTCGCATGCGACAGCAGTGAAACTCTGAGATGAGAAGAAACCGGAAGCCTCTTCTTCGGATAACTCCCAGTCCTGAGGGAAAGCATTGCCTTCTCTCACAATCTCATTCCAGATTGCCACAGCTGCAGTGATATCATTATCAACAATTTTCCTGATAATCATGAGGCAAAAAGAAAGCGGCAGTTGCCTGCCGCTCTCGAAATCACATCATTCCGCCGCCCATGCCCTGGCCTGCAGGAGCTGCCGGCTCTGGAGCTGGGATATCTGTTACAGCGCACTCTGTCGTAAGAATCAGGGAAGCAATCGATGCCGCATTCTGCAGAGCAGAGCGTGTAACCTTTACAGGATCGATGATTCCGCTCTCGACCATGTTGACCCACTTCATAGCATTAGCATCGAAACCGACACCCTTCTTCTCGTTCTTACACTTATCAGCAATGATGGATCCATCGACACCTGCATTCTCTGCAATCTGTCTGATAGGCTCCTCAAGAGCACGGATAACAATCTTGTAACCGACCTTCTCTTCCTCTGTAAGAGCAGAGATATCATTCTTGGAAAGCTCATTCACAGCCTGAACAAGAGCTACACCACCGCCAGGAATAACACCCTCTTCGATAGCAGCACGTGTTGCGCTGAGAGCATCCTCAACTCTGTGCTTCTTCTCCTTGAGCTCAACTTCTGTTGCTGCACCGACATTGACAACTGCAACACCGCCAGCAAGCTTAGCAAGTCTCTCCTGGAGCTTCTCTCTGTCGTAGTCAGATGTGCAATCCTCAATCTGCATCTTGATCTGAGCAATCCTGTCACGGATAGCGTCTGTAGAACCAGCACCATTGATGATTGTCGTGTTCTCCTTCTCGACCTTCACGCTCTTTGCCTTTCCAAGCATTGTGATATCAGCATTCTCAAGCTTCATTCCAAGCTCTTCCGTGATAACCTGTCCGCCTGTAAGGATTGCGATATCCTCAAGCATTGCCTTTCTTCTGTCACCGAAACCAGGAGCCTTAACAGCTACGACATTGAGTGTTCCACGCACTGCATTGAGAACAAGTGTTGCAAGAGCTTCGCCATCAACATCCTCTGCGATGATAAGAAGCGGCTTACCTGACTGCGCGACTTTCTCAAGAAGCGGAAGAAGATCTTTCATTGCTGAAATCTTCTTGTCATAGATAAGGATGTATGGGTTATCAAGGACAGCTGTCATAGTGTCTCTGTTATTGCAGAAATATGCTGAGAGATAACCACGGTCGAACTGCATGCCTTCAACAAAATCAACTGTTGTCTCGATTGTCTTGGACTCCTCTACTGTGATAACTCCATCTTTGCCAACTTTGTCCATAGCATTGGCAATCTCATCACCGATAGTCCTGTCGTTGTTAGCGGAAATAGAAGCAACCTGGGCAATCTCTTCCTTGTCCTGGATCATCTTAGCTTCTTTCTTGATGACGCTCACCGCATCCTCAACAGCCTTGTCGATACCCTTCTTGATTCCCATCGGGCTTACACCAGCGGCAACGCTCTTCATTCCTTCCTTGGTAATTGACCATGCAAGGACCGTTGCAGTTGTTGTTCCGTCGCCTGCCACATCGTTTGTCTTTGCTGCGACTTCCTTAAGAAGCTGAGCGCCCATGTTCTCAAACGGATCCTCAAGCTCGATTTCACGTGCTACTGAGACACCGTCCTTCGTTACGGTAGGCGCACCGTATTTCTTATCAAGAAGAACGAGCCTTCCCTTTGGTCCAAGAGTTGTCATTACAGCCTTGGAAATCTTCTCTACACCATTTACAAGAGACTTCCTTGCCTCTTCATTGAACTGAAGCTGCTTTGCCATATCTATATTCTCTCCTTATTCATTATTGAAAGCAGATAACTGCCAAACGTTAAGATATAAACAAACTGCAAAAGCGGCAAGGTGGGTAGAGCCAATTTGCAGATATGCACATGCAGATTACCGAGAAAAATCTAAAGCAATGCGTGAAATCCCTGAGCTGGAGTGGCAACTTTAAGGACATAATCATTCAGAATATCTCCACTCTGCTTGATAGAATGGATGTACACATATCACAGAAAGCTGTATGCCTACTCAGAAAAGCGGTTAACACATTCCGGTTTGGGTTTTGTTGAAAAGTTTTTCAACATAATTTTCTTACTCTATGGCACGCAGATAATGAAAATACAGAGCAATCAGCAGAATCATCTGAAATGATAAGAATGCAATCATTCATCTAATCAGCATCAGCGATAACGCAATAGAAGCAGAGAATAGACCAGAAAGAAAATTGACTGCATCGTTATCAATCCACTTCATGCCACGTGCTCTTTCATTCCTGTTTCCTTCGCCATCATAGGGTCTTTCAGTCAGGGCTCCTGTCTTGTCACGATAATGCACCTGAACGGTCGCGCCAAGAAATGAATCAAAAAGCGCGCCAAGCAATCCAGATGCCGCTATTATGACAGCCTCAGATAAAAGGCATCCTGCTGTGCCCATGAAAAGCAATGCCATGACTGACGATGCGACAAGAGAGGCTATTGTACCTAATACCGTCACTCCACCAGAAAGCCCTTTCGGTACTTTCGTGAATGTTATGATTGATACAGGATCTTTATGGCTGAGCATCCCGATTTCGCTTGCCATCGTATCTGCTTCGGCTTCTGCAATAGCCGCGGCGAATGCAATCAATGCTTCTAAAGGAAATGGTGACACTCGGGACAATATGAGCATCAAGGCCGCGGGAACACCATTTGCCGCGACTTGTGCCATGTCCCGTCTTCCGCCTTTTTTCCCTATCCTGTCATCATTGCGTACAAGCTTCTCGATAACCGAAGAAGAAACAAAGAAGAAAAGAAGCATCACAAAGCATGATACCCCGCCTATATAGAAGACAACCATTCCAATAACGATTGCCATTATAATCCCAGACAATGTGAGGAATTTCTTCTTCCATGAAATGAATGCCATGACACCAAGCGCTAGAAGTATGATCGCAAGTCTTATATATGGAGGAAGCGATAGCAATCGCTCATCGAGAATGTCTGTCCAGGATCTCATAGCAGCTCCAGAAGCACCGCGGTAATAAGCGGCACGATAAGGTTATCCCAGCCTTTTGATGATACAGCCTCAGCAAAAGCCGCTGCCACCGCAACCGAAATAACCATATACCATTCTTTCCCTGAGAAGAGGAATAGGACAAGAAGAGAGACAATCAACATTGCAGAAGAGCCCTCTGCGCTTTTATCGAAAAGCTTGTGCTTACCGTATTTCATCCCCACTAAGGCCGCAATACTATCCCCAAAGCCCATAACAAGCATTGAAGAAACAGCTGTCCCAGCTTTTATGACTTCCGCTGAATAAAGAATGGAAAGCAGAAGAAGCGAGAAAGGAAAACATATAAGGCCATTCATGCCACCATGCTCGGCATTGCCCTTCCTTTTCCAGAGGAATGCGTTTATGAAAATAAAGGCCAAAGGCCCAGCAATCCGCGCCCATAAGCTATTCATTCCATAAACCATGACAAAAACCCACAGGGAGACAGATGCATGAACAAGCTTCCTGGCGCTCTCATTCCCAATCTTATGGTACTTTACGAGAAAACATGCCACGGCAAGTATGAAAAGCACATAGAGAGCGGAAAAGATAATCCAGAGAACATCCTCTACCATGATGAGCCGCCGCCTCCGGAGAAACCACCGCCTGCATGACCTGAAGAACCTCTGAATGTTCCAGCACCTCCACGGGGCATATTATTCTGAGGCATGATCCGCGAGGAGTATGCATAATGCCATCTTCTGCCGAATGTCGCAGCCATCATGATATCCCCGGTGTACCAGGAGACAGGCTCTATTGAGATATCCCGGAAAGCCTCTGTCCACTTCTCCTCAAGACCAAAAGCCATGGCATATGGAAGAGTTTTATAGAATGTCCCAGGATTCTCTTCAGACAGTCTTTTTATCTTGTCTTTCTCCGCTTTATCTATGAACTCACGGTATCCAAGGATTTTCTCCACAGCCTTTCTCCCATATTCAGTCATTCTATTGATATGCCCCGCGGCAATCATTGAGAGAACAAGGGAAATAAGGAATATAGCTGTATCCACGACTGCGGCCCCAAATGGCATAAGCCCAGTCTGGGAAAGAGCAATGAGAATAAAGACGAAGATGAATGCGACAAAGAATAACAACGGGCCAGTGCTTCTGAGCTTCTCTTTCACTGTATTCGCAGCAGCCATATGCTTTCCAAGCTGCATCGAGACCATATAGGCCATGAATGATGGGACAAGGAGGAATATAGTGAAGAAACCCGGCATCTCGAGAGAAGCAAGCAGCGCGTGAATGATTACAGGTATAATCATAAGGCGTAAGACAAGTTTTCTAAGCTTCTCAGAAGATGGTGTATACAGAGCCTTGGAGCCCGTGAAGCGCATTCCCTCTTTTCTCCCAGCTTCAGCGGCTTGCATATAGAAGCCTGTCCGCCTGAGAGTCTCTATATCCACATGCTCGGAAGAGAAGAATGATGAGAAGAGGTAATCCTCCGCTTCATTGCCACTTGCTGGAAATTCTATTCTCGTGAATGAAAAATCATCTTTACCTCTATCTTCAATTGTCATGCATCCTTTCTCTGCCCAATATATGAGCATCGCGGAAACCGCTCTGTCAGAGAGGGAGCCATCAAGAATATAAGCTGCATCCATTGGTGAGAACTCTTCTGGCGGGTAGAATTCAGGTGATATGACAGGCTTTTCATCTCGTCCCCGAAGATACCAGACAAGAAGTACCGCGATGAAAGACAGCAGAGAAACAGCAATCGAGAAAATATAGATTGGAATTGGTCTGGAGGCTTCAGAGAAATAGCCATCATCCATCTCCGCCCTTACTGTGATAGCACAGAGCGCAGGAAGAGATGAATATTCGCCCCTTACCGTCAGTCCATCAGCAGACAAAGAGAAAGGAAGAAGGCTCTGGGAGCCATACCTACCTGATGTCACCCAGATTCTATCCTCTGAAAGCGGTGATGGGAATGTTATTGAGAAAGAGACACAATCCATATCAGTGCGCCAGGCATTAGCAGAGACAATGTTGTAATAAAGCTCATCATAGTCACTGTAATCATCTGCGGGAAGTGTATAGCGGTAACGATAACTATACGTATGCACACCGCTGATAAATTTATCAGAGGTACCGAAACGAAGTGTCACTTCAGAGCCATCGTCATTCATCTGAAATGGCTCCGATGCATTCACCTCTGAGATATCTGCCTTCACGCTTCCGAATCTATATTCGATGTCTCTTATGAAACCATGCGATGGTATGGTGAAATCGAGGGTAATCGACTCTGTCACCAAAAGGCTTTTCGCCTTATCCACGCTGATGTCCACAGAGTAATCAAGAATCCTGAAATTCTCCGCCGCTACAGGAAGAAGCGCAAGACATAGGAGAAGGAAAACAAACGCCTTCCGCATCAGAACCTCACATCAACGCGTTTTCTGTCCTCTTCATCGGCTTCATAGTAATCGCGCTTCGGGAAATGGAAGGCGGAAGCAATGATTGATGAAGGGAATACCATAGTCTTGTCATTGTATTCTCTGGCAATAGCGTTATAGTACTTTCTGGCATTTCTCAGCTCTTCTTCTATGCGTGAAAGCTGCTGCTGTAGATCAAGGAAATTCTGATTAGCCTTGAGATCTGGATAATTCTCTGCCACAGCGAAAAGATGACCAAGCGCTCCGGAAATCTCACGCTCCGAGCTGCGTTTATCAACAGCGCTGTTTCTTGCCTCGATTGCTTTTTCCAGCGTCTCAGCTTCATGGGAAGCATAGCCTTTGACTGTCTCTACGAGATTCGGGATGAGATCTGCTCTTTCCTTGAGATGAGCGTCAATCGCACTTTCGGCCTCATCACCTTTGTTTCTAAGCTTCACAAGGCTGTTATATGAGCTGATTGCCCAGATAATAACGACAGCGATAACGGCTACAATGATGATTAAAGCCATAAAATCCTCCTCTGAAAAGGATAGCACATCATCCGAACATGAAAACAGATGGTATACTCTCTCCATGGAAGATACAAAGAGCCTTCTTTTCGAGAAGGATGGAAAACTGCCAGAACTCAGATACTCCCTGCCGATGGCTTTGCAGCATCTTGTTGCGATGATAGTCGGATGTGTGACACCTGCAATCATAATCTCAGCGACAGCTGGACTGTCCAATCCAATGCGAATCCTTCTGATACAGTCTTCTCTTGTATGTGCCGCCATATCAACCCTGCTGCAGCTTTTCGGCGTCACCCGTTTCTGCGGTGCCCGCCTTCCTGTAATAATGGGTGTAAGCTTTGCTTATCTTGCGACAATGCAGGAAGTGGCATCTGAATTTGGCCTCGCCCAAATATTCGGCGCACAGCTCATAGGCGGTATTGTCGCCATAATAATCGGTATTTTCGCGAAACAGCTCCATCGCCTTTTTCCTCCGCTTATTACAGGCACAGTAGTATTCACAATCGGTCTTTCGCTCTACCCCACCGCAATAAGCTACATGGCGGGAGGCTCCGGGAATGCCGACTTCGGTTCATGGCAGAACTGGCTTATTTCAATCTTCACGCTTGTATGCGTTACCGCGTTGAATCATTTCGGCAAGGGAATGCTGAAGCTCAGCTCCATTCTCATCGGTATCGCAGCAGGATATATCCTTTCTTTCTTCTTCGGAATGGTCGACTTCTCTCCCATCGGAACAGCTTCCGCTTTTGCTCTTCCTGCGGTGGCACCATTCGGCATACGCTGTGAATTCTCATCTTCCCTCGCGTTCTCCGTGCTGTTTGCAATCAATGCTGTTCAGGCTATCGGAGATATGTCGGCAACTACTGTAGGAGGAATGAACAGGGAGCCAAGCGGAGAGGAACTCAGAGGCGGTATAATCGGTTTCGGAGTTTCGAATATCCTTTCATCGCTCTTCGGAGGACTTCCAAATGCGACATACTCCCAGAATGTGGGAATAGTATCATCAACAAAAGTCATCAACCGGCGCGTTCTCGCTCTTACTGCGGGAATGCTCCTTGCGGCAGGACTTGTACCGAAATTCTCAGCACTTCTTACTACCATACCCCAATGCGTGCTGGGAGGTGCAACCGTATCAGTATTTGCATCAATTGCCATGACAGGCATGAAGCTGGTCGCAATGCAGCCAATGAGCTACAGAAACACTTCTATAGTCGGACTTTCCGCCGCTCTCGGTATGGGTGTCAGCATGGTAAGTGAGTCCCTTTCACGCTTTCCGGAGTGGGTTACGATGGTGTTCGCCTCATCGCCTGTCGTGATTGCCGCCATTGTCGCTATAATCCTCAATATAATCCTGCCACGCGACGAAGAGAATAAAGATACAGTATCGACTGAATAAGCGTATTGCATCCTGCGCTTTTGAGCGGTAGAATTGCATATGATATGCATACTTATGCATAACACTCGGAGGAATAAATGAAGGAAAGGCACAATCGCCTCTCTGTTGTCAAAGAGCTTATAAAGAACAACAGAATAGATAATCAGGACACGCTTCTCGAGCTTCTGAAGAAAGAAGGCTACAGCGTTACGCAAGCTACACTCTCCCGAGATCTGAAGATGCTCAAAGTCGGAAAAATCTCTGATGGATGGTCTGGCTATTACTACACACTGCCTGAGAGCGACCTTGTGAGCGAGTCTGAAAAAAGCTACATTCAGGACGTAAGAAGAGGAATAATCTCTATAGAATTCTCTGGCAATTTCGGAGTTATCAAGACACGTCCGGGACATGCAAACAGCGTAGGTTTTGCGCTTGATGTCCTCGCGCTACCTGAAATTCTCGGCACGGTTGCCGGTGATGACACTATATTCGTTATCCTCAGGGAAGGAATGACAAAGGAGGATCTCCTGGATAGTTTCAATGCACGTATCCCGGAGATAAAGGAATAATATGGAATACATCAATCTCGACAGAACAGAAGGCTACAAAGCCCTCAAGGAAGGAAAGAAGAATTCGGTCAAGGAGCTTCTCACTCCTGAACGCGTGAAATCATCATCAGTCAAGCTCGGCGGAGGTCTGAGCTACAACTGGGCAGCAATGCCTGTATCCGATGATACAATCAAAGAGCTGCAGGCACTTTCCGATGAAATGGATCTCATCGGGAAGTATAAGGAAATACTTTCAGGGAAAATGATGAATCCCGGTGAGAAAAGACTTGTCCTTCATCACCTCACAAGAGGTAACGTACTCGGCAGCAAAATTGAAGCTGACGGCGAGGACAAGGATGATTTCTACAAAGGTGAATTGAAGAAGATCCACGACTTCTCAGAAGGCGTGAGAAACGGAAGCATAAAGGGCTCCACAGGCAAGACATTCACTACTGTATGCCAGATTGGTATCGGAGGCTCGGATCTTGGTCCTCGTGCTCTCTACCTCGCTCTTAAAGGCTGGGCGGATGGAAACAACGTGAAGCAGCTCAAAGGCGAATTCATCTCGAATGTCGACCCCGACGATGCCGCGGCTGTGATAGAGCGTCTCGATTTTGAGCGCACACTCTTCATACTTGTTTCAAAAAGCGGGACTACACAGGAAACGCTCACAAACAGGGATCTCGTCCTTGAGACACTGAAGAATGCACCTATTGATGGCTTTGTACCTTCAAAGCACATGGTCGCAGTCACATCCAAGACCTCACCTCTCGCGAAGGATGAATCGATGCTCGCATCATTCTTCATTGATGATTATATCGGAGGAAGATACTCATCCACATCAGCAGTCGGCGGTGTCGTTCTGTCTCTTGCATACGGCTTTGACACATTCAAAGCACTGCTGGACGGTGCACACGAGGAAGATGTGCTTTCAACAGAGAAGGACATAACCAAGAATGGAGCGCTTCTTGATGCTCTTATCGGTTTCTACCTGAGAAACATCATGGGCTATCCTGCAACTGCAATCCTTCCATATTCCCAGGCGCTATCACGCTTCCCTGCACACCTTCAGCAGCTTGATATGGAATCCAACGGAAAGCATGTGAACAGAAATGGTGAGAAGATAAGCTATCCTACAGGTCCTGTGATTTTCGGCGAGCCTGGAACAAACGGACAGCATTCCTTCTATCAGCTTCTGCATCAGGGCTCTGATATCATCCCTCTTCAGTTCATTGGATTCAGAAAATGCCAGTATGGTAAGGATATCGTAACAGCTGGCTCTTATAGCCAGACAAAGCTCAACGCGAATCTCACTGCCCAGATTGCAGCATTCGCAAGAGGCAAGGACGACGAGAATCCGAACAAGGAATTCGATGGGAACAGGCCTTCATCCCTCATCTATGGCGAAGAACTTACACCAGCTTCGCTTGGAGCGCTTCTTGCGCATTATGAGAACAAGGTAATGTTCCAGGGATTCATCTGGAATCTCAACTCATTCGATCAGGAAGGCGTCCAGCTTGGCAAGGTGCTTGCGAAGAAAGTCCTCGCAGGCTGTGAAGGCGATGAGATTCTGAAAGCATACGCTTCTTTCCTCATCTGAATTTATATAATGGATAATTCATGCCCCTCGGCTTCACAATGGCAGAGGGGCTTCTTCTTTCTCTTTCAGATTTTCTTCTCTTTCTCCACAAAATAAGCAAAATAAAGTGTATTGATTAGAATGCCGAACACAGTGGCAAGCGGAGCCGCGATGCCAATCATCGTCAGACTTGGATCAGGCTGGGTTGCCATGATGTATGCCACAGGGAGGCGGACAATAAACGTCTGCATCATGACTGGATCATCACGAAAAAAGTCTTCCCATGCCCACTGAAATATCCCATGAACGAGAAGAGCACAGCTGTGACAATAGCTTCAGGCGCAAAACCCTTCAGATACTCAGCAGAGCGCATAATAACCCCTTCATCCGTTGCGAAAATGTGCGAGATACTCCCGCCGCAGAAGAATGCAAGAAGGAACATGAACACACCGATTCCTGCTCCGATCGCCATACCGGTAACCATAGTCTTCTTCGCTCTGTCTTCCCTTCCCGCACCTACATTCTGCGCGATGAATGATGAAAGAGACTGCATTATAGATGATGGGATAAGCATAACGAATGTTACAATCTTGTTCGCAACACCATACCCACCCGATGCCTCAAGACCGAGATTATTGATGAATGCGATAAGAGCGAGGAATGAAATCTGCGTCATGAGCTCCTGAAGAGCTATAGGAGAGCCTACTTTAAGGAAAAGCCCAAGCTCGCTGCTGAATGTGAAACCCTTCCTTCTTATATGAAACGGAAGCTTTTCCTTCCTGAGGATAACAAGCGACAAGAGTACGGAGATAGCCTGGGCCACAACAGTCGCGATAGCGGCACCCGCCTCATCCATATGGAAGATAGCGATAAGCACATAGTCCCCGATGATGTTCGCAACGCATGCAATAGCGACGAAGATGAGAGGAAGACGGGAATTCCCGATTCCTCGCAATATACAGCTTATGACGTTGTACGCGATGATGAATATGATTCCACCGCCGCATATGCGAACATATGACACAGTATTGCTGACAGCTTCCTCAGGAGCCCTCATGAGTCTTGCGATCGGCTCAGCGAAAACAAGGAGTGCAGCAGTGAGCACAACTCCCACAATGACAAAGAATAGAATCGCGGAGCCGAGCATCTTCCCTGCTCTCTCTGTATTCCTGCTTCCGATGAAATTTCCTAAGAGAACCGTGATTCCCGTCGCAAGACCCGTAAGGACAAACGTTACAAGATTTATGATACTGCTTCCTGTAGATACTCCGGAAAGCCCCTCCGTTGAGCCGAACCAGCCAACCATGAGAACATCTACCGCTCCATACGCGGCTTGCAGGATAAGCGCTCCGAGAATAGGAAGCATGAAACGTATCAATTTGCCGGCGATACGCCCTTCAGTAAAATCAGAAGATGTGTTTTCCATGGCAGAGATAATACCCCTACATCCTGAGATTAATCATGTTCATACAGCTATGAAAGGCTGCCATTTGCTCTTCGGTTTATCAGGCAATGTCATCCTGAGCTTTATTTTACCATTATATGCTTACAAACCAAGCAGATGCGGCAATTCATCACCATCTTTCGCTGCGCCTAGAAATGGTATTCTCTTGCCAATTTATAGATAGTTTTCAATGATTTTTGATATTTTCTATCATTTTTGATATTCAATTTATTTCTTTTTATTATAAATAATTATCTATTTTAGATGTTTTATTTTTTATTTTAGAAATCAGATTTTTGATTCAAAAAACGCTATTTTTGATAGCAAATCTCACATTTTTGATAGGTAATATCAAAAAAGCAGGACATCTCTGCCCTGCCATAAATCAAAGGTAGCTCTTACCTCCACGATACATCTCAAGGAACCGCTTCTGGGAGTCTGTGCCATCATCAGATGTCACAAGCGGGGAATAATGTCCTTCATTTGAAAGCGTTCTGCCCTTCGCATGATCCTCGAACATAATCTCAAGCATCTTCGCTATCGTCTTCTTTATCTTCGGATCTAGAACAGGGGTTGCAATCTCCACTCTCCTGTCAATGTTTCTGGTCATCAGATCTGCCGATGATATATACATGCTGCCTGAGCCGAAGTAATAGATTCTGGAATGCTCAAGGAAGCGTCCGACGATACTCATTATCTCAATATTCTCTGTGAGCCCTGGAACACCAGGAAGAAGACAGCTTATGCCCCTTATGAGAAGGCGGATTCTGACGCCTGCATTGGAAGCTTCGACGAGCTTGTCGATAAGCTCCTTGTCGGAAAGAGAATTCATCTTGCATGTAATAGAGCCCTCTGGACCTTTCGCTATCTCCTTATCCATTTCAGCGACCAGACCTGACTTCAGCGTCTCTGGAGCGACGAGAAGACGTCTATATTTATAGTCCATCGTAAGAGTGGCGAGATTACGGAAGAAAGCTACACCATCAAGTCCGATTTCCCTGTCAGATGTGATGATATTCAGATCTGTATACTGCTTAGCGGTGCTCTCATTGTAATTGCCTGTGCCGAGATGCGTTATATAGCGGATCTTTCCGTTATCACGAAGGACGATGGAGATAATCTTCGAATGCACTTTGTAGTTCTCGATGCCATAGAAGACAGTACACCCCGCCTCCTGAAGCTCGCGCGCATAACTCAGATTAGACTCTTCATCGAAACGTGCACAGAGCTCCATAACAACAGAGACATCCTTGCCGTTCTCAGCCGCTCTTACAAGGGAAGCCACTATACGAGAATTCTTCGCAAGGCGATAGATTGTTATCTTTATATTCGAAACCCTCGGGTCATCCGCACATTCCTCAAGAAGCCAGAGAAGCGGATCCATCGACTGGAATGGATATGAGAGGAAAACATCACGCTTAAGCACTGTATCAATCATGACGCCGCGCTCAAGACCAGCGGGAACACTGCCTTTGAATGCGGGGTATCTGAGCTTTGTACGCTCCTCGAGGGGGAAGAACCTGTCGAGATCAAACATGTATTTATAAGAGAAGGAGCCTTCAACCATGAATACCTGATTCTTCTTTATTCCAAGGTGCTTGATAAGAAACTGCTTGAGCTCATCTGACTGTGTATTCATCTCAAGTCTGACGACAGCAAGGCTTCCCCTGCTCTCGATTCTGTTTCTTATAAGCTTCGAGAAGTCGAAATCGTATTCGATATCAGCATCCTCGACAGTCGCCTCAAAATCGGCATTCCTCGTCACCCTAAGGAGGGATTTCTCCTTGATGGTGGTACCTGGGAATAGCGTATCACCGAAGAGATAGAGCATCTCTTCCGCGGGAAGCAGCTTCACTTTCTTCCCACCTCCTATCCTGATAAGAGGCTCAATCCGCATGCCCATCGAGACAACACCGAACATCTCACGTCCGTCGCGCTCAAGGCGGAGGACGAGATAAAGACGCTGGTTCTCGAAACGGATCATCGGATGCTTTGCATCAAGAACAAGGGGGGAAAGGAAAGGAATGACATTCTCCTGGAAATACTGCAACGCCTTCACCTTCTGTGTTTCCGTGATTGTATTGTGCATGATGATATCAACACCGGAAGACTTGAGCTCACGCCTGAGCTTCGAGAATGTCTCATCAGACTTCTTGTATAATCCAGGAAGAAGATTAAGGATCATGTTTATCTGGTCACGTGCGTTCATGCCTGTCTTGTTATCAATATAGCCAGGGCTATGAAGCTCGAGATTGACAAGAGAGCCAAGCCGCACACGCACGAATTCATCGAGATTGGAAATGAAAATGGAAAGGAAGCGGCAGCGTTCAAGAAGAGGGTTATCGGGATTTCTTGCCTGATCCAGCACTCTTCTATCGAACTGAAGCCATGAATATTCCCTGTTTATGTAAGGGGCTTTGATTGCGTTGTCCTTTTCTTTCGCCATAAATTCATTCCTCCATCAGGATTCTCATATATCCTTCCTTAACACCCCACGGAGAGACCAATGCGCTCTCCGCGCTGAAATGCTTCATCGTTTCATAAAGAAGAGCAAATGACGGAAGGATTGTCCTGCCCTTCTCCGGCGCATTCCTCACAATAAGAGAGGAACGTCCATCCGAGGAAACAAGATACCGCAACAACTGCTTCACTTTCTTTCTATCCATGACATGCAGTCCTGATGGGCTTATTGAATAGAAATCCGCGTATATGCGGTATATAGCATCTGCATCATTGCCAGTTATAATGACTCTTCTGAACACGGCGCAAGGATAAACTTCCGATTTAACAAAGATTTTACGTATGTGCTTCCTGATTTGTCTGATTTCATCCACATCGGGATACAAGGAATCAAACATCGTCATCAGCATTACAGGCCCTATAGGGAGCGAGAACATATGTTTTTTCTTTGAGTCGGAAAGATCCGCGAACTCCGCGGATACACCTCCTATGTCCAGAAGAAGGGCGGGAGAAAGTATACTGAATTCCCTGTTAGCCATGTAATCTGCATAGGCTTCATCCCGCCCCGAGAGAAGCACGACATCACATCCCGCTTCTTCTGATATCTCCCGGCTTACCTCATCCCTGTTCCTGATGATTCTCATCGAGGCAGTCGCTATCAGATGGATTTCATCAGAACCCGCATTCCTTGCTGCCTCGCTGAGATAGCGGACTTCCTCCTTGCACTTCCTGATTCCAGTCTCCGAAAGATTGCCATCATGTGTAAGATAATCAAGGATAGGAACAGATCTCCTCAAGCCAGCTACAGGACGATAGTTCTTCTCGCCACCAGTATCTGCGACGAGAAGGGAAATCGCCACGGAAGAGAAATCTATAACAGCAAGCCTCACTTCTCGTCCCCGAAGTAGATACCGATCTTACGCGCCATCGCGACACGCTGATCGCCTTCAGGGATGAACTTCATTCTGCCCGCGATATCAGAAAGCCTGTTGTACGTGACCTCGTTGCCGCGCATCGCCACTGTAACACCGAATTTGCCCTTCTCCACCAGCTCACCGGCGAAAGAGCCCATCTCCGTGGAAAGGAATCTATCATATGGGGATGGAGAACCGCCGCGCTGGATATGGCCCGGAACAACATAGCGAGTCTCAACTTCTGCATGCTCCTCAATATACTGGGCAAGCTTCTCCGTTCCTGTCGCGCGTCCATTTCTGTACTCAAGACGCTCAGCTTTCTTCATCTTGGACTCTTCAATGGACATAGCGCCCTCAGCAATCGCAATGATATTGAAAGCCTTACCGCTATCAAGTCTCTTCTTGACCATCTTCACGACAGTATCAGGATCATATGGGATTTCAGGAAGAAGGATTATGTCAGCACCACCTGCGACACCGGAATAAAGAGTTAACCATCCGACCTTGTTGCCCATGATCTCGACAAGCATCGTACGGCCATGGCTTGCAGCTGTGGTATGGATTCTATCGATACACTCTGTCGCGATATCAACAGCGGTATGGAAACCGAATGTCACATCTGTGCCCCATATATCATTATCGATAGTCTTCGGTATACCAACGACATTAAGGCCTTCTGCGGAAAGAAGAGCCGCTGTCTTATGAGTACCTGCACCTCCAAGCGTCACAAGCACATCGAGCCCCATTTCCTTGTAATTCTTCTTCATCATATCAAGGCGGCTCTTGCCGTTGCGGTCCTCCTCAGTCATCTTCTTGAATGGCTGTCGCGATGTTCCAAGGATTGTACCACCCACATTGAGGATACCGGAGAAATCAGATGGCTTCATCTTCTTCGCCTCATTCTGTATCAATCCAAGATAACCTTCGGAAATACCTATAAGCTCTGCGTCCTTGATGTTATTGAAGACATACTTCGCGAATCCTCTGATTACCGCATTAAGACCCGGACAGTCACCACCGCTTGTGAGAATACCGATTTTCATAACAAATCTCCTTTCTCTCAGTTTAGCATAGATTTTCCATATTCCGGATAGAGAATTATCTGGCGGCATAAAGGCCGCGTGGGAAGTACCAGCGGCCAGCAAAAAGGAGTGAGGAATCCGTCACTTTCTGCTTCTGTAATATTCCTGGAGAACATAGAAAGCCTTCTTGCGATGGACTTTATCATCCGACACAAGGCCTTTCCTGTTGCATCCCGTCTGATATGGATTCATGCGTATCGGAGATCTGAAATCGTAGAGAATCCATGGGAAGAATCCCTGAATCCTGCCATCGGAATATCTGATCTGATACTCATACACACGTGCCTGATGCTCCTCAGTGAAAAGCTCCTCAGCCGTCCCATGATGACCATAATCACAGCCAGCTCCTGTCTCGGAGATCATCAGAGGCTTATCTACATGGGAATTGTCGAGAATCTGCTTCAGTCCATCGTAAGAGCGGAAATACCAGCCGTAATACTGATTGAAGGATATGATATCGACGACATCGCACAGCCTATCACAGATTGCCATGCTATCGATGTTCACAAGGCATGCAGCACTGACAAGCCGTGTCTTATCGTACTCCTTGCAGATAGAGGCAAGCTTGCTCATGAAGTTCAGACGGGAATCGGTATCAGGATTCTCGTTACCGACGCTCCAGATTATAACACTTGCCCTGTTGTAATCTCTCCTCATAAGCTCCTTCAGCTGGTTAGACGCGTTAAGAAGCGTTTCAGGATTCTCGAAATCTATGAGCCAATATACAGGAATCTCCTCCCAGAGCATGATTCCAAGCTCATCAGCAAGCTGGGACATCCTCTCGCTATGAGGATAATGTGTCAGCCTGAGGGCATTGCATCCAAGCTCCTTCGCCGTGCGGAGAATCATCATGCGCTCTTCATCTGACAATGACCTCCCGCCTTTGCTGCTCTCTTCATGGCAGCATATGCCTTTAAGGAATATTTCCTTGCCATTGAGGAGAATCTTCTTGCCGTCTGTTCTTATCTCCCTGAAACCAACCTTATCAGAAACCTTATCATCACCTGCCTCTGCGCTTACTTCGTACAGGAAGGGATTATCTGGTGACCAGAGTTCTGGAGAAGCATCAAGAATCACTTCGCCATGGCCGCCTGCCAGGGAAATCTTCTTTTCCAGGCCAAGAGCCGGTATGCGGATGACAGCCTCATCAATTTTACCATCGACTTCAATTCCAGTCTTGATGTGGCCATAAGTGCCATCAGGAACGAGGGAGACATGCAAGTCCTTGATAAACGACTCAGGTACTCTGTACAGGGAAACAGATCTTGTCAGGCCTCCATAATTGAACCAGTCATAATTTTCAGATGGCACTTGCTCGAAGCTTCTTCTGTTATTGACTATGACCAGAAGCTCATTCTTCTCCTTAAGCTTCCCTGTGAGCTCTATGGCAAATGGAGTGAATCCTCCGATATGACGTCCAAGGTACTCGCCATTAATGAAAACCCTGCATTCATAATTGGCAGCACCGAAACGTATGAAGACACGCTCCCCTTTCTTCTCTTCATAGTACGTGAATGCCCTTGTATATACTGTACTACCCTCATAGAGGTAGAAATGGGGATCTGCGAGATTGACACTGCCGGGAATCGCGATATCAAAACCATCTCCGAATGCATAATCCGTAGGTATCTCCATTCCGTTTGTATCACGCTTCACGGGACCATAAAGCTCCTTACGGATAATAGTGTCGAAGACATCAGGCATGCATTTCCACATACCATCGAGACTTTCTTCATTCCTTCCACCTGTGAATATAAGCGATTCAGCTCCTATCGGTGCAGTATGCAGCTTCGCATCATATGTGCGCAGATGCAGATGCTCATAATATTTTTCCATGTTCTCCATATGGCCAACCTCCTATCAGCCTTTGACACTGCCAGCGGCAATGCCTTCCATGACCTTCTTCTGTGTTATGAGGAACAGAATGACTACAGGTAGTGTAATACATGTAGACAGAGCTGCCGTCATCGAAAGATCGACTCCCAGATCGGAGTTGAGATTCACGAGCATCGCGGCAAGGTTGTAAGTGCTCATATCCTGGCTGAGCATGACAACAGGAAGCCAGAGACCCCAGCTCGTGAGGAATGAAATCAGGATTGAAGTCGAGAATACAGGAGCCATGACAGGAACCATTATCCTGAAAAATAACTGTATCTCATTCGCCCCATCGATTGTAGCGGCTTCTGTAAGCTCATAGGGAACAGAGGAAAAGAAGTTTCGGAAAAGGAAGAATGGCAGCGCGGCTCCCCATGCGCCTGTGGAGGATGCGAGAATGATACCCCAGAAGTTGCCTTGCCCATATAGTCCCATCTTTATGACAATGACATAAAGAGGAATCAGAAGAAGAACAGCTGGATACATCAGCGCAATCGAGAAACAGCCCTCGATGACACGGAAGAACGGAAGATCCTTCTTTCTGTACAGCGCATAGCCGCCAAGGGATGTGGCAAGAACAACCACAGCCGTTGTACCTACTCCTATAATCACGCTGTTCTTGAAATAATGCATCAGCGGATTACCTGAAAGCATCTGTATATTCCGCCAGCCTTCTACTGTCCACTTCTTAGGCAGGAGCGACAGCGGATAGTTTATAATCTCATAATTCGATTTGAATGAGCCGAAGAGCATCCAGAGAAACGGATAGATCATTACAAATGATACGATTATGAGAATTGCATATATGAGCACCATCACAGGTGTCTTTGTCCGTCGTCTCATAATCCCCTCCTCTTGAGTTTTCCGCCAAGCAGCGTGATAACGACGATAAGAATGAAAAGCATGGTCGCAACAGCCGTGGCAGAACCGAAATCCATCCTCTCGTATTTGCTATATGCATAATATGAAAGGAAGTTTGTGCTGTAGTTCGGGCCTCCGAATGTGATTATCCTCGATACAGTATATGTCTTGAGGAACTGTATTATGGCATATGCCGTGTTCAGCGATATCGCAGGCTTCAGAGCGGGAATCGTTATATAGAAATATTCCTGCCATGAAGAGGCACCATCTATCATCGCAGCTTCATACATCGTACGGTCTATGAGCTGGTAATTGGTCATTATTATAATCGTATAGAGTCCGACATGCTTCCAGAGCTCTACGAAAGCGAGGACCGCAAAGGCCGTCTCCGGTGTTGTCAGCCAACCTACCGGCTCAAAGCCGAGGGCTGTCAGAAGACTGTTGGCGGCTCCCTGGGAATTGAAGACATGCTTCCATACAACAGAGCCTACTACATCGGGCGTAATGTATGGGATGAATATGGCAAGCTTGAAGAAAAGCTGTCCTCTTTTCACTTTATCCAAAAGCTGGGCGAGTATCATCGACACGATGATGTTCATTGGCACGCTTATTACAGTAAAGAGAATTGTCAGCCGGAATGACTTCCAGAAATACTCATCATGGATAAGCTTCGTGTAGTTATCCAATCCGACAAATACAGGATTGCTCATCACAGAGCTTCCCTTGAAGAAGGAGTAGCAGAAACTGCTTATCATTGGATAGATTCCGAAGATTATCGATATGACAGCAAAAACAGCTATGAAGAAATACAGCAGCCAGTAGCGCCTCATCAAATTCACTTTATCTCTGATCATCTGTACCCTTTTCCTCCTTTCCATGAAACAGGAAGCCACGGCGGCGGAGTGCCGTGGCCTCCTTATAAGACTCAGTTGTTTTCTGCGAATACCTGATTCACAGCCGCATCCGTCTTCTCAAGAATGCTTATCACTTCATCATATCCGTCAGCGGAATATGCTTCCGTAAGACCTCTCTCGAATACTTCAAGAAGCTGTGGATAGTAAGGGAATGCACCCTCATAGCAGTCAGCTGGATAGATAGTCACATCGGAATCGAAGAATATCTTCTGATTCTCTGTAAGTGAATCCATATCGACTACGCTGTAATCCATACAAGAGCCCATTGTATCAAAGCTTGCCTTCTGCGCAGCTTCTGTCATGCAGTACTGAAGGAATATCTTTGCAGCTTCCTTCTCGGGTGCATTCGATGGCATTGCCATTCCTCTGACTCCTCCAAGGAGAAGACCGCCCTTTCCGGAATCATCAAGCGATGGCCATGTTGTTGTGACATATTCACCAACTCCGCTATCTGGCTGATCCCAGCCGACTACATTCCAGTTACCTACACGGAACATACCAACGCTTCCGCTCTGGATCTTCGTATACATAGCCGCGAAATCCTCATTGATGGCATCTGGATCCCATATCGCGTCCTGTCCTGTGTAGAGATCGATAATCTGGGCAAAAAGCTCTTTATTCTCATCAATCTTACTTGCATTTGCCTCTGTATCAAGCCAGAGATCCGTCATTCCATTGCCACCGGTAAGGAAAAGATTGAAAGCCTGCTTCGGATCTGTACCAAGGTGAAGAGTCCATCCATTGATTCCAGCTTCCTCATAGCGCTTTCCAAGCTCAACGAATTTCTCCCAAGTGGAAGGAGCCTGGTCCTCAGAGACTTCGATGATATCTGTCTTATACCCAAGAGCATTCACTGATCTGTTGACAGGATAGACTATGAGCTTGTCACCCGATGAACAGACCTTCTTGTCTGCATCAGTCACTGTCTCGCTATTAGGGCTTGCAGCCAGAACATCTGAAAGATCCTCGAATGCGCCACCTGACTGCTGATAAGTCGTCAGAAGCCTTGAGGCCTCGTTGAATATGAGATCAACGCCACCTGTTGCAGTTGCAGCCTGAAGCGATCTTGTCACGAGCGTTGCATTGTCGAATGTGACTGCATTGATGGAATAATCCGGATAATCCTTCTGCATCTCCGCTTCCGCGGCCTTGAAGAATGGAAGACGTGAATCGTTGCCTTCATACCAGATTGTGATGACAGTCTTCCCATCTGCTCCCTTAGCGTCAGACGCTCCTCCTGCAAATACGGAAAAGGCCGTAAGAAGAAGCACGATGCATAGTGTCAGTCCCTTTCTCATTTTCTTCCTCCTGTTTTTATCTCCTCGAGGGCTTCTGAGAGATCCATCTCATATATACCTCTAAAACCCTCGTGAATTGAATCGAATGTGACATGTTCCCCATCCGGACACCATCTGCAGTGAAGGTCCGTACGGATATCCATAATCGATGGAAGCGGTGAATAGATATCAGCAATCTTCCTGCCGTAATCAGATGCGATGTTGTAAAGGAACACTGGCCTATAGCCTTCCGCATTAGGATACCCATCCCCTATAATCCACTCCCTATCAGGTGAGTAACTGCAGTGGATATCCTCCGTGAAAAGCTCCCTGCCTATGATTCTGTATTCCTGGCTCTGGTCATAGAGTTCATAGAGCGCATCGCCTTCTCCGCAGTCAGCATAAATCAGCAGCACGCCATTCTCCTTCCAGTAATAGTGGGAAGCGAAAGTGTAGTTTCTGAGAACATAGATATTGCCATCTAAATCGCTTGTGCCTATTCCTGTCACCCAATCATCGCTTCCCTTAGGGAAACACCTGATAAGAAATACAAATCTGTCAGACTCAGCATTGAATGTGATGTGGTTGATAACCACCTTGCATCCGTCAGTACTCTCACTGAGAGAGAAATACTTGATCATCTCTGAATATGGGATCAGAAGCTTGCCAGATCCTGAGCGTAAATCAATAAGATATATACCATCATCCGCAGGAGCTGTAATATCTTTCCACGAATCTACTGTATTACAGTAGCCGTATCCCGGACGGAAATCATAGATGCGAGGGAAATTGACTGATAATCCATATCTGCCATCTGGGGATATATCAGCGAGAGGAAACATGATTTCCTTCCTCTCACCTGTCTCCAGATTCAGGTGCACGCTTTTGTAGTGTCCGTCGGAGAAGTCGTTATAATACACGCAGTTCTGCTCCTTTGGATCCCACTCAAGCATGCAGCCTTGCTGGAAATTCCAAGCCGATGTTTTTGCAAAATACTTTATATTTCCTTCTTTTCTATCGAGATAGCCAAGATTGCATACATCACCGGCCTTCTGGAGCCGATCCATGAACGAGACTTTATTCAGAAGGTGCCTGGAGCCATCCTGTGTCATTGCATAGTTATCATAGTAACCATAGAAATAATGTCCTTCTCCAGGTGTCAGACGATTTATACGGACCTGCATCGTTTACCTCCAGTATCAGGCAGAACCGCTCTCTTTCCTGCCTCTTTGCTTCATAGTACCCCCGCAAACCAATTCCACAATTTACAAAATGAACAATAAATTGTAAAATCTTACCATGGGTAGGATAATCATAGATTCTGACGAAAGGGAAAATCAGCTCTATATACGAAGCGGTATACTTGCCCAGCTTCCATCACCTTACAGACAGCTCCACATCCTCGAGAGAGTAAAGGGCTACAGGAAGGAAATGCACTCGCACAGCTTCTATCAGCTGATACTTGTCACTTCCGGAACGCTGGAGATTATCACGGAAAAAGAGACTCTTGTGATGAAGAAAGGACAGGTCGCGATAATAGCCCCGAAAGCGCTTCACGAGCTATACTCCCCAGATGGTTATTCACAGCTTGGCATAGACATATTCAACCAGACTGACGGACGGGGTCTTGTGACTCTGCTGCGAAAACATTTTGCAGAGGGAATTCATATGCAATTCACTACAGGCTCCGTGTCTTTCGATTCGACATTCAGGGAAATCTACATGCAGACAGATATAAATACACTCAAGCTGGTAAACAAGGCAGAGTCGCTTGTGATTGACATCATCGAGCAGTCCCAGGAAACGAATGTTGACTTCTCGGACAGATTCATGAGCATCGTGGCTGAGAATGGATATGACCTGAGCCTGGAGGAAATCAGCAGCAGGATGAATATAAGCGTCACGCACCTTGAGCGTCTCGTGAACAAGTATTTCAGCTGCAGCGCAAAAGCCCTGTGCCAAAGAATACGGTTATCAAAGAGCTGTGTGCTCTTAGAGAATACGAATCTCCCTATAAAAACCATAAGCGAAAGATTCGGATTCTATGATGAAAGCCACTTCGTGAGGGCATTCAAGAAGCATTTCTCCATCACGCCATCACAATACAGGAGCAATTCAGTTCTTCAGAAAAGGAATTGATGACATATTTCACTGCGCAGCATATGGGATTAAACGATATGGCACATTGCTCAATGCTTCATAAGACACATAGAGCATGTACTGTCACAGACAATGGCTCTACCAAACTATCAAGGCCCCAGCATGCTTATCGGAACAACAAAGACGCCATCTTCCCTTCTGTAAGCGTATGCTCCTACCCCTATAAGCACCATCATGAAGGATGGCTCTCCCATTATATTCTCATCAATCTTGCCCGCGAGCTTTATCAGCGTCTTTGCGCCATGCTCAATAGCTTCTTTTCCTCCAAGCTTGATTTCAACAAGCCCGAATTTTCCATTCGGAAGATGGATTACTGCATCACATTCAAGTCCTGATTTATCCCTATAATGGAAAACCTTCCCTCCATTTGCTCCGCAATACACACGAAGATCTCTCATACAGAGATTCTCAAAGATGAATCCAAATGTCCTAATATCCTTGATAAGATCATCTGTCCCAACCCCAAGGCTACCAGCGGCAATCGATGGATCACTGAAATACCGTGTATCAGAAGTTCTTATTGCTGTCTTCGATCTCAGATTTGCATTCCATGCCGGCATATCCTCAATCGCAAATATGTCACGCAAAGACTTGTGATACGAATATGCTGATTTCTCGGAAAAAGAGAATGTACCTGAAAAAGAAAGATTCTTGCATAGATCAGCAATTGATTGCTGAGAGCCGACAGTACGGGCGTATGCACGGAGAAACAATGCCATCTTATCCTTATCACGGACAATACCATCCTCGTTCTCGAACTTGCCAGAGCAAATCGAATCAACATATGACTGGGCAACCATCAGAGCCGCTCTATCTCGGATATTCTCAGCTATACATACTTCAGGCCATCCCCCACGGCAGCAAAGGAATGCAAGTCTATTGATATCCATAGGATTACTTCCTTGCACAGCATCTTCACCTGAAAATAGAGCTGACAGACTTACCATACCATTGGAATCCCCAGATTCAAACAAGGAAAATGGACGCATCCTCACACTGGAGATTCGCCCCGTCCCACTATGCCTTCTACTTGCTTCATCCATCTTGCTTAAAGGTGTCGCTGAACCTGTAAGGATGTAATGGCCAAACCCTCCTTTTCTATCAACCAAAGTACGGACGGAGTCCCATAGCTTAGGGATTCGCTGCCATTCATCAATGAGCAGTGGCTCATCTCCATCAAGAAGCTTTGAAGGTGCAATGGCTGCAAGAGCAAAGTATTCATCTTCTTTATCAGGATCCCCAAGATCCACAACACTGTTTGCTACTTGTTTCGCGGATGTTGTCTTCCCACACCATTTAGCCCCTTCAATGAGAACTGCGCCACTGCTTTCCAAGCACAGTCTCAGCTGCTCATCAACCACTCTAGGAATATATTTTCTTGACTTAACTTCCACACTTTTAATTTATTGTATTATATAAAAAACTTCAAGCATAAATTATTTTCGTTGCCGGACTTGGCTATGTTTTCGTTGCCGGACTTGGCTAATCTTGTACTTGTCAACAAAAGTAGACTGTTTAGGATATCCCCTGCATAATCATATTCTACATTCAGAAAGCAATCTGCTATTCAGGAAAGAAGTTGAGGAAATTTATCCTTGCCAGCCCCTTTGCTCTTTTCCTTCTTTCCTTATGTATTTATTATCGGAAAAAGTTAGGAGAAAAAGCCTTATGCATGACGAAACACAGCGTGTATACGAGCACGTACTTAAGACCGATCCCGACCAGAAAGAATTCCAGCAGGCGGTCTACACATTTCTTCAGTCTATCGACAAAATCATCGATGATCTTCCTGAAGTCTCATACCACAAGATTCTTGAAAGAATGACAGAGCCTGAGCGTGTTGTCATGTTCCGCGTTCCATGGATTGATGACGAGGGAAAAGTCCAGATAAACAGAGGTTATCGCGTTGAGATGTCATCTGCTATTGGACCGTATAAGGGAGGACTCAGATTCCATCCATCAGTAAATCTCTCAATCATGAAGTTCCTCGCTTTCGAGCAGGTTTTCAAGAATAGTCTCACAGGTCTTCCGATGGGCGGTGGAAAAGGCGGCTCTGATTTCAATCCAAAAGGAAAGAGCGACAATGAAGTCATGCGCTTCTGCCAGTCTTTCATGACAGAGCTTTATAGGCATATCGGACCTGATACGGATGTTCCAGCTGGCGACATCGGCGTAGGTGGAAGAGAAATCGGATATCTTTTCGGTCAGTACAAGAGAATCACGAATTCATTCACAGGAGTGCTTACAGGCAAAGGAATGGATTTCGGTGGCTCAAACATCAGGCCGGAAGCCACAGGTTATGGACTTGTATATCTTTCAGACGCAATCTTAAGAGGCAATGGCATGGGTCTCGAAGGCAAGACATGCCTTGTTTCAGGCTCTGGAAATGTTGCACAGTTCACAGTCGAGAAGCTTCTTGCGCTTGGAGCCAAGCCTGTCACGCTCTCCGACTCCACTGGAATGATCTACGACGAGAGCGGAATCACAAAAGAGAAGCTTGAATGGGTTAAGATGCTCAAGAACGTCAAGAGAGGACGCATCAGGGAATATGCAGAGCACTTCAAGGGTGCTGAGTACATTGAGCGCGATCCATCTGTGCCTAACCCGATCTGGGACATCAAGGCAGATTACGCATTCCCATGCGCGACGCAGAATGAGATTCTCAAGGAAGATGCGGAGCACCTCGTGAAGAATGGCATAAAGCTTGTCGGTGAAGGTGCGAACATGCCCTGCTCTGTCGAAGCTGAATCCATTATCATGGGCAATGGCATTCTTCTTGCTCCTGCCAAAGCTGCCAACGCAGGTGGCGTAGCGGTCTCAGGTCTCGAGATGAGCCAGAATTCAATGAGAATGCAGTGGACACGTGAGAGAGTCGATTCAGAGCTCCAGACAATCATGAACAACATCTACAGGAATATCAGCGAAGCTGCTGAGAAGTATTCTGAGAAGAATAACTATGTTGATGGTGCGAATATCGCAGGTTTCATGAAAGTCTCACGCGCGATGCTTGCGGAGGGCTATGTCTGATATGCATAGAATAGGGTTTGACAGCGCCCGATATGTTGAAGAGCAGACAAAGTACATACTTGAAAGGGTCCGGGAGTCTTCTTCCGGACACCTTTATATTGAGTGTGGCGGAAAACTGCTCCACGACAAACATGCGGCAAGAGTGCTTCCGGGATTCGATGAGAACAACAAGATGAAGGTCTTCCAGTCCCTCAAGGATAGACTTGATATCATCATATGCATCTACGCAGGAGACATAGAAAGAGGGAAAATCAGATCGGATTTCGGCATAAGCTATGACGCGGATGTACTGAAGATGATTGATGATTTCGCGGCCTACGGCCTCAAATGCGATAAAGTCGTCATCACGCGTTACGAGAATCAGGTTGCAGCTGACGCATTCCGCAACAAGCTTGAAAGAATGGGCGTGCATGTCTACACGCATCCAGCCACTCCAGGTTATCCATCGAATATAGACGTCGTTGTCTCAGACAATGGCTACGGCAGGAATGAATACATACCTGTATCAGCTCCTGTTGTAATCGTTACAGCGCCGGGACCTGGATCCGGCAAGCTTGCCACCTGCCTTTCGCAGATGTACCACGAAGCGAAGATGGGCATGAAGCCGGGATATGCAAAACTCGAGACATTCCCAATCTGGAATCTTCCGCTCGACCACCCTGTCAATATCGCTTATGAAGCTGCAACTGCTGATATCGGAGATGTCAATCTCATCGATCATTTCCATCTTGCGGCATACAATGAAGTCACCGTCAACTACTCAAGAGATCTTGAGGCTTTTCCGCTTCTCGCGAGAATTCTTGAGAGAATAACAGGTGAATGCAAATACAAATCACCCACCGACATGGGCGTGAATAGATGCGGTTTCGGTATTACAGATGACGAAGTCTGCCGCAAAGCCGGACAGGATGAGATCATCAGGAGATATTTCGCAATCAGGACTGACTACGTCGCAGGAAGAGCTGATCAGGAAACAGTGAACAGGATTTCCGCAATCATGGACAAAGCCAAGCTTAAACCTGAGGACAGAGCTGTCGTGATTCCGGCGCGCGAAGCACTGGAGAAAGCGATAAACGAGGGAAAAGGCAAGAACGGTACTGTATGCGCAGCTGCGATTGAGCTTCCTGATGGAAGAATCGTAACAGCTCACAACTCAATAACGCTCCATGCCTGCTCTGCGCTTCTTCTCAACGCGCTCAAGGCTATGGCGGGAATACCGAAGGAAAAGGATCTCATTTCAAAGAATGTCATCTCGAGTATCACGGCAATGAAGAGAGACATACTCAGCGGCAAAGGTGTCAGCATGAATCTTGATGAGATACTCATCGCTCTCGCAATGAGTGCCTCCGAGGATGCGGATGCCGCCAAAGCGCTTGCAGAACTGCCAAATCTTAAAGATGCGGATGTGCATCTCACGCACATTCCTTCCAATGGTGATATGTCTGGACTGAGGAAACTGGGACTTCTATATACCAGCGACCCAAGATATCCAGCAAGAAATACAGAGAAAAGAGGTTAAACATGGCAAGAGAAAAACTCTCGTCACGCCTGGGATTCATTCTGCTGTCCGCAGGTTGCGCAATCGGGCTTGGAAATGTATGGAGATTCCCATACATCACGGGCAGATACGGCGGTGCAGCATTTGTACTCCTGTATCTTCTATTCCTCGTGTTCATGGGTGTTCCTGTAATGATCATGGAATTCGCCATCGGAAGAGCAGGAAGAATGAATATCGTAGGCGCGCTCAAGAAGCTCGAACCCGAAAAGACAAAGTGGCATGGCATAGGCTATGCAGCCATCGCGGGAAATTATCTTCTCCTGATGTACTATTCGACTATCACAGGCTGGCTCCTGTACTACTTCTTCTCATTCCTCTCCGGTCGCCTCAACAAGTCGTTTGACACAGCTGCTGTAGAAACATATTTCTCATCGCTGACTGCTGCGCCGGGATTGCAGATTGTGCTCATGGGGCTGGCCCTTCTTCTTACCGCAGGCGTTGTCATCATTGGTCTTAAGAATGGTGTCGAGAAAATAACGAAAGTGATGATGGTCATCCTTTTCGTGCTTATGCTCATTCTCGCGATCCACTCATGCCTTCTTCCGAATGCTGGAGAAGGAATAGCTTTCTACATGAAGCCCGACTTCGGCAACCTTGTACATGAATATGGATTCGGTGAGTCCGTCTTCGCGGCTATGGGACAGGCGTTCTTCACGCTCTCTCTCGGAATCGGGGCAATGACTATTTTCGGCTCCTATTTCGATAGGAAAAGATCGCTAGGAGGAGAATCAATAAGAATCATATGCCTCGACACGACAGTCGCACTTCTTTCTGGATTCATCATCTTCCCCGCATGTGCATCATTCGGAGTCGAAGCCGGATCGGGCCCATCACTTCTTTTCATTTCGCTTCCTAACGTATTCACGCAGATGGGAATGGGCGGAATCTGGGGCGCAGTCTTCTTCCTCGCTATGATATTCGCGGCGCTATCAACACTGATTGCGGTTTTCGAGAATATCTCCGCTTACTGGATGGATATGCATGGATGGTCAAGACGCAAAGCTGCAATAATAAATTTCATAGCGCTTTTCGTGCTTTCGCTTCCTGCGGTTCTTGGCTACAACGTACTTTCAGATATTCAGCCGCTTGGCGCTGGATCAACAATCCTTGATGGAGAGGATTTCCTTGTTTCCAATATAATCCTCCCTCTTGGAAGCCTTGCTTATGTCATCTTCTGCTCGCATCGCTATGGCTGGGGCTGGGATAAATTCATAGCAGAGGCGAATACAGGCGAAGGCCTGAAAGTGCCAACGGCATTAAGATTCTACTGTGCGTGGATACTTCCGCTCATCATCGCGATAATCTCCGTAAATGGTATCGTGACAGCGCTTATCTGAATCAGGGAGCTCCTTCGGGAGCCCCTTCCTTTCTACGAAAGCCTTCCGCTCTCAGCCACAAGCCATGCAGCATATAGAGGAACAGAGAAAATTCCATTCTCAAGCCCGAAATTCCTCGTTGATAGCCTGATGCTGAGCTCTGGAGAAAACCTGTTTTTATATACAGAGAGACTTCTCGAACGCACATGCTCGCTCGATTTGACCTCTACTGGAACGGCATCAGAGCCTCGCTGGATGACGAAATCGATTTCCGCCTGGCCTGAAGATTCCCAATAATACAAAGGGACTCCTCGGGAAACGAAAGATGAAGCGACATAATTTTCTGTGATACCACCCATGAAACGCTCTCCCATACCACTGAGAATGCTTTCCCTCGGCATTCCTGACATACGTATCAGAAGCCCTGTATCGAGCAGATACAGCTTAAACGATGAAATGTCCTCATATGCCTTCAGAGGAATCCCAGGTGTTGTAATCTTGACGCATCTGAGAGTGAGGCCAGCTGCCGAGAGCCACTCAATGGCTTCGCCGAATACAGCTGAAGTCGCCCCTTTCCTTATAAGGTTGTATTGGAACTTTCTGTTCTCTTTTGCCAGCTGCATCGGAATCGTATCAAATGCACGCTGTGCAAGTACTTTCTGTGAATCATCGGCATATTTTGCGATATCAGAGCGATAATCTGACAGAATGCCTTCCTGCACTTCACCCGCTGCAATGTAGCTTCCATTTTCCAGATAAGCCAGCAGAACTTCCGGCATCCCACCTATAATGATGTAAGTGCGATATAGGTCGATAAGCTTGATATGCATAGCCTCGGGCAATGGATTGCATGTTTCAAAAGATTCCCGGCACATGACAGCAAGCCTGTCATTGCCAGAAGCAATAAGGAATTCCTCAAAATCCAGAGGATATAGCCGGATTGTCTTAACCTTGCCGACAGGAAAAGAGAAATCCTCCCTGTTTATTGCAACACCAAGCAGGCTGCCAGCTCCTACAACATGCAGCTTCCTTCCACTATCCTTAAAATATTTCAATGCCGTCAGAGCCCGAGGACATGCCTGAATCTCATCAAGTATTATAAGTGTCTTTCCAGGAATGAATCTGACACCTGTAAGTATTTCGAGTTGCGGAATGATCGACTCAGGCTCAAGATTGCCTTCAAATACATGCTTTGCATTTGGATTCCTCTCAAAATCAATCTTAATGACAGAATCAAATGATTCTTTTCCAAATTTCTCAAGGATGTATGTTTTTCCCGTCTGGCGAGCCCCGATGAGCAGAAGCGGCTTACGCTTCGCATCATTCTTCCACTCAGAAAGTGTCTGTTCTATACCTCTGTACATATCAGATATTTTACTTAAAATGACTTTTAAGTCCAGAAAAATCACTTCTTGGGTGATTTTTCAGAAGTTAAAAATCATTTCATGTATTTTGCAGCTCTTCCTTACGCACACCTTCATTCATTGCCCTGATTACGCTCATCGTCATCGGCACGGACATCATGAATGTGATGAGATCTGCTAGTGGCTGTGCAATCTGGATGCCCCATATGCCTATAAAAGGAGGCAGCAGCCATACAATAGGGATGAGTATCAAACCCTGTCTGGCAAAGCCGAGAATTGATGCTCTCCACATCTTCCCTGTAGTCTGCAGCAGCATATTGCTGATTGTAATCCAGCTCGAAAGAACAAGCGTGAAACAACGTAAGCGGAGCGCTATGTCACCGATTTCAATAACATCCGGATCTCCTTTCCTGAAGAAGCCTACGATAGGAGATGCCCAGATGAACTCTATCACAGCAAGAACGGCAAGAACGATTGACATCACCTTCACGCAGAACCAGAAGCCATCCTTAACGCGTCTATACAGCCCAGCACCGAAATTATAACCGCACACCGGCTGATACCCCTGTCCTACACCAAGAAGCACGGAATTCGTGAAATTGCCTATTTTGTTGACAATCGCCATTGCAGCAATAGCGGCATCGCCGAATGGAAGCGCAGCATTATTCAGCGATACCATCGCAACCGATGCGACACTCTGTCTGCAAAGCGATGGCAAGCCGCCATTGGTAATCATTCCAAGTATTTCCTTTGTGGGTCTGAATGATGAGAGCCTGATCTTCACTGTCCCTATCTTCTGGGAGAGTATGAAGAGAATGAGGAAGCTGATGAACTGGCTTATAGCTGTCGCAAGCGCCGCCCCTGATATCCCCATATCGAAAACGAAGATGAAAAGCGGGTCAAGGACAAGATTGAGAATACCACCAGTCGTCAGGCCAATCATCGAATAGAATGAATTACCCTCGAAGCGCAGCTGATTGTTCAGTACAAATGACGATGCCATGAATGGAGATGCGATAAGAATCCAGAATATGTAATCCATCGCATATGGAAGTATCGTCTCGGATGAGCCAAGGAAGACTGAAAGAGGACGCAGGAATATGAGGCCGAAGACCATCACGAGAAGAGAGAATATAAGGGAAGAGAAGAACCCCGTTGAAGCTAGTATTTCCGCTGTCTTCTCATGATGCGAGCCTAGCTGTCTGGACATATTGTTTCCGCTGCCCTGCCCGAAGAAGAATCCGATTGCCTGTATGACAGCCTGCAGTGAAAGCGCCACACCAACCGCCGCTGAAGCAGCTGTCGAAATCTGTCCGACAAAGAATGTATCCGCGGCATTATATAGAGTAGACACAAGATTGCTTATTATCGTCGGGACTGAAAGCGTGATAATAAGACGCCTCACGGGCGTCTCTGTCATCTTCCTGAATCGCTCTTCTGATGTTTCATGTCTCATGACTAAGAAGAATACTACTCCCATTACAGCCAAAGAGAAAGAAAAATCAGAAAATCATTTGCCAAGATATGCTTTTCTCACACCTTCATTATTCATAAGCTCCACCCCAGAGCCTGAAAGCGTTATTACTCCAGTCTCCATGACATAAGCCTTATCTGCTATCTGCAGCGCCATGTTGGCGTTCTGCTCGACAAGGAGGATTGTCACGCCATTCCTGTTGACTTCCTTGATGATTGAGAAGATATCCTTCACTACAAGAGGCGCAAGTCCCAATGACGGCTCATCCATCATCATGATTCTCGGCTTGGACATCAGAGCACGTCCAACAGCAAGCATCTGCTGCTCACCACCCGAGAGCGTTCCACCATACTGCCAGCTTCGCTCCTTGAGCCTCGGGAAAAGTGAATAAACCCATTCGATATCATCCTCGATATTATCCTTGCGAAGATATGCGCCGATTCTCAGATTCTCAAGAACCGTAAGATCTGGGAAAATCTTTCTTCCTTCCGGAACGAGTGTAATCCCTTTGCCGACAATATATGCAGGATCCTTACCAGTCACATCATTGCCATCGAAGAGAATCTTCCCGCATTTAGGCTTCACAAGACCCGCGATAGTTCTCAGCGTCGTGCTCTTTCCTGCGCCATTGGCCCCGATAAGCGTGACAATCTCACCTTCTTCGACAGAAAAGGATATATCACGTACAGCCTCGATTCCACCATAGTTAACTGATAATCCTTCCACTTCAAATTTCATCGCTTTCTCCCAGATACGCCTTTATGACACGTTCATTACTCTGAATCTCCTCCGGCGTTCCTTCCGCTATAGGAGAACCGAAATCGAGAACATATATCCTGTCTGATATCCCCATGACTAGATCCATATGATGCTCAATCATGAAAACTGTAAGGTTATACTTGTCTTTAATCTCCCTTATAAATGAGCTCAGCTCCTTGGTCTCCTGTGGATTCATTCCTGCTGCCGGCTCATCGAGAAGAAGAAGCTCAGGCTCTGTAGCGAGCGCGCGTGCAATCTCCAGACGTCGCTGCTTGCCGTATGGAAGACTTGTAGCCTTTTCATCCTTATACTTATAGAGGTCCTGCTCCTTGAGAAGCCTGTCAGTATCCTCCCTCATTCTCCTCTCTTCCTTATAGCTAAGACGGAAAACCGAAGAGAAGACATTCTGCCTCGCTCTCAAGTGCATCGCAGTAAGAACGTTATCGTAGACGGTCATGCTCTTGAAGAGCCTGATGTTCTGGAACGTCCTCGCGATCCCCAGCTTCGTGACTTCATCAGGTGTTGGATGGATTATCTTTCTGTCCATGTAGAGCTCTGCATTATGGCCGGCATAATTCTTCTTCATCTTTCCATGCGGATGACTCACGACAACTGTATGGCCGCGGTAGAGAATCTCGCCATTTGTCGGCTCATACACTCCCGTGATGCAGTTGAAAGCTGTTGTCTTTCCAGCGCCATTCGGACCGATAAGAGCGACAATCTCTCCTTCATCTACATGCATCGAGAAATCATTGACAGCCACTACGCCGCCAAATTGCATTGTCACATTCCTGAGTTCAAGAAGGCTCTGTGTCATGCTTTCACCTCCTTCCTGTTTTTCCCTTTACGCTGGAAGAAAGCTTTAATACGCGTGAACGAAAGCTCCTTGTCACCCATTATTCCCCTCGAGAAGAAGAGGACGATAATCATTATGATTATAGAGAAGACAAGCTTACGGAAGCCTGATCTGAAAAGGCCTGGCGCGTTGATTCCAAGGAATGTCCCCATGTCGAGTCCACGGAGCCACCATTCAGACAGCGTGATATACAGGAAAGATGCGATGCACGAGCCTGAAATAGAGCCGATTCCTCCAATAACCACGATGAGAAGGATCTCGTATGTCATCATTGACTTGAACTGCTGAGCCTGTACAGTGTACTGGAACATCGCAAGAAGCGCTCCAGAGATACCGGCGAAAAATGATGATATAACAAACGAAAGCTCCTTATGGCGGAAAAGATTTATGCCCATGGCCTCTGCCGCTGTCTCATCATCCCTTATAGCCTTGAAGGCACGGCCATATGATGAATTTATGAGAAGCACGATAAGAAGTATGCACACGCCTGCGGCAATGAATACAAACAACGTAGGAGGAAATGGTATATCCGTGAACGGGATAGTAACGCGTGTAAGATCGATATAGCTTCTGAGAAGATTCGCGCCGTTTGTAACAGGTCCCAGCACATCCCACTGAAACACGGCTCTCACAATCTCCGCAAACCCGAGGGTTGCTATCGCGAGATAATCCGATTTAAGCCTCAAGACCGGAAGACCGATAAGGAATGCGAAAAGCGCGGCCATCAACCCGGCAGCAAGAAGTCCTATGAAGACACCAGTATCGAATGTTATGAAGCACTGATAGTATTTATAAACCGACTGCGATGTCTTAACCTCGCTTGGCATCGTCAGGATTGCGTATGTATATGCTCCGATGAGCATGAATCCCGCCTGTCCCAGGGAGAAAAGTCCTGTGAATCCATTGAGAAGATTCATCGATACAGCGACAAGCGAATATATTGCACCCTTCTTGAGGACGGTAAAGAGTATTGATGTCGGCCTCATAGTCAATTCAAGGATGAGTATCACAAGATAGAGGGCTGCGATACACGTCCATGTGAGGGCAAGTTTCCTTTTCTTTGCTTTATCCATATTATGCCCCCTTAAACCTTATCCACGGATTTCTCGCCAAACAGCCCAGTGGGCTTCACAACGAGAATGACGATAAGGAATGCAAAAGTGAATGCATCTGAGAATGTCGTCCAGCCAGTACCGGGGATTCCGAATATCGAGGCGCCGCCCTTGATGATATTCTCGCAGATTCCGATTATGAATCCGCCTATGACAGCGCCGGGGATGCTCCCGATTCCTCCGAAGACTGCCGCAACAAACGCCTTGAGACCTGGCATGCTGCCGCTGGTGGGCGTTACTGATGCATAGTTCGTGAAATACAGAAGAGATGCGACCGCCGCGAGAAGCGAGCCAATCATGAATGTGATTGAGATAACATTATTGATTTTTATTCCCATCAGCTGGCTTGTCTCGAAATCCCTTGAGACAGCTCTCATCGCCATGCCTATCTTCGTGTGCTTTATGAGAAGCGTGAGAAGAACCACAAGGATGATTGTCAGAAATGGTGTGATGATAGTGACCATCCTCGTTGTCGCATCCCAGATGACGATTGAATCTGACAGGAATGGAATTGAAGGATAAACCTTCGCCAAGCCACCGGTGAAATAGAGCGCAGCATTCTGAAGAAGATATGAAACGCCTATCGCGCTGATCATGACAGACATACGCGGTGCAGATCGCAGTGGCTTATATGCTATGCGCTCGATCAGGAAACCGAGCGCTACTGTGATTATTATCACGAGGGGAATTGAAATGGTGAACGGAAGTGATGACGAAAGATACACCATCACCAGCCCTGCGGCCATGAATACATCGCCGTGAGCGAAGTTTATCAGGCGCAGGATTCCGTAGACCATCGTATAGCCGATAGCTATGAGGGCATACTGTCCCCCTACGGAGATTCCAGAAAGAAAATATGAGAGATTGTCATGCAGGAAACCTATCATCAGTACTCCTTCAAGGGGACAGCCCTTTTATCGATTACTCACCTACAACTACTGCTGGAAGTGCATCCCAGCGACCTGTCTCCGTATTGCAGTGTTTTACGTAAACAGTGTTGCGGATTGCATCTCCATTGACCTGCTCAAGAGCAATGTGCCCAGTCACGCCATCAATCTCAGTCTTCCAGATTGCCTCCATGACATCTGCAGGATCAGAGGAGCCTGCATTCTTTATCGCCTGAAGAGCGAAATTGTACGCATCAAAACCCATAGCCGTTACAGCCGCGACAGTATCATCACCGCCATTGTTAGCGAGCCTTGTAGAATCTGCATTGACCCAATCCTTGAAGCCGTTATCAAACGAAGCATCAGCGCCTTCCGGATAGAATGTAGTCACAGTAACATCGACATTGCTCTTGCCGCGTGCAGCCTGAAGAATGACATTCGAATCCCATGTGTCACCAGCGAGGATAGGCATTCCGAGTCCCTGGCTCGAGGACTGGTCGATGATAAGCTGTGCAGCCTCAGTGGAGACAGGAGAGAAGAATACTTCCGCGCCGCTGTTCTTCGCATTTGCGATATATGATGTGAAGTCACTGTTGCCTTCAGGGAATGTCTCAGAGACACACTCTCCTCCAAGACGCTCGAATTCCTCGATGAAGTAATTCACAAGACCACCGGAGTAATCATCACCGAGCTTTGAAAGACAGTAGGCCTTTCTTGCTCCGATTTCATTATATGCATATGCCGCAAGCACTGTTCCCTGGAATGGATCAAGGAAGCAGATGCGGAAATAGTGCGTATTGCCTTCTGTAATCTGCGGGTTGGTGCATGTGACTCCGATTGCAGGAACACCAGCTGCGCGGAAGATATCACTTCCGGCAATGGAAACTGCAGAGCCATATGAGCCAAGTACAACCGAGACATCCTCATTGACAAGCATCGATGCAGCCGTAGCGGCTTTATCATTGGAGCTTTCGTTATCAGCCTTGATGAGCTCCACATTGTAGACTGTACCATTCAGCTCAATTGTCGGTGTAAGGGAATTTGCGTATTCAATACCAAGCGTCTCCTGCTTACCACCGGCACCATTATCACCGGAGGCTGGTTCGAAGACACCTATACGGATGGTGTTGTCATCTTCCTTGCTTCCACCTGCGAAAAGCGGAACGAGCATAGCGAGAACGAGAAGAAACACAAGAGCCTTCTTCATAATCTACCTCCTCTGGGACTACCCAGTTCCAGAAAATCTGGATATGTCTCAGATAATAACGGCTATTCAGCACCATGTTAATAGTAAAATGAATACTTTATGCATAATTTTCCAGTTTCATGCATATTTCATATTTTAATTGCAAAGAATCAGTACGAAAGCAATAATCGAACAAAAAAGCAGGACACGATACCGCATCCTGCCAATGATTAATCATCTAAAATCAGAAACTGTAGCTCAGGCCAAGGCTTATCTGGAAATCCGTGGCTGTCTCCCCTCTTATATTCCCATCATTAAGGACTCCAAGAAACCTGATCTGCCCATAGAGATTAAGCCTATCGATGATATTCCACTCTCCTGAAAGCGTGAGGATAAACCAGTGAGCGACTGCGTTGCGGGACTTATAATTGCTGTTTGCATCCCAGCTACCACCATTATTATTGGTCCCCATATCATGCTCAGGTGTCGGAGCAACAGGATCATCAACACCAGGAGTAGTCTCAACCCACTTCGAATTCATATCCATCGTGCCATCTGCCCAATATGTGAAATCAAACTCAGCTTTCCACTTTCCGAACTTCTCATAACCTACCTTGAGATTACCGACAACGCTATCATTGCCATAGCGATAACCTAGGTAGTCGAGAGTATACTCACTCGTTCCGCTATTGACGAAATCAGGAGTCGCGACCACGAAGTTGATACCATATTTTGCACCATCACCACCATACGATTCACCATCATCCCTAAGGTACAGGTAGGGATATGTATAAGCTCCTTCAATAGAGCCATAAAGCATACCACCATCAAGAGGATACGCCGTCTTCACACCAAGAATGAATCCATAGGCAGAAGGTGGACCATCTTTCGTGAACTCTCCCGGCATCTTGAATTCATCAATCACTGCCTCTCCATAGAGGTTCCAGTGATCAAGGAATGTGTAATCTGCCTCGAAACTCAGCAACGAATTGGCGTTGCTTCGGATGTAGTAGTTATGGAAGACAGCTGTCGGACTTAAAACAAGGAAGTCAAACTGATTGGTATCACTCTGGTACATTATTGACTCAGTAAGAGCCATGTTAACCTTATCGAGAATTCTCCATTCAAGGCGATGCGCTATGAACATATTGATGCCATCACGTTTATCTGTCTGTCCATATGTAAGATCAAGATAGCCTTTCTCATTCAGATAATTCATCGGGTGGACAAATGACGAGATGCTGAACGTGTATTTGAAGACTTTAGAGAATGCGGTGAAGCGTGCGTTGTTATGATACGGTATCTGATCACCGATTGTGAGGTTTCCCGATTCCCCAGGTCCCCATCTAAGCTTGTCTCTTCCGATTGAGAAGTTCCACCAAGAGCCTCCTATAGAGCCAAATGCCCTGTTTGGGAAGTTAAAATCAAGATCACCAAGTACACTTGGAGGAACCATGAGAATATTTGTATACCAGAGTCCACCTTCCTGAGCATCCTTATCTGAGAACACTCTGTTCACGCCAAGGTCGAAGCTGCTGAAACCATAGATGTTGTTGCCGAACCATGTCTCAAGAGGAACAGAAACCATAGGCGTCGATTCATTGTAATCGCCGACATGAGCGACATCACCCCACATATCGACATCGCCAAAATCATCAGGATTGGTGTGAAGATACCCCTCGAGTGCGACATCTGCGGAAATCGTAAAACCAAATAGACCTTCAGCCGCGGCTGGTTCTATATGAACTAACCCCCTGAAGGTAGACACTACCAGACCTTCTTTTAAGCTATATTATAAGCTTTGCATCTTCAAGTT